>DATBLC010000095.1:0-33478 GCA_036555515.1 Binatia bacterium
GGAGAAAAACAAATTTATCAGTTACGAGCATCCTCTTAGTCTCCTCATCTTTGCGCGCAAAAATAGAAAACGCGCTAACGGAGATGTTTTCTTGCCCATCGGATCACGTGGTAAAACTGGCTGGCGTCCAACTCCATCGTGAGACCAATTTGCAAACACAGCTGCATAGTTTTTGAATTTGAATGCTTCACGCGGCTACTTCATTGTCGAATTTCAATTCTGCTAACTGGCATGTTGATTTCGGTGAGCAAAGGCGCTGACGAAACTCGTGCGCGGGAAGCATAATGCTTCGGCGACAAGGTATAGGCAACGAAATGACGTCTGCCGTAGGGGATGTAATCTTTTATAAACAAGGTATGCGTAGCATGTAGCAATAAGAGGACCGTTGTGGACTCCACCACATTGGTGGGCGTTCGAATTTCACCCAGCCCGGCGTGCTTTGTCGATATAGGGACAATGATAAGAAATCTGTTACCACTGACGACAATTCCGACGGCCTGAGCGAATTCAGATGTTATTGCTGCGTTTCCTGTGGCAGGAACCGGAATTAGGGCATCGGGCAACACGGTAAAGAGTGACAAGGCCAGAACGCCCGATTTTGCCTCCATAATTTACCTGCAGAACCCAAGCGGCAACGGGTGCTTTAAGTACGGATTCATCTGAATTCAAAATTCTGACCGCTTACGCAATTTTTGTCAATTTTTTTCTTAACGGGTCGGCAAGTCGCGTTCATTTGGGCTCAGTGCTCAAGTAAATCACAGATTTGTCTATTCCTGCCGATTTTAGTTGTTGGAGTAGAAGCCCTTTGCGGGGAACTTTGGAGGACAGCGCCACAATTGACAGCCTGATTTTGGAAGCGGGCGGCGCGATGGACATCGGGGTCTGATCGGGCCAGGAGTTCAGATTTAGTTCCGGTGACCTAACTATTGAGAGGACCCGTAGGGTTTAGTCTAGTCCGAAAGGTAAACTCGAGTAAGGCAATCGATCGAAGCTTGAGTTTAAGGAATCATACTTAGGGCGGACTAGGTTCACATATGAGTCAAAAGTCTGATAAAATAGCCGCCATTTTTTTTCGGGGTGGCATCAGGCGATGGTTGATGACCTGGGGACTCGGCCTGATTGGCGCAGCCCTCGGCCTTAACACGCTTGCGGGTTCGATTTATACCCGTCGCCAAATCGCGCAGTCGACTGCGGCGCTTCAAAAAGAGGTGGCAACGCTCACTGCCCGCCACATTCAGACATATATAGGGCGAAAGATCGAACGCTTGCGTGATGCCGCAAACGGCTTGACTCTATATCCCATCGGCAATGACGAACAGCCGATTTTGATAAATCTACTGCTGAAAGAAGATGGATCCTTCGAAGAGATCTCCATTATAGATGATAGGGGGCGTGAGCGGCTCAGAATATCCGACCGCAAGGTGTATTTTGACGCCGATCTGAGGGATCTGAGCGATGATATCGCCTACAAGACCGCAATAGGGGGAGGCGGCTATGTGAGCCCAGTGTTTACTTCAAACCGGGCTGAGCCCTATCTCTTATTGGCTGTCCCCCTGACATCCATACGACGAAAAATTGTCGGTGTTATTGTCGCCAAGACCAACATGAAATTTCTATGGGAGCTGATGCGAGAAGAGAAATTCGGCCACGCGGGTTTCATGTACCTCGTGAATGAAAGGGGAAGGCTCATTGCTAACAAGGATCCTTTGTTGGTGCTGGAGAACCCTGACCTGATGCACATTCCCAAGGTGGCTGAATTTCTCACTGGCTCGAAGAACCAGATAGCGGGGACAAAAGGAATAGGATTGAATGGCGATGACGTTCTAAGTACCTACGCAGTCGTACCCGACTTGGGATGGGCGGTGATCATCGAGGAGCCGGTTGCATTTGCCCTGGCTGATTTAAAAAAGCTGGAATTCTTTACCAAGACGCTCATGGTGGCAGGGCTGTTGATGGGAGTTGTGATCATCGTATTTCTCAGTAATCGAATCACCCGACCAATCTTAAAACTTCGGGACGGCGCCAACATCATCGAAAAGGGCAACCTGAACCACCGTGTCGAAATCGACACCAATGACGAAATAGGCGAGTTGGGCGCCAAGTTCAATCAAATGGCGATCGCGCTGAAAAATGCTCAGGAGACTCTCGAGACAAAGATCGAACTGCGTACGCGGGAACTCTCGGCTCTTTACGGCGTTACTACGCTGATAAACCAATCGCTGGACATGGCAACCGTGCTCAACTACGTTATCGAGCAGATCAGGGAACTTTTCGACTTCCATACGATCAGATTTTTTTTGTATGACGGCCACTTTGAGACGCTAACCCTCGAGGCCTCTTATAGCGCGATTCAAGCCTCTCAGGTGTGCATCGGACCTTTTCGAAGGGGTCAGAGTGTGGTGGGGAGGGTGGCGGAATCCGGCGAACCTGCCTTCTTCGAAGACGTTCAAACAGACCCTCGTTACTTCGCTTTGAGTGAAGGCAAAACGACCCATGCCGCCGGGTTGCATTTTTTCGCCGCTCTGCCCATCAAGACGAAGACACAAGTATTTGGCGTCGCCGCGTTCAGCAGTAATGAAATTATGCAGCTCAACGATCACGACGCAAGATCGCTGAACGCGATGTGTGACCATATCGCCGTTGCGGTAGAGAAAACACGACTTTTTGAGGAGGTCATCGAGAGGAGTGAGGCATTGCGTCGGGCAAACGGGCAATTGCAACTAGCCAACGATTTTTTGAAAAATGAAGTCACCGAGCGTGAGCGCGCCCAAGAAGAAGTATTGCGCCAGCATCAACGCATCAGCTCCCTCCACGAGATCGGCGCAGCAATCAACAGCACGTTGGACCATTCAGTTCTGTTCGACGCCCTCTTTGCCAGGGTCAAATCGGTCTTACCCTACTCGGCGGCTTCCGTTTGTTGGTATGACCGAATCACGGGGCGCCTCGTTCCGATAGCGGAACGTAACCTGGCGCCGGAGCTGCGCAGTGGGGAGGGTGGAGCCGCCGCCGAGGGCCTGGCTCTACGGTTGAGCCAGATGCTGGTCAACCAAGAAGACCCGGTGGTAATTGAGAATCTTAATCTCGACACGAGCTCCGCGTTGTTCGAGCCCTTGCGAAAAAATGGCTGGACCGGATTCGTCGGGTTACCCCTCTCGGTGGAAGGGAAGGTTCTTGGAGCGCTGGCGTTTTACCTGCGGGAGCCCCATGTATTTCCCAACGAAGAAGTCGCGTTCTTGGCTACACTGGCGGGTCAGGTAGCAATTGCAATCTTCAACTCTGAACTCTATGAGAATAGTCGACAACAGGCTATCGATCTGGCGAAAGCGATTCACGCCAAGGATGAATTCTTAAACGTCATGTCGCACGAGCTTAGAACACCCCTGAGCGTGATTGGCGGATACGCCCAGGCATTGTCGATCGGAATCGCAGGCGAGGTAAACCCCGAGCAAAGAAAGATTACCGAAAAGATCAGTTTTCAATCCAATGAGTTGCTCAGAATGATCAATGAAATTTTACAAGTTGGGAGTCTCCAAGCGGGGTCGGTTCAAGCTTATTTCGAGCACACCAATCTCATCGATCTTTTCAGGAACCTGCAGAGCACCTTTGATGCCCTGCGGCAAGGGTCAACCGTTCTGATATGGGATGTTCCAAACGACATGCCGACCGTGAAGACGGACGGTGACAAACTGAAGCATATCCTGCAAAACCTCATTCACAATGCCATGAAATTTACCGAGGATGGCAGCGTGACCATTTCCGCTCGGTGTTTTCATGATTCGGTCGAAATCGTGGTGAAGGACACCGGCATAGGGATCGAAAAAGACAAGTTGCCGGTGATTTTCGATATGTTCCGCCAGGTCGATAGCTCGCACACGCGTTCTCACGGTGGCGTGGGCGTAGGCCTTTTCATCGTAAAGAAGTATGTAGAGTTGCTTAACGGTAAGATCGAAGTAGAAAGCTCGCCTGGGCAGGGGACGACTTTTACTATGACGATCCCGACGCATGAATCGCCGGAATCAACAGCGCCGCCGACGCAAGAGCAATTCACGCAGCTGATTGCGTAAACTTCGCTCCCAGCTCGAAACGCCCGCCTTGATACCCGCAACCGAGGGTCACGCTAGAGAGATTGGTCGGGGCGAGTGGATTTGAACCACGCCAGTAAAAAAACTCAGAGCAAGTGAAAGCGTCTTAACCCTAAGTGGTTGCGGCGCTTTCGTCGTTTATGGCGCTTAGGTGTGCGTCCCGAAAAGTCCCGCGATTCACCCGCCAATTCCCGCCAAAACCGGAACGTTCCGGTTCGCAACAATCAACCCAGCGGGTGGACCATGGGCGCACCCCGGCACCGGGGTTAACGTGAATGGATGTTGGGTTTACAGCGCGAAACAACAAAAAGCGCTTATGGCAAAACGCACGGAGGCAAAAGTTGGGACCTTGGTTAACGTGATGCCCGGAGCGAAGGGAAACATGCACATGCCCAGAGGTAAACGCACAGATTTAGCACACGCCGTCCTGGTCAAGATCTTGGCCGACATGCGTTTCGAGCCGGAGCAAATCGTCAGCCTCACGGGGGTACCGCGTAGCACGGTGAAGGACATAAGCCATGGGCATGGCGCGTGGTCGGCCGCCAACGGCCCAAATAACGAGGTCGTCGAGATCGTTAGGGCGCGCGTCATCGAGACGATTGACTCCCTCGCATATGGGCTGGCGCTGAAGGCGATGGCGAAGCTCAATCAGAGAATGGACAAGGGGGCGTCATCGCTGGAGCTGATAACGTACGCCAATCTTTTGGGTGGATGGCTTGTGAGAGAGCCGTGAGCGGAACGCTCAGGTTGAAGTCGGCCCTCGACTTGCGGGCGGCCTTTGCCGGGATTAATATCGCAAATGGCAGATCTGTATAATCATAGTTGACCGCACAGCATTGGCAGCCCAAAGAGAGTATGCGAATAGCGTCGCTAACATCAAGCGCGGCTCTTCTACTCGTAGTCTCCGCTCGCTGTGCCGAAATCACGACCGACCAGAAGCAGTTCGTCATCTCAAGTGATGGGAGACAAGTCATGATTCAGGGTACGTGGCGCCTCATCTCCCAACGAGCTACAGTGGAGGTGCCGCTTGTTAACAGCGTGCGCGTCGAATGCGACCGAACCACCAGAGTATGCAACGAGTACGTCGCGAAGCTCATCCAAAAGACAGATGATCCCACCGGCACTATCGAACGGCCCTATCTTTTTTTGATGAAGGAGCAGTTCCGTGTCATTGAGTGGACAGAAACGACCATAACCGCGCGAACCCCGCGCCGGTGACATCGATCTTCGCATCTCTTTCGCCGACCGGTCGGCTGAGAGAACGTCTCGGGAAACGGGCTCACGGGGCGCTAAAGGTGCCAACTCTCAGAACGTTACCCAATGGGTGTTGCAGTGAACTAGACTTCATCTAACTATTGGGTTGAAAAGGACGCGACGGACGCCACCTCTCACCCAAATCGTTAGGGCGACAACATGGCATCGAAACGACTGGAACGAATCTTCGTTGAAGGTTTCATCGAGCATATCGAGCAGGATTTCCAGTTGGTGACGGAGCGAGAAGCGCCTGATTTTGTGCTTTCGGACGCTCGTGGGCAGTTTGGGCTTGAGGTCGTACAGGTATTCCGTGATCGGAGGCAATCAGGGTCTCCTTCGAAAGCGGGGGAATCGGGGCGCGACAAGTGTCTGAGGCGCCTAGCAGGCCGCTACTATTCGCGTTCTGGATTGCCGCTCCTTGTGCAGGCGATAATCGCTGACGGGTTCAAGTTTGAGTTGCATGCGCTCAGTGATCGACTGATAGAAGAACGCAACGACGAGCCATGGCAGTCGAGCGAGTTCAGCCTAGGTCCGGATACGAAATTTTACCTGACTCCGCTTCCACCTGAGGCCGGACGATACTCGCGTTGGGTGTGTGTCAACAATTCTGTCGACTGGCAGGGGTGGCTAAGTGTTGATGACATAGCGCTCACTGTGCAGGAAAAGTCTCGGAAGCTTGCAAAGTACCGAACTGCTATAGATCGAGTTTCGCTACTCCTTGTCGTGGATGTAACGCAGAATTCCGGAATGCTTAGGTGGCCCCATGATGCTCTTTCTCCAAAAGCGCGGGGCTTTGATGCGGTTTATTTGTACTTGCATCCTTTGGAGGCAAGGCGTCTTGCTTAAAGGCAGCGCCCTAACCGGCAGAAATCACCACGTGCCCTTTTGCCAATCTGCCGGAACGCAAGCGCACGCAGTGGGCCTTGACGAAAGAGGAGATGAAAAAACTGCAGGTGGGTAAAGCCCGAGGTGGTCGCCCAGATCGAGTTTGCTGAGTGGACGCCAGACGGGCACCTGCGGCACTCAAAATTCGTCGGCTTGCGGGACGATAAAGACGCCCGCACCGTCACCCGCGAGGAACTGAAATAGGGGCACTTCCAGACCGAAGGAGAAATCAAGCCAATTAGAGAGAGTTAACTGGACGCGTAACCGGCGCGGCTGCGGCGTCCGGTTGATGCGAGTGTGAGCCCAAGACTTCAAGATCAAATTTCACTCACATCTTTCTCCAGCAGGAGACCTTCTTTCTCTACCAATCGACGACGTTTACAACCGTATGAAAGAATTCATCGAAACGCACATTCGAGCAGAGATTGAAATGTGGAAGCCGCTACGAACAACGCGGAATGGGCGACAAAACTGCGCCTGTTTAAACTTGACCCGAGCTTCTACGCTTCTACAGCATCGGCATTGATCAGAGGAGGCGTTGACTCGACCGGGCGGCGTGGACTAAATCGACAATATGGATGCTGCGTGAGACTTAGAAAACTATGGAGGCTATTATGCGATTGATCAGAGCGTTATGCTTGCTGACTGTGACGATCCTACTGTCCGGTTGTCTTCTCACCAAATTGGTTACGGTGCCGATGCGCGTGGTAGGCGCAGTGACTTCCATCGTGCCTGTTGCGGGCGATGCGGCACATGGGGCGATAGACGAGGCCGCCGAGGCCGTCGACAAATTGCCATTTTAGGGTGAGTAGAGTTCGGACCGGAGGAAGGGAGCTTGCCGACATTGCCCGTTGCCGTACAGCGCTTTCGAGCCTCAGCCGCTCACGAGGCGAGAGGTCTTATACGGACACGGCCCAACGTTCAAGCAGGATTGAAGTGTTCGACGCTTCGCTGCAAATAAATCGCGTTGACGTTTTTATCTCGCGCAGCTATAGCTTCCAGACCATGTGCGGCCGCTACGACTTTTTCCCCGGTGAGTTTTCCGATCTTCGCATTCGGTTCAATCTCGATAACGACCTGCCTCTGTTCAAGCGCTGTTTCAACATCGCGCCGGGCAAAGACGTTCCGGTCGGGAACTGGCAAGCTAAAAGGAGGTCGTCGAGTGAGCCGAGGTTGGGAAACTGTATCTGAACTAGGTATTCAGGTAATCCATACCAGCTCAACGCAGTGGGGCACCTCAACGGCAAAACCCCACGTCGCCTAACGGGGTCGCACCCTCCAGGGGTGGGGTGACGAGGTCCCACGCTGGAGGGATGCCCCACCTATGCAACCCGTGACCGTCGAACGGCGATGCCATAAAAACGGGTTTTTAGTCAGCCTTCTTGACTAGAGAAAGCGAGAAAGGGGGTGGCACCTTCACGGGTCCCCGTCCCAGTGAGTCACGGGAATGGGTCACGTAGGGTCCCCGGAATAGATTCGGGCACTCCACCGCTATAGACCCGTTGCCCCCTCCTGCAAACCCGTCTTCGCCGGCATTCGCTGGAAATAAAAAGGCCACGCAAAGACTCGTTGTGTCGTCTTCGTCGGAATGTGCTATTTATCTTGAATTACAGACTCCACTTGAGGAAGCAAATATTGAAAAATCGTATTTGCCGCCAGTTCATTGCCTGCCTGATTCCAATGAGTGTCTCTACACAAATACAGTGGCTCGAATTTTCCCCTGGATCGGAATGTATCCAACAGATCTAAATAGGGTATCCGCTTCGCCTTCAAGTGTCTTGAAAGGACATTTTGCATGAATTCAATGTCATAATCGTCTTGCTCTAGGCCAAAGTTCTTATATATCTGCACTCTTAAGTTTTCATCTACCTGAAATTCGTCGGGGTATATCCCGACAGCAAACCTAATTTTATTACGAGCCAATAATTCTTGCATCTGCGATAAGCTCCGCAAAATAAAATCGATGTTCTTCTGATAGGTTCTCTTTCTAATATTACATAATTCCAATCGTGCCCGTTCAATATATAAAAAGGCTTCTTCAGAAAACGTGCAAGTACCTTTTTCCTTGTTTGTTTGCTGCGTTTGCGCATCTTGTTGTGTGCGTGCTTTATTGAGTTCATTCCAAACAACGAGTTTTTGTTTGACGAAGGTCCACACCCGCGACTTACCAATAATTGGATATCCTAGAAATATTTTTTCACATCGTCTGTCAATATCATAGTATGTATCATTGACGACGATACGTTTTCTGTATGGATCGGCGTCGACAAAGTCATTTCCCGCAAAGAATCCTAAAAACACCATATCCGGCTGATATTGCAGTCCATACTTTTTCAACATCTCAAGTTGTTCATCCGTATGTGTCATTGGGTATCCTGCATTAATTATGTCGACCCGATGTGTGCCGTAATATTCCTCGAATTTCTTTTCTAATAGCGCCGTATAGTTTCCATCTTTTCCCCCGGCCCAGCCAAACGAATCGCCGACGATCAATATGCGAACAATGCCCTCCGGTTTAATGAGCGAATAGTCTTCATCATTAAAGCCAAACCGGTTTGAGCCGTTGGCATAAGAACGCACTTTAAATCCAAGCTCACGATCGTATTGATAAAACCCTATAAACATATAGGGCTCGAAAACTATCATTAATATTTCCAACGACACCAGACAGAATAGTATGGCGAGACATGATACGCTCACATTCTTAAGGAGTTGTCCCAATTTACCGCTGTTCTTGAATCCACGCAGAAGCAATAGAAATTTCTTATAAAGCGTTTTTGTTTCACTCATAAATTACCAGTCGGCAATGCGGTGCCGAGCGCTTGCCTAAGGCGGCGCTTTAACCAGCGGCTGATTGCCTGCATTTTTTCATTGCCCGCTCAACGCGAATCGCTATCTCTTTTTAACATAGCTTTTCCGTTTTCGCTCTCGCTCCTTAATCTTCAACTTCTCTTTGTTTCGGTCTCGATAGGCCCTGCTGGCAACGATCTGCGCGCAGCGATGCGAACAATAATAGGTCTTGCCGGTACGTGGCGTTATCTTGGAAAACAACGACGAGCAAACAGAAAGGAAAGCGCTGATGGCTTGCAAGGTGAAGGTGAGTCGGCACGGTAAATTGGCGTTTCGGTTCTACTGGAACGGCCGAGAGTTTTGGCAAGGGACGGACTGGAAAGACACGGCAAAGAACCGCATCAAGGCCGAAGGCAAAGCAGTGGAAATCACCGAACAGATAAAGGCCGGGACGTTCGATTATCTCAAGTGGTTCCCGAATGGCAACAAAGCGGACGATTTTAGGCCGAAGAGCGACGCGCAGGCCGCTGAAAGAAGTCTAACAGTGGCTGAATACTACCGCGATTGGATAGAGCGCAGGAAACCACCTTTTGTGCGTCCGGGGCTGCACCATGATTACGTGCGGCAATTCCGCCGCTATATCCTGCCGAACTTCGAGAGCAAGCGCCTTGTGGATGTGGATTTAATGGCGCTGGACGTGTTTCGGGCGAGTCTGAATCAAGTGGGCGGTCTCAGCCTCAAGTCCTGCCGCAATATCATCGACGGCACGTTCCGGGCCATGATGCGGGACGCCAGGGCGGAAAAGCCGAGCCTTGGATTGACCGACCACTTCGCCAACCTGAGATGGAAGAGGCTCCCCACGTCGAAGCCCGACCCGTTCACGCCGGAAGAGCGCGACGTTATCTTGAAGCACTTTCGCCAGAAGCACGGTTTCTATTATCCCTTCGTCGCCACCCTGTTCGGAACCGGCGCCAGGCCAAGCGAGATCATCGCGCTTCGGTGGGGCGACATCGACTTGAAGCTAGGCACGCTGTCTATTAGCAAGTCCATTACATGGGCGAAGATGGTCCAACCAAGACGGCGGCAAGCGAGCGGGTGATAGCGCTGGGATTGCCCGTCATTGAAGCGCTGAAGCCCATTAAACCCCTGCACGTGACCGAGACGGACCTAGTGTTCAAGAACAGCGAGGGGCGGGCTATCAACGAAGACAAATGGCGAAAGAAGTACTGGTACCGGGCGCTAAGGGCTTGCGGCATCAGGCCGCGAAAATTCTACGCCACGCGGCACACGTTCATATCCGTGGGATTGTCACAAGGGCTTAACATCAAGTGGCTGGCCGAGTATTGCGGTACGTCTGTGGCAATGATCGAAAAGCACTATGGGCGCTACATTCGAAGCGACTCGCAAGAGCAGCTAGAGCGCCTTTTCGGGGCAAAACCCGGAACCTTTACCGGAACCCTATGCGATGGTACCGACGACACGATAACCGAAGTGATTGAAAACGAAAGTGAAGAGAATTGGTCGGGGCGAGTGGATTTGAACCACCGGCCTCACGGTCCCGAACCGTGCGCTCTACCAAGCTGAGCCACGCCCCGATCCGCTCAACCTAGCACACGCAAATGAGAAAACAACAGCGGTCATCGCGGTGTGAGCGATAGCAATAGTAGATCGCAATGTGCCAATCGCGATGGATTGTCTGAGAGTTTTACCGGGCAGGACCTTGTGCTTACTCGTGAATCGCCCGGTTTATACCTTTTCGGCCTTCTTCCTCATTGCGCGAATGGTCGCCGCGTAGTCCGGTGCCTTGAAGATACCGGAGCCCGAGACGATGACTTCCGCACCGGCGCGGACCACCCGATCGATGTTATCGGTCTTAATGCCGCCATCGACTTCGACGAGCAGCGCTAGCTTGCGTTCCTCGATGAGCGAACGCAGGTCGGCGATTTTCGGCAGCACGTCGGAAATAAAAGACTGGCCGCCGAAGCCTGGGAAGACCGACATTATGAGAATCATGTCGGCATCGGAAAAGCAGCTCTCGATCTTCGCCAGCGGCACGTCGGGGTTAACGGCGACGGAAGCCTTGGCACCGAGCGCGCGGATCTTCTTGAGGCTTAGATTAGGATCAGCGCAGGTCTCGGGATGGATCGATACCCAGTCGGCGCCGGCTTTGATAAACTCCGGGGCATACTTGTCCGGATCGGTGATCATCAGGTGAACGTCGAGCGGGATTCTTGTAACCTTGCGCACCCATTCCACCACCACCGGGCCGATGGTGATGTTGGGCACGAAGTGGCCATCCATGACATCGACATGAAGCCAGTCGGCGCCGGCCGCTTCCACGGCCTCGATCTCCTCCTTGAGGCGGCTAAAATCGGCGGATAATATGGAAGGCGCGATTTTGATCGCTTGCATTCACGTTACCTTTCTCATGCGCGCGGCAAAGAAACCATCAGTATTATGGCGGTGCGGCAGCGCGAGAAAATAGCGGCCTTGCGCCATGCTCTTGGCTTGTTCGGGAAGATACTCCTCGGCCTCACCCAAGACAAACCCTTGATGGCGCGCCAAAAAGTCGTTGATGACGATTTCGTTTTCCTCGCGGGTCAACGTGCAGGTAGAGTAGACGAGAATGCCGTTCGGCTTGAGAAGGCTTGCGGCGCGGGTAAGAATGCGTCTCTGCAACCCCGCCAAGCGCGCGATGTCTTTGTCGCTGCGTTGCCATTTTATTTCTGGATGTGAGCGCAGCGTGCCGAGACCGCTGCACGGCGAGTCCACCAGGATGCGGTCATAAGGCTCCTTCGTGGTGGGCGGCAACGGTTTATCAAAGTCGGCCGCCAGGGCCTTAATAGAACGCAATCCCAGACGTGCGGCATTTTCGGCGATTTTTTTTAATCCAGTAGTCGAGATATCCGCAGCTGTAACTTCGCCAGTGTCACCCATCAATTCCGCAATATGGGTGGTTTTGCCTCCCGGCGCCGCGCAAGCGTCCAGAACGCGCTCACCGGGTTGCGGTCCGAGCAGAAAAGCCACCAGTTGTGACGCTTCACCCTGTACCTGAAAGCGTCCGCTGCTGAACCCTGGCAACCGACTGACAGGCGAACGCGACTGAAGTACGATTCCATGCGGCGACCGCGGCGTAGGCAATGCTTCAATCCCATTACTGCGAAACAGATGGATCAACTCTTCGGTCGTTCCCTTCAGCGCATTGGCGCGCAAGACCAGTGGTGCCGGCTGATTGTTCGCCTTGAGCAGCGCGATCGTTTCCTCGGTGCCGAACATTTCAAACCATTTTTCGACGAGCCATGCGGGGTGAGCCCAGTATTCGGCTAAAGCCGCGACGGATGCGGCCTTCAGATCCGGCTGAGGGAGTTCCCATTTATCACGCAAGGCACGGCGCAGGACTGCGTTGACAAAACCGCCGGCCCGCGCCCGCGCTTTGGCGAGCCCCACGGCTTCATTGATGATTGCGTATGCGGGAATCTTGTCGAGGAATCGGAGTTGATAGAGACTCAAGCGCAGCAAATTGCGCAGGAACGGATCGGTCTTCTCGAGAGGTCGGCGCGTTAGCGTTGTGAGCTCAGCGTCCAATCTGCCGCGCCAGCGCAGCGTACCGTAGACGAGTTCGGTTAGCAGCCCGCGGTCGCGGTCGCTTAGGCCAGTTCCATCTAGGGCGTGATGGAGCAGGACATCGCCGTAGGCTCTTCGGACATCGACCTTAAGGAGGATATCAGCCGCAGTCTGGCGCACGCTTGGATCGCGTGCATGGTCAGAGGCGATCACCTTTGGCCACCCTCGCCCCTCGTACGAAATCGACGCCCGCAAGCCGCCGCTTCCCTTCCAGTTGCACTTCTTCTAGGCTCAAGACCCCCGAACCGGTTGCGATCCAAAAACCTCCGGCGTCGGCGCGCACAACTTCACCGGGGTTCATTGCATCTGGCACGGCAACGATCCGAGCGCGGTGAATTTTGAGCAGTTTGCCTGCGCAGCGGGTGTAGGCGGAGGGCCAGGGCGTAAAGCCGCGAACCCGCCGTTCTATTTGAATCGCAGATTGGCGCCAGTCGATCATGCCGTCCTCTTTCTTGAGCATGGGAGCCAGCGTCGCGGCCTTTTCATCTTGCGCATTGGCCTGCAACGAACCTTCCTTGAGTTTTCGAATGGTTTCCAACATGAGCCGCGCGCCCAACGGCGCCAGCTTCGCTTGTAGAGACGCCGTGGTTTCCTCCGGCCCCACCGTCATGGCCTCCTGCAAGTAAATCGGACCTGCGTCCATTTTTTCCACAAGGCGCATGGTTGTGACGCCGGCTTGTTCATCGCCGTTGATGATCGTCCACGCAACCGGCGCCGCGCCGCGGTACTTGGGCAGAAGCGAGTAGTGCACGTTTAGGCATCCGTGGGGAGATAGATCAAGGACGGCCTTGGGGAGAATCCGGCCGTAGGCCACCACGACGATGATCTGAGGGTTCCAATGTTTGAGTATTTCCAGAAATGCGGTATCGCGAATCTTTTCCGGCGCAGCCACGGGAATGCCGCGAATTGTGCCAAGCCGACGCACCGGCGACGATACACTGTGCCGACCCCTGCCGGAGGGGCGATCGGGTTGCGTGACGATACCCACGACTGTGTCGGGACCTCGGAGCAGATCTTCGAGGGTGACCGCTGCGATCTCCGGGGTCCCCATGAATACGATCGGCCAGCCGGTGGACATGAAAATCGGAGCGCGGAGCGCCAGAACAACAGCCAGGCTTGAGGCTAAATCATCACGCGCGGGTTTTCCACCTCGGGCGTCGTGCCATCGCGCAGCATTTTTTTGCGTCTGCGACGGTATAGGTCGCGCTTCAAACGGCTGATACGGTCGATGAAAAGTTTCCCGTCCAAATGATCGATCTCGTGTTGTAACGCCACGGCCAGCAGTCCTTCCGCGGCGATCTTGACTTCCTTTTGATTCTCATCGAAGGCGATCACTTCGACCTGAGCGGCCCGCTTCACCTCGGCGGTAAAGTCCACGACACTGAGACACCCTTCTTCCCAGATGACTTCTCCCTCAGCGCGGGCAATGACGGGATTGATCAGCTTGAAAACCTGTTTGCGCGGGTTTTCGTGGTCGATATCGAGCACGATGACCCGCTCGGATATGCCGACCTGGGGCCCGGCGAGGCCAACCCCAGGGGCGGCATACATCGTTTCTATCATATCGGTGAGATACTTTACCGTTTCGCCGGTGATATTTTTAACCGGCGCCGCCACGGTGCTCAATACCGCATCGGGATATTTTCGGATCTCGAGAAGCGCCATAACACACTAAAATTCATAACATACTGTAGGGATCGACATCAACGTGGAGACGACCAGCGCGGGACCGAGGCCAAAGCGCGCGAGCGCGGCCGGCCAACTCTAAAAGCGCGGCGCTCTGCTTGCCCTTGAGTAGCAGTTGCCAGCGATAACGGCCGCGCAGTTTTGCAATGGGCGCCGGTGCCGGCCCCAAAACTTCAATTTGCTCGCGCCATTTTGCATTGCGCGCAAGTTGCGCGCGCAGGCCATGGGCCAGGGCCCTTGCCTTGGCTTCGACATCATCGGCTTTCGGACCATCGATGCGCAGGCTGACGAGGCGGCAAAACGGCGGGTAGTTAAGCGCCCGGCGAAAATCGATTTCCTCCGCGAAAAAGTTCGCATAGTCATGGTGCAGCAAATGCCGCATGGTGTAATGGTCGGGCGCGAAGGTTTGCACGACCACTCGTCCCGGATCGTCGCCGCGCCCCGAACGGCCCGCCACCTGGCTTAGCAATTGAAAAGTTCGTTCCGCTGCGCGAAAGTCCGGCAGATTAAGCGACATATCCGCAAGCAGCGCGCCCACTAAGGTGACGCCGCTTACGTCGTGGCCTTTGGTGATCATTTGGGTGCCCAGCAGGATATCGATCTCGCCTTTCTCCCAACGCCGAATCAACGATTCATGAGAGCCGCGCTTGCTCGTGGTGTCCCGGTCCATGCGAGCGATACGCGCGCCGGGCACGAGTTGCCGCAGCGCCTGTTCGATCTGCTCAGTACCGGAGCCAACGCCGGCGAGGGCCCGGTTGCCACATGCCGGACAAACGTCGATTACGGGCCGGCGAAAATTACAATGGTGGCAACACAGGCTTTTTCGCTCAAAATGCAAGGTCAGCGTCACGCTGCAATGCGCGCAGCGCAGGATATGGCCACAACTCCGGCACTGCAAGAAATTGGCGAAGCCGCGCCGGTTGAGAAAAATCAAAGTCTGGCGCGACCGGGCGTAATTTTCGCGCAGCGCATCGGCCAGGTCTCGGGAGATGAGTCGGTGCGCGCCGGATTTATTACCGCCGGATGTTTTCGCTTGCGCGCGCAGATCAACAAGCTCGATGTCGGGCAGCGGTCGTGATTGCACGCGCCTGGGCATCTCCAACAACCGGTAACGTCCCTGGCGGCAATTCTCATAGCTCTCAACCGCGGGGGTGGCGGAACCGAGAATTACGGGGCAAGCGAGATGCTTGCCGCGGACCACGGCGACGTCGCGGCCGTTGTAGCGCAGCCCCTCCTCCTGTTTGTACGAAGGATCATGTTCTTCATCGACGATGATAAGCCCGAGACGCGGCAGCGGGGCGAAAACGGCGGAGCGCGCGCCGATCACGACATCGGCGCCGCCGCGCGCTATGCGCCACCATTGTGACCAACGTTCCACGCCACTAAGCGCGCTGTGTAAGATGCCGACGCGGCCGGGGAAGCGCGCGCCAACACGGTCGAGCAACTGCGGCGTCAGGGAGATCTCAGGTATTAAAATGAGACTCTGGCGGCCCGCTTGGCGCGCCCGCTCCATAGCGCGGAGATAGACTTCGGTTTTGCCGCTTCCCGTGACCCCGTGCAGCAAGAACACTTCAAAGCCGCGTTGCCGGCGTCGCTCTTCGATAGCGGCAAGAGCCGTTTGTTGCTCGGCGGTCAAAGCGAAAGCCATCGGTTTTGCCGAGGGTTCCGCCGATAGTTCACCGAAAGAGTCCGGATGTCGTCGTCGCCGCCGGCCGGGTATCTGCTCATGGATGGCTACGACACCGCGAGAGCGAAGCCGTTCAAGGGCCGAGTGGATGTTGCGCGATGAAATCTGCCGCGTCAAAGTCTTGACGTTGATGCCGCGCTCTTTTTGACGTAACCGGTGGAGGATCTCACGTTCCAAAGGATCGCTGGGGGCAAACCCTCCCGGCAATAAAACGACTTTGCGCTGGATTTCCCGGCGTAGCTGCGGCGGCAATATTGTCGCCAGCACCTCGCCCAGTGTGGCCAGATAATACTGCGCGACCCACTGGCACAAGAACAATAAAGTCTGGTCGAGGACCGGAACCTCGTCCGGCAGCGCCTCGATGGGCCTCGTCTCAAGCAGTGATGTGGCCTGAAGCAGCTCCAGCACAACACCGGTAACTTTTCGTTTTCCCAGGGGGATCAATACACGCATACCGACGGCGATGCGATTTCGCAGGTCTTCGGGGACCGCGTAGATCAAAGGTTGGCCGAGCGGCGAAGGAATAATGACCCGCGCAAAATTTGCCGCCGAACTGTTCATGTTTGGACTATTTAGTGATGTCGTTGGCCAAACGCAAATGGACCGTCGAACCGCCGGCGCGCCGTCGGGACTGACGCGTCAATGCCGCTTGTGGAAAAATATGACAGTGCAAGGAATTTTCTTCCCGTCCATGAGTCGCCGCGGCCCCTTTTATCGGATGTCCATTGGGAAATGTATTCCAGATTTTAATGGCAAAGATCTTGCTTCTGGTTAAGGACACGCAGCGATCTGGCGATAGTCATAATTAAGCACAACTAAAAATAATTTAAATTAACTTGGATGGTGGTTTCTCTTCTAAGTGCACGGTTTGCCAGCGGCTCATGCAAAAACGACAATGAATCATGCTAACAATGTGAAACGGCTGCGCGAAGCCAAAATGATGAGCAGGGCTGAGTGCGCGCGCGTAGCAGGCATATCACCTTTAACGCTAGATCGCATCGAGAGAGGCATGGCTTGCAGAATGGCGACTAAAAGAAAAATCACCCTGGCTCTTGGATTGAAATTGTCCGAGAAGAACAAGGTCTTTAAGCAGTAATTATGGCCTCACTTCTAAACAAACTTAGTTTCGGTTTTCTCGGCCCGATGGGTCAGAAAGACGGCTTCGTCGCCTTCGATATCGGTTCGAGTTCAGTAAAAATGGTCGAGGCGGTGCCGGAGAAAAATGGCTGGCGGCTGCTGAAGGCTGGAAGCGTCGGGCTTCCCGCCGGCGCTGTGCAGAATAACATGATCGTCGATAGCGGCGCGGTGGTCAAAGCGCTCAAAGGTCTGATTCAGGATAACGGTGTGGCTGCGACCAAAGTGATTGCGGCGGTTCCCGGCCGTTCAGTGATCATGAAAAAACTCGAGCTGCCGGCGCAGAAAGAAGACGAGCTGGACGCCAACGTCGAATTTGAGGCGAACAAGATCATTCCGGAGAATCTGGAGAACGTCAATCTCGATTACCAGGTCGTCAATTACCTCGAAGGCGGCAGCAAGATCGAAGTGCTGCTGGTCGCCGTCCGCAAGGAGATCGTTGAGAGCTATACCGACGTCATCGTGCAGGCCGGGCTCGAGCCGGCGGTGATGGATGTCGATTACTTTGCGATGGAAAGTATGTACGAATCCAATTACGAGCCGCAGGCCCCGGGCGAGATCATCGGCCTCGTTCACATCGGCGCCCGTTATACGAGTATCAACGTGCTTAGCAGTGGCGTTTCCACGTTTACCGGCGACCTGCCAGTGGGCGGGGAGGAATTTACCGACAGCCTGCGCCGTAGTTTGCAGCTTTCCGGCGAAGCAGCCGAGGCACTCAAGATCACCGGCATGCTGGAGGGCCAAGAATACGCCGAACTCGAGGAACTCCTTAGGCCCACGTCCGAGTCGCTCGCCGAAGACATCCGCCGCACCCTTAGTCTATATGGTGCCATCGCCTCGGAAGAGGGAATTCGGACCATATATCTCAGCGGCGGCGGCGCTCGATTGCGCGGTCTCAGCGGCGTTATTGAAGAAAAGCTTGGGGTGCCGGTTAAGATTGCCGATCCCTTTCGGGGATTCAAGCTGGATAGGAGTGTCGACCTGGAATACTTGCAAGAATCGGCTTCCCAGTTCGGCGTCGGGGTGGGATTGGCTATTCGGAGGCCCGGAGACAAATGATTCGCATAAACCTTCTGCCAGTAAAAGAAATCAAAGCAGAGGTCGGCCGGCGCCGCGAGCTTACACTGGGCGCCCTCTGTCTCGGCGCCACCGTAGCCGCCATAGCCGGGCTTTACGTTGTGCAGTACGGCCGCGTATCCGCCCTGGAGAACCAGCTCTCGGCTCTGCGCACCGAACTGGTCACGCTTAACGGACAGGCCAAGGGCGTGACTGATCTGGAGAACAAGATTGCAGAAGTCAAAGGTAAGCACCAGGTCATTGAAGAAATCAACAAGAAAAAAGCCGGTCCAGTGCGGGTGATGCAGAGCCTTTCCGCCTCCACCCCACGCGCTCTATGGCTGACCCAATTCAAGGAAACCGGCGGAAACTTAACGATTACCGGTGTAGCCGCCGATAACCAGACCATAGCAGAGTTCCTCAAATCGCTTGGCGGCCATGCCTACTTCCAAAACACCGAGCTAGTTGAAACTACTCAAACGGACCAGGCTGGTCTGCCGCCGCGACGTTTCCTGATCAAGTCCAAACTTCACTATCAACCCGTACTGGCTCACTCCGACACAGACAAAACTCAAGCCAAAGCGGCGACGGTCAATAAGGATTAGCCGAGCAAATCGCCATGAACAATTTTTTAGATCGAATTCTGAGCCGTCCGCGCACGCAAAAAATCGGCATACTGGCGGCCGCGATTGTTTTGTTGCTTGCCGCCGGGTTCTTTTATGTTTATCAGCCCAGCACCGATCAAATTGCCCGATTGACCGAAGAAGCGGCCAAAGTGCGCGAAGAGCGTGACCAAAAGAAAAAGATCGCGGCCAATTTTGCCAAGCTCAAACGCGATCTCGATGAGTGGGACGCTAAGCTCAAAATGGTAGTCGCACAACTTCCGGACAGCCGCGAGATTCCCGACCTTCTGAGCACGATCTCGACCAAGGCGCGGGAATCCGGGCTGGATATAATTCTGTTTCGTCCCCGGCCGGAAAATCTAAAAGACTTTTACGCGGAGATCCCGGTAGATATCGTCGTGCGCGGAGGATTCGCCAGCGCCGTGACATTTTTCGACGAAGTGGGCAAGTTTCACCGGCTGGTAAATATCGACAACATCGATTTCAAAAATCCCAAAATTAACGGCGACCAGGTAGGTCTCGAGATCTCGACATTAGCCACCACGTACCGTTTCCTGGACGAAGCGGAACGGAAGAAAGTGGCGGAAGCTAAAGCCAAGGCTGATAAAGCCAAAAAGTAGTGAACCATGATTATGGGAGCAAAAAAAATTGCGTGGCTGATAATCCCGTTGTGCGTCGGGGGTTCGCTGTCGGCTCAGGAAAAGATTGAAACCCCGTCACATAAATCGAAGGAAGCGGTGGACAAGCTCAAGGCGGCGCCGAGCGCCGTCGGCAAGACTTTAAAGGATCTCGGCAAGAGCTTGAGTGCGAAGCTTGGCTCGGGGCAAGGCGAGATGAAAACGGTGAAGACGAATTCGGAAGCCGTATCGGTCCCGCAAGCTGAAAAAAAGGCTGAAGAGGCGCAGCTGGCTGTTCCGCCCGCGCTCAGCAAGCGCGATCCCTTTCGACCTTTCACTTTGAACAACCGTACGACACGTCCGCCGCGCGAGAATCTGACTCCTTTGGAACGCTTTGAGCTCGGACAGTTGAAGTTGGTTGGGGTAATTGTCGATGTAAAGCAGCCGAACGCATTAGTGGAAGATCCGTTGGGGTTTGGTTACAAAATCAGTGTCGGTACGCCCATCGGTGTCAATGAAGGAAAAGTCAAGAGCATTCAACCGGCGGGACTCGTGATCGAAGAATTTCAATTTGACGTGTATGGCGCCAGGAAAAAAGTTGAGCGCAGCATGAAATTGGTACCGGAGAAGGCGGAATGATGAAAATCTCGAATATGGTAAAAGCAGTTGTGCCTGACAGAGTTTATCACGCAAGTGCCGGAGGGCGATCGCTCGCCGCAGCTTGTCTTGGAATCGCATTGGCGCCGGCAATGTTCGGTTGTGCGCCGACGACGTTAAGCGGAGACAAGAAAACCGCCGTTGGTATCGCCGAAGGCTTGGCGGCAGGACAGCAAGCAGGCGAGCAAAGCAATATGCCGGCGGCGGCGCCGCTGGAAGAAGCCAGACAACAGAGTGACCCCGGCAAAGTGCAAGACCTTTCGGTGCGGGAAGAGTCCGGCCAGACGATATTGACTGTCAAACTTGGCAAAGCCATTGCCCAGTACCGCCATTTCTCTATACCGCAACCATTACGGATCATCGTGGATGTCTTCAACGATGCGCAACCGTCGGATGTCGAAACCTATCGCATCGCCAGCAATAAGCTCGGCCATATAAAAGTGAGTTCGGGCGATGGTTACACGCGCATGGCGTTGGAGATTATGGCCGGAGCGGTGCCCCAGTACTTCGTCACGCCTGAGGACGGCGGCTTGCGGATTGTCATCGGCAGCGCCGATCCGAAGATCGCCGCGAAACGCTCGTTTGACTTGGTCAAAAGCGGAAAGCGGGCGGATCAAAGGACGGTCGAGGCGGGAGTCACCGCCATGGCCGCAGAAGCCGGAGGGCTGGCTCGGGGGCAAAAGAACTATACGGGGCAAAAGCTGACGCTGGAATTCAAAGATGCGGATATCAAGAACGTGTTTCGAGTTTTAGGCGAAGTGAGCGGCCTGAATATCGTCGTTACAGATGATGTCAATAAAAAAGTCACGCTCCATCTTGCGGACGTACCCTGGGATCAGGTGCTCGATCTGTTGATCGACACGAACGGTCTTGGCAAAGAACAGATCGGCAATGTGGTAAGGATTTCGACCGCGGGCAAGTTGAAAGCGGACCGGGATGCATTGGTGGCCGCGAAAAAATCCGAAGAGACGCTGGAGCCGCTTCATACCGTTTACTTCAATCTCAACTATTCTAAAGTAAAAGAAATTGAGGCCAAGGTTAAGAACCTAGTAAGCAAGCGGACAGATGCTTCGCTGGTCAGCGACGAGCGAAGCAACACTCTTATGGTTCGCGATACGAAAAAATACGTGGACGACGTAAGCGCGCTTGTACAGAAACTCGACACTCGGACGCCTCAGGTCCTGATCGAATCGAACCTGATCGAGACCACCCCTTCTTTCTCGAGATCCCTTGGGGCCGAGATCGATCTCGTGAGCGGGCGATTCCTCTCGAGCTCGAGGTTCCTCGCGGGAAATCCTTTCAGCGGCAGCCCGAATACCGTCTCGCCGCCGTTTCCGATTCCGGCCAGCGGATTTAAGTTCGGATTCCTCGCTGCCAACATGAACGCTTTTCTAACCGCCGCGGAAAACGAAGGCAATATCAAAATTATTTCTCGCCCGACGGTGATGACTTTGAACAACGTGGAATCAACCATTCGCAGTGAGCGCATTCTAAGAATATCGCTGCCCAGCTCGACGAATATCGCCACCGGTTCGGGCTCGTCGGCCGCCGGCTCCGCTGTCGCGACGGAAAAGATTCCCGTGGGCATTATCCTTACGGTTACGCCTCAGGTCTCGAGCGATGGGTTCGTCATGCTCAATATCAAAGTCAAATCCAGTTCCATCGCGAACAGTCCGACTGTACCCGCGGGTGTCGCCGGCGTAATTCCGTTCGACGAGCTGAACCGGGAAGCCACCGCCAACGTGTTGGTAAAGGACGGCGAGACCGTCGTCATCGGCGGAATCTTGAAAGATACGCGCCAAGAATCCGAGTCTGGGACCCCGTACTTCAAGGAGATTCCTCTGCTCGGCTGGTTGTTCAAGAATCATCGGTGGCAGAAGGATTTTGAAGAGCTCATGGTATTCATAACGCCCCGAATCGCCGACGCCGGGTCGCCCAACCTGCCCACTGCGGAGCAGCTCTGGCGCGATCAGATGAGAAAGACCGACGGCAATGAATTGCCGCCTCCCCCGGCGAGATTATAGGCGTAAGTCTCCTCCAACTCCTCTTCTTTCTTCGGTTCTTAACGTTGCGGGGCGGCCTTGGCCGCCCTGCTGCGTTTTTGAGACAAAACAATCCGGTGGCGCCCTCCATACTCGAAATTCGGTTAAAAATTCAAGTCCCGTCCCATGACGAATGGATTCCATGTCCAATGTATTCACCGTTGCTTATGACGCACATAAGCACGAACCGCCACTTTGAACCTTGAACAAGAACTTTGAACGGAACAGCAAGTCGGGCTTGAAAGCCCCTGCCTCTATCGGTACTCTAGGTCCGGTATAGAGGAGCGATTTCATGCTGCGTTATCTCACCGCGGGAGAGTCCCATGGCCCCTGTTTGACCATTCTTATCGACGGTGTGCCCGCGGGTTTTCCGATTGACGTCGCTAAGATCAACCACGATCTCTGGCGCCGCCAACAAGGCTACGGTCGCGGCGGCCGCATGTTGATCGAGAAAGACGAAGTGCAGATACGCGCGGGAATTCGTTGGGGCGAGACACTGGGGTCACCGGTCGCGTTCGGGATTGAAAACCGCGATTGGAAAAACTGGACCAAGAAAATGTCGCCGTCACCCGAAGACCGGGATGAGAAAATCGCCGTGACCAAACCCCGGCCGGGCCACGCCGACCTGAATGGCGTTCTTAAATACGACCGCCGGGATATCCGAGATATTCTCGAACGGGCAAGCGCGCGGGATACAGTCTCGCGCACGGCGGCGGGCGCTTTCGCCAAGCAATTGCTTGTCCCGTTCGGCATTCGGGTGATGGGGTATATCCGGTCCATCGGCGGCGTCAGCGCTGATTTGGACGGCCTCTCTTACGAAGAGACCTACGCGCGCGCCGAAGAATCGCCGGTGCGCAGCGCCGATAGCGCCGCCGAAGAGAAGATGATCGCGCTGATCGAAGAGTGCAAAAGAGAAGGCAACACGCTGGGCGGAATTTTCGAGGTCGTGGCCCTGGGTTTGCCGCCGGGACTGGGCACGCACACACAATGGGACAGAAAATTGGATGGGCGGCTCGCACAGGCTTTGATGAGTATTCAGGCGATCAAGGGTGTCGAGGTCGGACTTGGATTCGAGATGGCCAGGCGCCGCGGTTCACAGGTCCATGATGAAATCTTTTTTGACCCGGAGAAGATGGTAAGCGAAGGCACTCCGAGAATCGTGCCCACTGGTTTTTACCGCGGCAGCAACAACTCCGGCGGCACTGAGGGAGGCATGACCAATGGCGCGCCCCTGGTGGTTCGAGTGGCGATGAAGCCTATTTCGACCCTTATGAGCCCTTTACAGTCGGTCGACCTTCGCACCAAACAATCCGCCGACGCCTCTGTCGAGCGCTCCGATGTTTGCGCAGCGCCCGCCGCCGCCGTGGTCGGCGAAAGCGTCGTCGCTTTCGAACTGGCGAGTGCGCTGCTGGAAAAACTTGGCGGCGACTCTTTGCGCGAAATCAAGCGCAACTACGAAAACTATCTCGAACAAATCAAGGCCTATTAACCCGTTGTCGACGAGCTCAGCACAGACCATAGCTCTTACCGGTTTCATGGCCGTCGGTAAGAGCGCCGTGGGGCGAACCCTGGCGCGAAGGCTCAGGCGACAATTTGTCGATCTCGACAAAGTGATCGAAAAAACCGAGGGCATGAAAGTCAAAGACATCTTCGCCCAAAAAGGAGAATCCTATTTCCGACAGTGCGAGAAGCGGGCTTTGGCAGAGGTTTTGAAACAGGAGAACCAAGTTATCGCCACCGGCGGCGGCGCCATTGTTGACGAGGAAAACCTGCGGCTGCTCCGGGAGAAAGCGCTGTTGGTTTGTCTTACGGCGTCCCCAGACGCGCTGCTGAAGCGGGTTGGACCGGGCTCTAAGCGTCCGCTTCTCCGAGATTCCGATCGCAAAACCCGCATTGAAGAGCTTTTGCATCTACGGGAGGAGAAATACGCTCAAGCGCATTTGTGCGTTGATACCACCGACTTGACCATTAGCCAGGTGGCGCAGAGAATCATCGAGATGGCGAAGCTGGAGCTTTAGAGAAATGCAGACACTCACGGTAAATCTCGGCGACCGTTCATATCCGATCTACGTGGGCGAAGGAATCCTGGCGCGGCTCGGCGAGTTTCTGCAAACGGCAGGATTGCGCGGCAAAGTCGCGGTGGTGAGTAATCCCACGGTCGCGGCGCTTTATCTGGAACCGGTCAATGAAGCTCTGGCGCGGGCGGGCTTTGAATTCGTATCCATGCTGATACCCGACGGCGAAGAGCATAAGAATCTCAAGGCTCTGGCGGTGATATACGACTACCTCGTGAGATGGCGACTCGAGCGCAAGTCCATTGTTCTGGCATTGGGCGGTGGAGTGATCGGAGACTTGGCGGGATTTGCTGCGGCGACTTACCTGCGCGGGGTGCCCTATGTCCAAGTACCGACCACGCTGCTGGCCCAGGTGGATTCCAGCGTGGGCGGTAAGACGGCAGTTAATCATCCGGACGGCAAGAATCTCATCGGCGCATTTTACCAACCGCGGCTGGTATTGATCGATGTCGAAGTGTTGCGCTCGCTGCCGCGCCGCGAGCTGGTTGCGGGACTTGCGGAGGTCATCAAATACGGCATCATTGAAGACGCCAAATTGTTCAGTCTCTTGGAAGACGAGATTGACCGGCTAGTCGGCTTGGATCGTGACCTCTTGATCCAAATCGTCGCCGCCTCTTGCGCCATCAAGGCCCGCGTGGTGGAACAAGACGAGCGCGAAGAGGATTATCGCGCCGTGTTGAATTTTGGCCATACCATAGGCCACGCTCTGGAAGCCGCCACGGGATACGGCAAATATCTGCACGGCGAAGCGGTGGCGGTCGGAATAGTCAAAGCCGCGGCGATCTCTTTGCGCTACGGATTCTGCGACCGAGAAAGCGTGGACCGCATTCGTCGACTGATTGAAAAGGTCGGGCTGCCGGCTGATCTTCCCAACGACGTTGCCATGGAGAGTTTGATTCAAGGCATGGAAGTCGACAAGAAGTCGGCGGGCGGAAAGATCAAGTTCGTCATGTGCGCGGGCATTGGCAAGACTCGTTTCCACAGTCTCTCGCCAGCGCAGGTCTTGGCGGGCCTCGGTGGTTAGTGGGCGACGGGCCCGATGGCTGGCGCCGCCAGTTCTATTTTGGAATCGCGGATGGCGAAAAAGAAAAAAATTCTGGTGCTCAACGGCCCGAATTTGAATTTATTGGGCAAAAGACAGCCGGATATTTATGGCCGGTTGACTCTGGCACAGATCAACCAGAAGATCCGCGCCTTGGCAAAAGAGTTAGGCGTCGACGTCGATATCCGCCAGTCGAACCACGAAGGCGAGTTGGTCACGTGGATACAGCAAGCCCCCGGCCAATTCGGTGCTATCGTGATTAACCCGGCGGCTTATACCCATTCCAGCGTGGCGATGCGGGATGCAATCTCCGCGGTCGGCATACCGACAATCGAAATTCACCTTTCGAACATTCACAAGCGCGAGCCTTTTCGGCGTCACTCATACATCGCCGAAGCAGCGGTGGGACAAATCGCGGGCTTTGGCGCGAACAGTTATTTGCTCGGTTTGCGAGCCGCGGTGGCGCGGCTCTGAACGCCTGACCTTATTGGTTTATCGATCCGGTATAAAGATTTTTCTGCCTCATCTCGTTGATCAAACGCTCTCGTTCTTTCTCGATTTCCAGGGCCTGATTTCGCAAATCGAGCAATTCTTTTTGTCGATCCGTGAAGGTTTGCGGCGCTTCATATGGTGAGACGGTTCGGCCAGTCGGCTGCACCTCTGTGACCGCCGGCGGTAAGCTGGTGAAGGGTGACGGCGTTAGAAGTTTCACGGGTGCGGGCTCGGAAGGATTGTTCTGAGCATCTTTAAAGCGCGCGACAGCGTCATCCTGGCGGGCCTTGATTTGTTCTTCGGTGACGAGCTGCGTTGGGTCAGGGCTCGTGGTGCCGCGGATAATTTCGGAATAGCGATCTTGAGCGGCTTTGAGTTGATCGTTGAGGTTAGTGATCTTTTCCTGATAAGCCTTTTCTTCTCTGAACCGCTCGTCTTCCCGGGTCGGAGTTTTTCCCGCCGAACCTTCCTGAGCCGAAGGGGGAGCATACGCCGCCGGTTGGGTAGGCGTCTCGCTTCGTATTAAATTAAGATCACCCGGCGTCGGGGTGTCTCCCTGGCGAATGGATTGAATTTGATCCTTGCCAATGCCTATTTCGCCGCCCAAACCACCGAACTTTATTACACCATTTTCTTCACGGTAGCTTTGTACTGTGATCCGCCGGCCGTTCTTGAGGATTAGCGTGTATTGCGCGACCGCGGGGACTGTCCAACAATAGATAAAGGCAAAAGCCAGGGCGCCACTGATTTGAGTTTTCATGTAAAAAATTATAACACATCGCGCGGTCGTTTCGTACATATAAGAGGCGTCACTTGGGCCGTCTCGTTTACGACGCCGCGGCTGTACATAGCCCAGACGCTGACCGCCAAGCCGGAAATGTCGCGACCGGCTGGGAGCGCAGGATCACTTCCTAACACATTGAAATTACGTTAGAATTTTGCCCATGGTTCACCGTATCGGAAGCCGCAGTTGACCTCCGAGCGGCCGGCGACGCGAGGATTCAATTCAGAGATTCGATTTCAGTCGCGGCCAAATGGGCCTACCCTCGAACGCCGTCCAATTCGATCAAGGGTTCCAATCATTCAAAACGTTTTGACGGATTGAACATGCTGGCCGCGATTCACCGGAGGTTGACTACTTTTTGACTTTCTCTACTTCCGCCGCAATGGCGATTTCCGAGGCTCCCGCTCGCTTGATCATAGACATCACCTTTACCGTGTCCCCGAACAGCACATCTTTGTCGCCTCGCAGGATCACTATTTTTTCGGCGCTTGCCGCAAGGGCTTCCTTGAGGACCGATTCGAGCGTTTCCTCGGTAACGATTTTCTGATTGACGTAGATCTCTTTTTTCGGAGTGAGCGTTACGGTTGTGCCGCGGGTCTCCGATTTGGTCGCCACGGCCTTCGGCAGGTTCACTTTGCCGCCGGATTCGATCATGGCCGAGCTCGTAATCATGAAGATTATTAGAAGGACGAGAAAAATGTCTGTTAGCGGCGTGATATTGATCTCCGCCATGATGTTGGAGTCGTTGCCATCGCCGCCGAGCGGGGTTATCGCCATAAATCTACGTTCACAGGCTCATGTTCTCTACGACCTTGGCCACCTGGATGCGAAAGAGGCCGTTTACGCTGGAAATGCGCGTTTGAAAGTAGTTGTAAAATATGAGCGCGATTATCGCCACTGCCAAACCGAGGGCAGTGGCGACCAGGGCTTCCGAGATACCTGCGGCAACCACGGCGAAGCCGCCCGTGCCGGCGATGGCCATGCTCTCGAAGGACTTAATAATGCCAATCACCGTGCCCAACAAGCCGATAAACGGCGCGCTGCTGGCTACAGTTCCGAGAATCCAGAGATTTCTTTTCAGTATCTGAGTTTCCTCGAACATCGCCTCTGTCGCAAAGGCGTTCACCGTCTCCAACGGCTGGCTTGTTCCCTTGTCGAAAATTCTCAGGAAAATCCTGGCGGCGGGCGAGTCGGAGTTTTGCCGGCAAATAGCTATGGCTAAATCCCTTTGACCCTTCTTGATCGGGTCCAACAACGATTCACTGATTCGCAGCGTTGCCGAACTGATATTTCTAAGCGACCACAAGCGTTCCAGAACGACGGTCACGCTGATGATGGATAAGAAAATAAGCGGGTAAGTGGCGATAGCGCCCTGATGGATAATGGTGAGCAGGTCTAAGCCATGCGGTTGCATCGTTAATTTCTCCGAATCCTTCGGTGAACATGACCCATATTGAAACCTAATTCAACGAATTGAAAATACCTGACGGCGTCGAGGTGTTTTATCCTCGAACACGGATGGAAACTTTGAAGCGCACAATCAGCGGCTCGTTGGCGAGTTCTTTAGCTAAATTTTCCGGAATCGGGGGAAACGGCGAGGCTCGTCTCATGGCGTCCACCGCGCTGGCGTTTAACCTTGCATCCGAGGAGTCTAGCACCTGGGCCTGAATCAGCTTGCCGGCCCGGTCGAGAGAAAAACGGACGGCAACTTCCTGCACGCCCGCGACGTCTTCAGGATATTTCCAAACCGACTTTACCCGTTTTTCGAGTTGCTCCAGGTAGCGATTGAAGTCGGCATTCGAAGCGCCGCGCAGACCGGTAAGACTGCCGCCGCCCGTTCCAGTGCCCGTACCACCACCAGCCGAACCGGCGCCACTTCGACTGCCGCCGGGCACTCCAGAGGGCACGGCACCGGCTCCAGTTCCTTTCAACGCGCCTGGAATCTGGGCGCCTTCATGGAGCGCCTTGATGCCAGGACCTACCGCCCCCTCTGTGATCGCCGCAGGGTTATTTTGGTTCACAGCCGAACCGGTAGCCGCGCCTCCGGGTAGACTAGTCGGGGCGGCCTTGGTTGGCAGGCGTACCAATGAATCCGGTGCAGTTTCGTTAGCATCGACATATTCGCTGCGTGGGTTTGCAGCCAGGACTTTCGGTCCGGGCAGCGGGACGGGCTTGGGAGCCGCCGGCGGAGCTTCCACGCTTGGACTTGGCACAGCCGATTCATCAATTGAGCCGCTATCGAGTTTGCCCTTACTCGGCGCAGGCGGAATTGGCGTCCCTAATTTGGGAAGCTCACGCGGCCCTCCGGGTCCTCTGGAAGGCCCGATGCTTCGACTGACCGAGCCGCTTTCTCTGAAGTCCGCGAGTTGAACGGTAATCGGCGCGTCCGGTTCGGGATTGGTTAGATTCAGGCTAACCGCGCGCAACGCGAAAACCATAAATAATGCGTGCAGGACAAGCGAAGGGAACAAGAACGGGCTGCGAAAAACAGAAAAAATATTGCCGTCTTCCCAGTCTGTCGTCATGTGATAATGCATCTCAGCTTTCGGGACGGGAAATCTAATGAAGTTGGCCGCTGGGGCGCTCGTTCTTCCTTCAGGATAATTTCACCTTCATTGGACCGGATTCTACTTTATTTCACCGCCTTAAACCAACCTCGGGGAACGATTCGGTTTCGCTAGCGACGCGTCCCGACGGACTCTGCAGGGGCGCCCATGCTGCGCGACTCCTCCGCTACCGCTACGAAAGGCGCTGAGTGGGCGGGGGGGTCTGCGTCAGCGATCGCCTCTTGGCCGACCAGCTGATCGCCTTCATAAATATAACGCGCACTGATTTTACCAATGTTTTTTTGGTCTTCCAGTTGCTCAACCCGCTCGCCATCTCGAAACCTGACCCATACGTCTACCCTCCGATCGCCGTTGGTGTCGGCTTCCTGGCGGACCACTGCGCCATTTTCGTAGAAGATTCTGAGATCGAAAAAACCATCGGCGTCAGTATCTCGCTCTTCGCGGGCCAGTTCGCTACCCTGAAAATAGTAGACCGCATCCCATCGGCCGGTTGCTTTGGTGTCGCGCAAGCGTTTGCTGACGCGACCCTGAGAGAAAGTCTCGATAATATCCATGCGACCACTCCCGGCGCTGTCTTCCTCGCGCCGGATCACTTCCTCGCCGCGAAAGTAAACTATTCGGCTGGCTTTACCGTCGCCCCGGAGATCCTCCGTTTGTTTGACCAATCGGCCGTCCTGGTAATATCCCCAGAGGTTGATTTTTCCAGTGAATTGCCGGTCGAGTTCTTTTCGCACCAACTGGCCGTCTTCGAAATAGGAAAAGCTGTCGGCTTTGCCGTCGCCGTTGGTATCTTCTTCGACGCTATCGATCTTGCCGTCCTTAAAATGAGTCACGCGGTTATTTTTACCGCTGGAGTCGGTCTCCTCTTCGGCACGAACCGGCTGGCCTTTCTGATAGTGCACCCAGATTGTCGGTTTGCCTGTTCCCTTAGTGTCTTCTCCCTTGCGTTCGATTTCGCCGCCTGAGTTGAAATATATCCAGGTATCAACTCGGCCATCGTTTTTGCTGGAGGTCTCCTGGCGACGTGGTTTGCCGGCTTCATAGTAAATGAAGACATCCGGCTTGCCGTCGAAATTAACGTCCTGCTCGGCGCGTTCTACGTGCTCTTCTGAATTGTAATAGGTCCAACGGTCCATTTTGCCATCGCCGTTGGTGTCTCTTTCTTGGCGCACGACTTTTTCTCCCCGGTCGTCATAATATAGACTTACGATCGGTTGCTGGGCCCCGGCCTGATTTTCGCGCAATACAGCGCTTACCATTAGCAGAATGACAACTTTAAATGTATAAGAAGACATGGTGAGCCTACTTGTAAATCTATGACGGGTTGATACCAAGTGCAAAGCCCTTCGCCCGAGTCCCAGCGCCGCGGCCTCACATTCGCGATTTACATTCACCTGGAAATCCTTTGGGAGTAGTCCCAAGAATGAAACGTCCCGCGGATGCGTTGTGATCGAACGGGCTGTTTGGTGTATGCACGCTACCCTCAGGATCAAATTGCTTTGCCCAGTTATTTAGACCCAAAACGCCATGGGTGAAACGACGGACAGTTCTAAGGTTAGTAGTGGCCCGGCAGCCAGGGGTGACGTCGGCGAACGTGGTTGGGCCTCGTTTCTTGGCCTGGTTTGTCTCGTTATCCTTTTCGCCAATCTGGGCGGCGCGGCGCTGTTCGACCCGGACGAAGGACGAAATGCAGAAAAAGCCCGGGAAATTCTTTTACTCAATGATTGGGTCACGCCGCATCACAATTTCCTGCCGACCCTCGATAAACCTATGTTCTTCTACTGGCCGGTGGCCTTTTCCTTCAAGTTGTTCGGCTTCACTGAAGGGGCGGCGCGCCTGCCCTCAGCGCTGGCGGGTTTGGGTTGCGTTATCCTGGTTTATCTGTTCGCGCACCGCCAATGGGGCTTGCGCGAGGCTCTGTGGAGCTCTCTTATCTTAGTCACGAGTCTCGGCTTTTTCGTCTTCGCACGCGTCGTTATTTTCGACATGAGCTTGACGTTCTTTTTGACACTGGCATTGGTTTCCTTTTACGCCGCGGCGCACGCGCAGGCGCCGCGGTCGGGCTTGTTGCACAGCACCGTCATGTACGCTGCGCTGGGCGCGGGCACGCTGATCAAAGGTGCCGTCGCCATCGTCGTACCGGGCATGGTGATCTTCTCTTATCTGTTGCTGACGCGCCAATGGTTCATCTCATCGCGCCTGCGGCCGGATCGCGGCGTGCTCATTTATTGCGCGATCGTCATACCCTGGTACGTATGGAGCGAGGCAAAAAATCCGGGCTATCTCAGCTACTTCCTCTGGGAGGAGCATTTCGCGCGCTACCTGACGGCGGAGTTCGAGCGCAGCAGAGTCTGGTACTATTTTATTGTAGTCGTGGCCGCAGGGTTTTTCCCCTGGAGCATGCTGCTACCCTTGACTATCGCAGACATATGGCGGAAAAAATATCAGGATCCATGCCGATTCCTAGCGCTTTGGGCGCTGCTGCCGTTCATTTTCTTTTCATTGTCTAAATCGCAACTGCCGCAATATATCCTGCCGATCTTTCCCGCTCTGGCGCTCGTTACCGGACGATTCTTGGCTGAAAGGCTTTCCAGCGCCAGCGGTTTAAGATTCATTTTGATTCCCTGGGTTGTAGTCGTCGGCGTCGTGCTCTACCTGTTCGTCGGCGCCGCCTGGCCGAATCTGTCGGTGCGCTACCTTAGAACTGCCGTAGCGCAAAATCTGCTATCGCTGACCGCATGCGGAGTCTTGCTCGTTGTGATTTTGGGAATTTTTCTCAGGGGTTATCGAGGCAACATATGGCGTGGCTGGGGGGCTGTTTATCTCTTCACGGCCGCGGGGCTGGCGTTGTTCTTCGTCGTGTTAGGGCAACTGACGGCCACGGTTTCGCGTGAGCGCAGTTCCAGGCCGCTGGCTCAAGCATCGGCGCCTTTCATCAGTCCCGGGGACCGCGTTGCATTCTACGACACCTATCTACCGGGGATGGCCTTTTATCTCGGCGCCGACAAACCCTTGTGGATCGCCCAGAATGAGGAAAAGGACAAAATCATGGGCAGCAATTATTTAGGGATGAGGCGTCCCGCCGCTGCCGCCGGCCACGGCCAAGTGGTTTTTTCATTCAGCGAGTTTGCCGCGCAATGGAAGCGAACAGATCTCGTGTTGCGGGTTTTCGTCAAGGAAAAAAATTTGCAGCGCTTGAGCGCCGACGTGGGCGGCGCGCCGCGATCACTGATGAAGTATGACGAGTACCTATTAGTCACGAACCGCTGACCGAACCCCCCTTTTAGCTCAAGGACCGGAATACGTTGTACATTGAACTTCGAACTTTGCACCGCAGCACAATTTGATACTCCTGACTAGCTACTCGAATGACAGGGTGTCATAATTTTTCGTCGGCTTAGGCATCATGGCGATGCTTGATCCAGTCGTAAATCCGCCCGCGATAAAGATATGCGACGAGTAGAATGGCCGCCGCGACGACAGCGAAAATCGCGGCAGCGAGATATTCTTGTTTACGAATGCTCGCGCCCTGGATCGTTAACAAGTAGGTGCCGGGAATCCGTCCGATGATCGACACGATCAAAAACGTTCTGAGTCTCATGCGGCTTAGCCCCAACAGGTAACATAAGTAGTCTTTGGGAAATCCGGGGAATAAAAAGAGCAGAAAACAGATCGCGGCGCCGGCATTGGTCGTCAAAAAATCGAACCTGTGAAGCACGTCCGCTCTTACGTACCTCTCGACAAAGGGCCGTCCTAGGACGCTTGCAAGTTCGAAAGCGACCCACGAGCCTAGCGTCAACCCGAGGGTGGACAGGAGAAAGCCGATCTCTTCGCCATAAACATAACCACCGACGACACCGGTCAGTTCTCCTGGGAACGGCGCGGCAATCACTTGCAACGCCTGAAAAAGCACAAAAACGGCGGGGGAGTAGGGTCCCAGGGCTTCAAGGAATCGGCTCAGCTTATCGCTGCTGGAATAGATTCCCTCGAAATCATCCCACTCTTCACCGGCGGGTGCCAAAACGCTCAGAGGCTGAGGAATATAACGGCTGAAGGTAAAAAGCAGGGCCACAAGAACAATGAAAATGAGGCCCCGTATCGCGAGTTGGCGGCGCGGATTTGTCACCGGGGTTTTATACCAGCATTGGAATTCAATGACGAGTGAGCTGATTGAAAACCTTAACGCTTGCTTCAGTGTTCAATATTCAACGTGTGCTGGAGCCTTCAAGGTTGAACAATTATTAAGGAGTCCACAATTAAGTAACCAAACAGCGACCGAGGGGTGAGACCTGGAGAGCGCGGGCACAGGAGCGCAAAGGTTGTTTTCAGGCCCTGCCGGCGGGCATTTCCACCTATGGAGAGGACGGGATGGTGGCCGGCA
>DATBLC010000096.1:0-27797 GCA_036555515.1 Binatia bacterium
GACAAGATCGACATCACCGGCGTCATTCCGGAAGGAATAAACTCGCATACGTTTGAGCCGATACCGTCCGACAGCAGACTCCTGGCGGAAGCCGATTTGATTTTTCTCAACGGATTGGATCTCGAAACACCGACGTTGAAACTAGCGCAGGCAAATCTGAAGCAAGGAGCATCAATCTTTTCCCTCGGCGATAAAACCGTTGAACAGACCGACTACATCTATGATTTCAGCTTCCCCAAAGAGAAGGGCCACCCTAATCCGCACCTGTGGTTGAATCCACAATACGCGATGCGTTTCGCGACCCTGGTGAGGGATGAGCTCATTCGCCTCGATCCACAAAACAAAACAGCGTATAACCACAATGCAGCGCAATTTCTTAAAAAACTCGAAGTTCTAGATGGCGCGATTAAAGAAGCGGTAGCGACCATTCCTGAGAACAACCGCCGGTTACTCACCTATCATGACTCGTGGCCTTATTTTGCCCGGCGCTATGGATTTAAAGTCATCGGCGCGGTACAGCCTTCGGATTTTGCCGATCCCAGTCCTAGGGAAATGGCCCGGCTCATCGAGCAGATCCGCAAGGAAAATGTGCCGGCAGTCTTCGGCTCGGAAGTTTTCCCGAGCCCGATTTTGGAGCAGATCGCAAGAGAAGGAAAAAGCCGTTATATTGACAAACTTCGAGACGATGAGTTGCCCGGCCGGCCGGGCGAACCGCAGCATTCGTACATCGGCATGATGATTGAAAATATCACGATTATGTTCGAAGCCCTGGGCGGCGCCGCTGAAAGTTTGAAAAGAGTCGATCCAACGCCGGTGCCGGGCGCCGGCGCCGACTATCGAAGGAAGTATTGAATGAACGCGATAAACCCGCACGATCATCGGCCCGGCGATCCCCATAGCCTCCATCCACCCGGCGTCGAAGAGCGTTCATGGGACAGGGTTGCGGCCGCGCCGCTCGTCGAATTGGTTAATGTCAGCAGCAGCTACGGCAATACAGTCGCTCTGCAAAACGTCTCGCTGAAGATCTGGCCCGGCCAGTTCATGGCCATCGTCGGGCCCAACGGCGGCGGTAAAACCACCTTGCTGCGCACGATTCTCGGCATGGTTCCTGTCGCATCCGGGAAGGTTCTGTTGCGCGGACAAACGCTTACACGCCCATCGCTGGAGCATATCGGCTATGTGCCGCAGCTCGAAACCATCGATTGGAATTTTCCGATCACCGTCGAGGAAGTGATTTCCATGGGTTTCTTCGTCAAGAATCGCTGGCTCGGCGGCATTGGCGAGAAGGAACGCCGCAAGCTGGGCGAAATCATGGAACGGTTGAATCTACATGGCCTGGGCAAGCGCCACATTCGGGAACTCTCGGGCGGCCAACAGCAAGCAGTATTCATCGGTCGCGCCCTTTTGGGCGATCCCAAACTGATCCTGCTCGATGAGCCGGCATCGGGACTGGACATCAGCTCGCGCGACGACGTGATTCATTTCCTGCACGAGATCAATCACCATGGGGTCGCCATCGTCCTCACCTCCCATGATTTGAACTGGGTGGCCGCCCATCTGCCCTGGGCGGTGTGTCTCAATCACCGGCTGATTGCCGAAGGGCGGCCCAACGACGTATTCAACCCCGAAGTCTTGAAGGAGGCGTACAGCGGCGAGCTCGTCGTCATTCATCAAGACGGCATGGTCATGATCGGCGAACGCCCCCACGCGCCGCATAACTAAAAAGGCAGCCCGCTCCAATCGTTCCAGCCGTTTCAATCGTTCCAATCGTCTTAATCGGATCCGAGGGCCGGAACAATTGGAACGTTTGGAACTGTTGGAACTTATTTAAACTAATGTTTCTTTTAGCTCCGTTTGAATACGAGTTTTTTCGCAACGGCTTTGTCGCTGCGGTGGTGATCGGCGCGCTGTGCGGCTTTATCGGCGTCTACGTCGTCCTGCGCCGCATGAGTTACATCGGCCACGGACTGTCCCACGCCATCTTCGGCGGCGCCGTCCTCAGCTACGTGCTGAACGTCAACTTTTTCGTCGGCGGCGGGCTGTGGGCGCTGCTCGCCGGCGCCTTGATCCATTGGATAAGCCACCGGCGCTGGGTCGGGGCCGACGCCGCTATCGGCGTCGTCACGACGTCGAGCTTTGCTCTCGGCGTCGCGATCATTTCCACCCATCGGAGCTTCACGCGCAACATCGAAGCCGCGTTATTCGGCAATATTCTGGGCATCACGCAAACCGACGTCGGGATCGTCGTATGCATCGCGCTCATCGTTTTCTGCGCCCTCTTCATGATCCGCCGGCCCCTGCTCTTTTCGACTTTTGACCCCGAGGTGGCATCGGCCTACGGCGTCTCCACCGGCAAGATCGATCTCATCTTCGTTATGCTTTTGGCCGTGACCGTCCTCGCCTCCACACAGATACTAGGCGTGACATTGGTCGCGGCCGCCATGGTCATCCCGCCGGTAATCGCGCGCTACTTGACCCAACGATTTCAAACTCTGCTCATCGTCTCGCCCCTCCTTGGCGCGCTGTGCGGCGGCGCCGGAATGTTATTGAGTTTCTACTTCGACATCTCGTCCGCCGCGACCATCGTATTGACCGCTGCCGGCATTTTCCTCTCGCTCGAGATCGTCCTTCTCTTGCGTAAACAAGTACCACGCTTTTCGTAGGGGGATTAACGCTGGCGATTACTTCCCTTCGAACCTGAATCCCGAAACACCACACGGTGAAACCGACAACCAGGTTAATCACAAACGATTCTTCCGTTATTGTTGTGAAGTATTCTCAAGGCAGGGCACAAAGGATGAAGACGGTAAGACAAACCGTAACGCTACTTTCGCTTATCTCCTTACTCTGGCTGCCGGACTTGGTTTGGGGCGGCGATCGCCCGATCGACGGGATCTCGGACAATAGTTTTCTGATCGAAGAAGCGTACAATCAAGAGGAGGGTGTCGTCCAGCACATCTTTACGGCAATTTATTCGAACGACTCCCGTCATTTGGGATGGGGCTTTAGTTTTATCCAAGAATGGCCGGTCTTTTCGCAAGACCACCAGTTTTCGTTCACGATTCCGTCGACGCACGTGCGTGATGAAGGTCAGCGGCAAAACGGCATCAATGACATTTTGCTCAACTACCGTTACCAGGCGCTCGACGAAGACGCCCACGGCGTCGCATTTGCGCCGCGCTTCAGCTTAATTCTCCCCACCGGGGATCGCCACCGCGGCACGGGCGACGGTGTCGTCGGCTACCAGTGGAACCTGCCCTTCAGCAAGAAAATCACCGCGGACGCGGCGTTGCACGCCAATCTTGGCTTGACTTACCAGCCCCACGTGCGCGCGCCGCTAGACGCTCCCGGAAGCCCATTATCGCCGCGCCGCACCCTGCTCGGCTATAATCTGGCGGCCAGCGCCATTTACGCGCTCAACGCTCGCTTCAATTTCATGCTTGAATGGCTAGGTCTTTCAGAACAAAATATCGACGGTGACGGCAAACGCAATCGCGAATTCAAATCCTTCCTGTCTCCGGGACTTCGCGCTGCCGTCATCAATGAAAAAGAACTACAATCGGTTGTCGGTCTTGCTCTGCCCGTGGGTCTGAACCGGCGAGCGGAAAACTACGGGGTTTTTTTGTACGTGTCCATCGAACACAAGCTGTTTTAGCCGTCGACGATCGGCGAGCGCCGGCGATGATTTCGCCGTCACTGCCCAGCGCAACGTCAAAGTTAGTTTCACTTTACTGAATTGAATTCACAACTCGCGTTTGTCCAAAAATCCCCCTTCCCCCCTTTGAAAAAAAGGGGGGAATAAAAAGTCTCCCTCTGTAGATTTAGAGGGATTTTTAATCTGCTCAACATGACTCTGACGAGACCCCTGCGTCGCCGGCGGCCACTATTGAACATTCGTCGGCTTGTGCGTTAAATTAGCGCAGGTTCGCCGTCCATGACGTCTTCAATCCGCATACTATCTCTTGACAGCCGTGGCCAGGCCCGCGCCGCAGTTGCCGCCGCATTTCTTTTTTTCGTTCTCTACACCGCTCCGCACCGGGTGCACCATTTCTTCGAGCAGGGTTCGATTGCGCCAATCGAGGACGATGATTACGCGCGGGCGAGCGACCGCACCGGTACTCGACGTCATGATCACGAGCGCAAATCGCCGCAACCCCAGCGTTCCGATTGCGCCGCGCAAATGGCCGGGCAATGCACCCATTTTGCCTCACCGCCGCTGATCGAGTTCCCATTTTCAACATTCGCCTGCGCGCATACCGAACTTCTTGAGGCCGCGTCGGCCGCGTCCTTCAACCCATCTCCTTTCTCGCAACGAGCGCCGCCGCTCGCCTGACTTTCGCGCTTATAGCCTTCATCATTAGACGCTGCCGGGTCCAGCCAAGGCATCGGCGGCGGGAGTTTTTTTCAGAGCGGCTTGACGCGGCCTGACCTTTTGGCAAGCCGAGCGCCGGGTCGGCAATTGGGCCAGCAGTCCTCGATGGCAACGTCCGTTACTTTAAGTTTAAGGTATCGCGCCGGCCGCAACCTGTAGGAACGAATGCCATGCAGACGAAATCACAGCAGACTTTATTAGTAATCTGTCTCTTTACATTCTCGGCTTGCGCTCCGAATAGGGTCGGGCGCGCCTCATTTCGCCCCACCGAAATCATGCATTTCGAACCCGAGCAAAGCCTCGGCCGGGTGGACAAAAATCCGTCCACGCCGTTTCTTCGCCACGCGCCCGATGGCCGCCTCTTCGGTATCTGGACCGAAGACCATGACGTTCTTTGGCCGGAAGGCCAACATCCTGCCGGACATCAGCGTGTGTCCGGCGACCGGGCGCCATCACCGATGCGCGACGTTTTTCTCGCCTGGTCCGCCGACGGCGGCAAAACCTGGTCATCTCCCTCGCGCGTGAATTCAAGCTTCGAGGCGGTTCAAGGCGAAGAGAACGGCCCGAAAGTCGCCTTCGGCAAAGACAACAAAGCCAATGTCGTCTGGTCCATTCCCGGCGCGAAGGGCGACAAGACCCGCGCCAACATTCGGTTCGCGATGGAAGACGGCCAAGGCAGTTTCACTGGCGCCAAGACGCTGAATGAAGTTAGGGACGCCGCCCGTTTCCCGATCATCGAGACGACACCGGAAGGCAACTTGCTCGTCGCCTGGATCGACCGCCGCATCGACAATCCGAAACCGCGCCAGCTTTACCTAATGCGTCTCGGCGCCGACGGCAAAGCGCTGACGAAAAACTATCAAGCGGGCGAAGGCCTCTGCGAATGCTGCAAGTTGGGCATCAGTTTCGCCGACGCCGGCAAGACCGTATATATGGTCGACCGCGAAGTGGACGGACAGAAGATTCGCAACCACGTGCTGCGCAAGTCGACGGACAGTGGCGCGACCTTCGGCACGCCGGTGGAAATCAGCAACGACGGCTGGCAAGTTCCCTCCTGCCCGCATTCGGGTCCAAGCATCGGGCGCGATTCGCGCGGCCAGCTCCACGTTAGCTGGTTTACCCAGGGCCGCTCGGAAAAAGAAGCAGGGATTTATTACAGCGTCTCCAAAGACGGCGGCAAAAGTTTCGCACCGCGCCAATTGATTCACGCCAACAGCGCGCCGGAGATTCTCTACAACAACCTCACGGTGGGCGAGGACGATACGGTTTATTTTGCCTGGAGCAATCTCGATGGCAATCAGAAATCACAAATCTATCTGCGCACGCTCGCAGCCGACGGGCGCGCCTGGAGTCCGATCCAGCAAATCAGTCACGCCAAGGGCAACGCCACCCGTCCGGTGCTAGCGCTCATGAAAAATCGATTGCACATCGCCTGGACCGAAACCGACGGCGAGACATCGCGGGTGGCTTTCAGAAATGCGACGGTGCGCCAGTGAATACTTCGATTCTAAAAAGAAAACTGATGCGGCGGCTACTGTCGCCGGGGCCGCTGATCATTAGCTGTGCCTTTGCACTTGCGTTGCCGGCAGCTCCCGTCGGGGCACAGCATGTTCACCCGGCGCCGCAAAACTCCGGGCCTGTTGTCGGCGCCGCCGCGGTCCCTTTCGATTTGAAAACGCTGGAAGGAAAGGCAGCGGGGCTGCAAACCTTTCGCGGCAAACCGCTGGTGCTGAATTTTTTCGCCAGTTGGTGCGACCCCTGTCGCGAGGAGATGCCGTTAATCAATGATCTGGCCACCAAGGGCGCAAAACAAGGTTACAGCGTGCTCGGCATCGCCGTGGAAGACAGTCGCGACGCGGTAACCGAGTATGCGAGAGAAGCCAAGCTGGTTTTCTCCATCGCTCTGGACTTGAATAGCGCCGTGAAACGGTCCTATCGTATATTTGGTCCGCCTGCGACATTTTTTATCGACAGCCAGGGAGTGATCCGCGACGTCGTTCTAGGACCGATCACAGCGGAACGTGCACGGGACGCGCTAAAAAAGGCCGGCATCGATCGTTAGCCAGGCAAGAAGAAGACAATGATGCAATCGATAAACCGCAATGTTACCATGGTCACGGCCATCACCCTGGTGGCGCTGAATCTGACGATTTCAGCATGTAAAGACCATGAGAGCCGCGATTCCAGCCATGACATGTCACGTCATAGCGCCGATACAGCTCAAACCGCCACCGCCGCGCTGGCGCCGGCCGACGGCGCGCAGGTGAAAATTCTTTCGCCAAGCCCAAACCAAGTCTTCACCGGCGATCAGATTCCGCTTCGCTTCGAGCTGGTCAAAGGCAAGCGCGGCCAACATGTGCACGCGTATATTGACGGCGAATTAATGGGGATGTTCGAAAGCGAAAAAGGCGCGCTCACCGGCGTCAAACCCGGCAAACACACTCTGGAGCTGCGTGTGGTTACGTCTGATCACAATACTGAGCTCGACGCCACGGACAAAGTGGACTTTTCTGTGCAAGAGTGACGCGCCTCGCCAAAAACTCGCGAAAGATCTTTCTGACTTTGGCGGCACTCGCCGTCCAGTTAAGTCCGCCGCTCTATTGGCTCTCGGACCGCCGACCTCCTAACGCTGAGCCGCTTCACGTGGCCAAAGCGTATTTCAGGGCCGGCTACGCGCGCAACTTCGACGCGGCCTACGGCCATATATCTTCGCTGGACCGGCGGGCCGGTAATCGAGCTGATTACATTCAAGCACACGGAAGCTTCAGCGGTTTCGCGCTGCGACTGGCTAAGATATTCGCCGATCAGATCGAATTCCGGGTGATCGAGCAGGAAATCGGCGCCCATCGCGCCCGTTATACCGTTGACTATAGAGTTCCCGCCACCGATGAATACGCCGCGCTGCTTTTCAACTGGGATCAAGACAAACTCAACGCGCTTCCGCGTGCCGATCAACAACGCATCATCGGCGGCTTGGAAAAAATCAGAAAAGCTAAAAACACGATCAGCGTCGAGGGCAGGGAGACGTTCGATCTGGTCAAAGAGGACGGCCGTTGGAAAATATTCCTGGATTGGGCGTCAAAAATAAAAGTATCCTTTGATGCCGCCTTGCCGGCCAACAGCGCCATTGAAGTGGAGGTGCTCAATCGCAGACTCTTTGCCGGCATGGAGCCCTTTCAGACCAACCTCAAGATAAGGAACCGTGGACAGCAGGAAGTCGTCGCGCGGATCGAGCACCGAATCGAACCGAAGGAAACCCCCGAACACCTCACCATGATCGCCTGCGGCTTTCTCAGACCGCTGACGCTTCGGCCCGGCGAAGAGCGCGAAGTCTCCAGCGCCTATCTGCTCGATCCCGGCTTTCCCAAGAACACGGCGCTCAGCATCACGTTTGCGTTCAATTTGGCAAGCGTGCCACGGAATGATAGCTTGCGCAAAAAAGAAGGAATGCCGTCTCGTGAACGGGTTGCCCGGTAATGGCAAATTGAAACCGTGGGGCGCGGTCGCGGCCATCCTGATCGCGATCTCGGCACTGGATAATCCGCACGCTGCCGAGACCCCCAGTGAGACGCGCGAGCCCGCGTCAGTAACCCGCGCTTACTTGCGCGCGGTGTATGCCCGCGACTTCGCCGAAGCTTATCGTTACGTCTCCTCGGAGGACCGCCGCGCCAGAAATATCAACCAATATCTGGGGCAACGGGGCCCATTCAGCGGATTCGCGCTGGAAATAGCCAAAATGCTCGCCGCTATGGTCGAAGTTGAAATTATTCCGACCCAAGTGGCGGCGCCTCGCATGGAGCTGACCGCCCGTTACAGGGCGCCCGATCCGGAAAAAATTGCGGCGCTCTTGCGCCATTGGAACGGTTACCAGTTAAACTCCCTGTCGCCCGCCGAACGCAAACAAATCATCGAAGCGGTCGAAAAGAAAAAGCGCGACAAATCGCTGGATATGATCGCAGGCGAAGAAAAACTGACTCTCGTGAAAGAAGGCGACGAGTGGCGCATCTTTCTCAACTGGGCCGCGGGGGTCACGATTCCGTTTGGCGCCATCGTGGCGGATTCTATCGGCGCGGCTATGCTGGACGTGAGTTTGTCGCGCAGGCAAGCCGTTGTTCAGCCCGGCGAAGTGTTTGAGATCATTGTAAGAATAAAAAACCGGTCGCAGCAGCCCACGGTCGTCCGCATTGGCCATCTGATTCAGCCCAAAAAACTGACCGATTATCTCGAAATCGTGCAGTGCGGATTCCTATTGCCCGTGAAACTCGCGCCGGGTATTGAGCAAGAATATTCCGGCACCTATTTATTGAGGGGCAGCCTTCCCGAGGGCGTCCACCAATTGAATTTGACTTATGATTTTCGCCCCCTCCACGATCAATAGCCGCCATTGCCTCGCCCAATTGGGATTCTAGAAGTAACGGGTCTTTTGTGGTTAATTAAAATTTCAGCAAGATTGCATTCAACGCACGTGCTCATCGTCTAAACAAACAGGAGGAATTATGCGAGTAAATTCATTAGTCCGGCGGCCACGCGTCATCATTGGTTTGTTACTGCTCACCTCGATCTACGCCGGCGCTTTGATGCCCGTCCATGCGCAGGACGCGCCTTTCGAAAACAAAAAAATTGTCCCCTTCGTGCCAACGCCTCAAGACGTCGTCGATAAGATGATCGAGCTCGGCGGGGTTAAAAAAGGCGATACCGTTTACGATCTGGGCTCCGGCGATGGCCGCATCGTAGTCACCGCGGCGAAAAAAGGCGCCAGGGCGGTGGGCTTCGAGATCGACGGTGATCTGGTCAAGGAATCACGGGAAAATATTCAAAAAGCCGGCGTGCAGAACCTCGCCGAGATCCGCCAACAGGATATTCTCACCGTCGACCTCTCCGCCGCGTCGGTGGTTACTATGTATCTGTTGCCCGATGTTAATTTGAAACTCAGGCCCAATGTCTTGAGCCAGATGAAACCCGGCTCGCGCATCGTTTCCCATGCTTTTGATATGGGCGATTGGAAGCCCGACAAAACCGAAAGGATCAACGGGCGCACGATCTATCTTTGGATCGTTCCCGCGAAGAAATCATAGTCCAAGCGCGGCATGCTTAGCGCTCTGAAACGCGTACCCAAGTGACAGTGCCGTGAAAAAGTTTTTACTCACCGTTGGCGCGCTGCTGTTGATACTCAGTCCGCTCTATCTGCTCAAGCGCGCGCCCCGCGCGACGGTGCCGGAGCCTGTGCTCATCCTCTCGCGTTATCTCAAAGCCAGTTACGCCCGCGACTACAAACAAGCCTACCGGTTTATTTCGGGGAAAGACCGGCAGTTGAAACCCGAGAAAGTCTACGTGCGCGAGCGCGGCGCCTTCAGCGGCTTTACACTGGCGGTGGCACGCAGGCTGGCCGAGTTGATAGCCATTGAGCCGGTGAAAATCACGCCGGCAGGAGACCGCACCAGGATCAAAGCGGCGCTCAAACTTCCCGATGCCGGCAGCCTGGCGCCCTTGTTGTTGGACTGGGATGAAGAAAAGCTCAACGCCCTCTCGGCTGCGGACCAGCGCAAAATACTTGCCGCCATCGATCGGCAACGCCGCAGTGGCACGATCAAAATGATCGAAGGAGAAGAAGAGTTCGCGCTCGTCAAGGAAGACAAGGCATGGCGCATGGCTTTGGACTGGGACGCCGCTCTGCGGGTCAGCTTCGCTGCCCTCGTGCCGGCCAACGGCGCCATCGAAGCCGAGCCGGTTTCCAGAGAAACCGTCGTCAAATCCAGCGAACCGTTCCGCATCAGCTATCGGGTCAGCAATCGCTCCGACAAGAATCTTCGCACTCGCATCACCCACAAGGTCGAGCCGGAAGAGCTCAGGGAACATCTGGACATCATCGAATGCGCGCTACTCCTGCCAACGTCAGTCCCGGCGGGACAGCAGAGGGAATATTCGACGACCTATCTAGTGCGCGGCGATCTGCCCGAAAGCGCGCGCAAATTCAATATTACATATGAGTTCAAGATTGATCCTTAGTCATTTTGTCGCAGGGTCGTGGATCGTTGTCGCGTTCTCGTGCGCCTTCACTTACGCCTCCGCCTTCGCCCACTTCCCCATCCCGCCAAAGAAAGGCGAGATTGGCCGCCGAGTGGTCGATAAGCCGGTGAAAAATTTTACCCTCACCGATCAAGCCGGAAATAAGTTCCAGCTCGCTGATGCCCGGGGAAAAGTCGTGGCCATAACGTTCGTGTACACGAAGTGCCCGGATGTGTGCCCTTTGTTCACCGCAAAATTCGCTTCGATCCAGCGCTCCCTTGAGACAAAAGTTAAAGAAGCAAAAAAGCGCACGGATTACCTGTTGCTGACAATCACCACGGATCCGGAATATGACACGCCCAAGCAGCTCAAGTCTTACGCGGCGCACTTCAAACCGAATTTTTCTAATTGGCACTTTCTCACGGGCACGCAAGACATGCTAGCCAGGGTCTGGAAGGACTTCGGCGTAAACGTACGCAAGAGCGCCGACGGCGAGACAGAGCAAGTTCAGCACACGGCATTGACTTCACTTCTTGATCGCAAGGGCGTGCGCCGGGTCGATTACTATGGGGACAAATGGCACGAAAAACAACTTTTGCAGGATATTCTTTCGCTCGCCGAGCGCGACCGGCCGACGGACTGACGGCTCTTTGCGGCTCCATCGCCGCCGTACTCTTGCTGCTTTTCGGCGGCCCTTCTCATGCGGCGGGCCCTGACCAGGGGCTGTTGGAAATTCGCGTCAAGGACCATCGTGAGGCCATCGGCGATTTCTCCCGCCTGACACTGAAGCTCGGTAAAATCTCTATCAGCCCGAAACCCGGCCTGGCATTTTGGCAAGTGGGCTGGCGGGAACTGTCTCCCGCAGTTCAAACCGTCGACCTGACAAAGTATACCTTTAAAGAAAGCGTGACGATTTTCAAAGCTATGATCGACGCCGGCGCTTTCGATGCCATCCAGCTCAAGCTCGACGGCACGGAAGGCATCCTCAAGAAAAGCCAGCGCCAGGCACAAGTGAAAAATGTCTTGACGCCCATCAAGCTACCGTTCACGGTGCAACGCAAAGGCGAAACCGTCATTATTCTCGATCTTGTAGTACTCGACATGTCCGATCACCCGCCGCGGGGCTACGAGCTGGGCATCAAAGGTTACGAGCTATACGCGAATGGGAAGTTGATCGATAAAGTGCCGCCCGGGTGACAATTGCGTTTTCAACTCGAGCGCGAAGAACAATGATCTTCTCCTTTGCCGCCGCAGATGCTCGATGCCTCTCTTGACTTGAAGTTCTTGTCCACTATAGTGTGCTCGACTTAAGGTGAAGATCCGAGAGGTTGATGCGTCATTCACCAACCATCAGGACATAGGCCGATTGAAGGTTCCGCCCTCGATCGGCTTTTTATTTTGAGGCGGTTTCATAGCACACGTCGAACTATTTGCAACGCGGCAGAACCAGAGCGTAGATAGGCGGCATCAATCGCCGATTGAAGGGAGCAGGTTGACTTCTTCCCGACGTCGAACAGCTATGAAGCTCGCGATGAAACGGCAGGTTCTCTAAGCGGCTAAAAAATTGGTAATGGAGCAAAAATGATCGGAGGCGCAATGAAAACTGCGTTTCTTACGCTTACCTTTTCAATTTTATTGACGTCGACTACGTTCTCTCAAGCTCCTTTTTATCAAGGCAAGACCATCAAAGTGGTAATAGGATATTCCCCGGGAGGCACCAACGATCTGTGGGCGCGCGCTGTTTCACGCTTTTGGGGCAAGTACATTCCGGGGAACCCGGATTTCATCGTGCAAAATATGCCGGGAGCCGGCACGATGATCGCGGCCAATTACATTTACGGCGTTGGAAAATCTGACGGGCTTACCCTCGGGTTGCTCTCGCCTGCGCTGTTCTTTAATCAGATCGGCGGCCAAAAAGAAGTCAAATTCGACTGGGCAAAGTTTGCGTGGATCGGATCGCCCGAGGAAACCAGCGAAATGCTATCCATGCGCGCCGACAGCCCGTTCAAATCGTTGGATGATGTTCGCAAGGCAACCGTACCGCCCAAATGCGGCACCACCGGAGCCGGCACCCCCGGTCATTACTTTCCGAGACTCCTGGAAGAGGTTCTGGGATTGAAGATTGACCTCGTTACGGGTTATCCGGGAGCCTCCGAGATCGACCTCGCCATCGAGAAAGGAGAAGTTCAATGCCGGGCGGGCACCACCAGCGCCTTCTTTGGCCGGGAGCCGGGCCGCACCTGGGCTAAGACGGGATTTGTCCGCATACTTGTGATCGGCGGATCAAAGCGAGATGCAAGGGCACCCGGCGTGCCAACGATCTGGGAGCTGATGGAAAAACACAAGACCCCGGAGTTTGGTAAACGCATCGCCACGGTTCTTCTCTCTCCCGGTTCATTTGGCCGGCCCATCGTGGGCGGCCCCGGGATTCCCGCCGACAGGGTAAAAATTCTCCGCGATGGATTTTTGAAAGCGATGAGCGATCCCGAGCTTTTGGCCGAAGCGGAAAAGCGCGGCTGGGAACCGGACCCCGTAAGTGGCGACAAGCTCGAGGCGTTGGCGCGCGAGGTGGTTACGCAACCGCCCGAGGTGATTAGGCGCATGAACGTTGTCTTAGGAAAATAGGTAGGGGTATTTTTAAGCTGGACCCGGCGGTGGTTGCAAAGTTGAAGGCGGTCGCCCGGCCTACCGCCAGGCTGTTTCGATGACCTGTAGCCATCCGCGGGATCATGCCATTCTTCAGCGCGCAGCGTCTCCTGCACTGCAACTTTGACTGCATGAGCTGATGGTAGCTCGCGATCGACTTCGCCACGGCGCCACCACCGAATTTCTCGAACACGACAAGTAGCGGATGAGGTCAAGAAAACCGGCGCTTGTCGAAGACTCCTTGGGTATCACCTGGAGTTCCGGTACGTAGTTTTCAGCAAGCGTCTCGCCTGCTCCTTTCTGAAGAGGAGCGTCCGATCGTTAACCTGGTACATGTCGAACTAAACGTCGGCAGATCCGCGGATGTGCCGACGTTTACTGCCACTGACGTCCCACTGGGAAAGCCGTTGGCGGCTATCCCGCGAGCCGAGGCGCCACCCCTCTACACAAACGGCAAATTAACCGTTAAAATCCCTGCTGGTTAGTCCTTCGGGGTTATGAACCCGGATTCCGCAATAAGACCGATGAACCCGCAAGCGAGGCGGAACCCTGGAATAGCGAAGGCGTCCGACTGTGAAATTTTCAAAGTCATTTTTCTCTTTGGCACTTTGTTATTACGAGGCTCAACTTTCTATTGAAGCACCACTGATCGACTGCGCAGAAGCAGGAACCCATCGACTTCGCTCTGGAAGGGTTGCGCCTTGCGCTTCCTGTCGATCGCGACTGCGGAATCCATGAATCAATCGAAAACCAGTTTTTTCTTGATGGCCGCAGCGGTGGCCGCGTTGGGCATCGCGGCGGGAACATTTTTGTGGCTGAAGCTCGCCCCCGGGCCGAAGACGGCGACGTGGAACTCCCCCGCGCTCGAAGGCTTGAGCCATTATGGCGCAGTGCCGGAATTCTCCCTCGTGGAGCGAAGCGGCAAAAATGTTACCCTGGCGGAATTGCGCGGCAAGGTCTGGATCGCAGACTTCATTTACACAACTTGCAATGACACTTGTCCTATGCAGAGCGCGGCGATGGCAAAACTGCAAGCGCAACACGGGAACAATGGCGATCTCAGATTGGTTTCTTTTTCCGTGGACCCGGACCATGACACCCCGGCGGTGCTGTCGCGCTACGCCGATCGCTTCAAGGCGAATGCGGATCGCTGGCTGTTTGTGACCGGTGACAAGGAACAGATCGTGCAATTGGTGCAGGGAGGCTTTCGCCTGAGCGCCGTCGCTCTCACCGAAGGCAAGAGCAAAGAAACCGTCATCATTCACAGCCCAAGATTCGTCCTCATGGACCGGAAAAGCGTTATTCGTGGTTACTACGACAGCCGGGACAACACAGCGCTGGAGCGATTGAACAAAGACGTTGCGACACTAATCACTGGCAAAGGGAGCAGTTGACATGGCAAACGCAGCCAAAGTTAAGAAAGGCAAGAGCAAGACCGCCGAGCGCGAGGTGGCGCAAGACGGGCCGAACTGGCCGATACTCGGTCTCGCGGTCATCGGCATGGGGTTGAGCGGTTACCTGACCTATTCCGCCTGGGCGCTCAAGCAACTCGCCGGCTGCACGGAGGGAAGCGCGTGCGACGTCGTCCTCAGCAGCCAGTGGTCCACGCTATTCGGCCTGCCGACTTCATTATGGGGCTTTCTCACGTACGCCCTACTTGCCGCCATCGCCTGGAACAAGCGCACTGAAGCACAGTGGAAGAGCGCCTGGTTGATATCGCTGTTTGGCGTGCTCTACAGCATGTATCTAACGGGCGTTTCAATTTTTTCGCTGGACGCGGCGTGTCCATATTGTTTGACATCGCTGGGCCTGATGGGCGCGATTTTCGCCGTCGTCTTGTTTCAAAGGCCAAAGGAAATGTCCGGTTTCAACTGGGGACCGTGGTTGGCAAAGAGCGTCGTCCCGGCGTTGGTCGTGATCGCGGCGCTGCACCTGCACTACGCCGGCTATTGGGGCAAGACCGCGGCTGCGGAAGATCCCTGGATTCGCGGGCTGGCCGTCCATTTATCCAAGATCGACGCTAAGTTTTACGGCGCGTCCTGGTGTCCGCACTGCAAGCAGCAAAAGGAAATGTTCGGCAGCTCGGTTGATCGGGTGCCCTACGTCGAATGCAGTCCAGGAGGACCCAGAGCTCCCGTGTTGCAAGCCTGCAAGGAAGCGCGCATCGACAGCTACCCCACCTGGATAATCAACGGCCAGCGCTACGGCGGCACCCAGACTCTGGAGGCTCTGGCGCAATATAGCAATTATAATCAAGAGGGAGGCAAGCGATGAGACCGCTGGAAACATGGCTCACGGGAATGATCTCTATGGTCTTGACGGTTCTCACCTTGACGCCGCCGCCACTAGCCCAAGCCGATCCATCGAAATATCCGCAGTTCGCCCAGCAGACGCTACCCCCGGACGTCAAGCCGGAATTCATCTCGATCGATGAGCTGGTAAAGGATATCCAAAAAGGCGTGAAACCGCTGATCATCGACGTGCGCACGGCGGAAGAATTTCGCGAAACGCATATTTTGGGCGCGGTCTCCGCGCCGCTGGCTGAGTTCCGTGCTTACCTTAAGAGTATTCCGCGAGACCGCCTGACGATCCTGTATTGAGCTTGCCCGCATCACCTGGCCAGTTTGGCCTATGGCATGCTCTACGAAGAAGGCTACCGCAACATGAAAGTTCTCGACGAAGGAATCGTCGGCTGGTACCAAAAACGCTATCCGATGGAAGGGACGCGAGTCCCGAAAAGTTGACGATGGCCGGCAAACAGGCAGTCATTCTCCTGAGCGGTGGGATCGACTCCGCCACCGCCGGCGCGATGGCGCGCCAAGAAGGCTTTGAGATTCATGCCCTCAGCTTCCGCTACGGGCAGAGACACGAGCGCGAACTGGAAGCGGCCAAAAAAATCGCTGCGTTTCTCGGCGCCGCATCGCACCGCGTCATGGAGTTTGATATGCGCGTCATCGGCGGTTCAGCGCTGACCGACCGAATCGACGTTCCCAAAGGACGGAGCGCGGACGAGATCGCGGACGGCATCCCCGTCACCTATGTGCCGGCGCGCAATACCATATTTCTTTCCTTCGCTCTGGCCCTGGCCGAACGGCTCGAGGCCGAAGATATTTTTTTTGGCGCAAACCAACTCGATTACAGCGGCTACCCGGATTGCCGGGAAGAATATATACGGGCCTTCGAGCGGTTGGCGAATCTGGCAACCAAGGCCGGCATCGAAGGCAAGAGCCGTATCAAGATCGATGTTCCGTTGATTCACATGACCAAGGCACAAATCGTCAAACAAGGACTGGCGCTGGGCCTCGACTACGCGCTCACCTGGAGTTGTTACGATCCGGCGCCGGATGGCCGGGCGTGTGGTCTCTGCGACAGTTGCCAGTTGAGATTAAAGGGCTTCGCAGCGGCGGGCGTTACCGATCCGATCCCCTACGCCAGCTAACGTATGCAGTTCAAAGTTCAAGGTTCAATGTTTAGGGACCGTGCTTATGCGGTTCATAACAGATCGGAATACCTTGAACGTTGAACCTTGAACTTTGAACCGCTTGATAGAGTCATGCTTCCTGAACCGTTTACGCCGCGGTTTTTGGGCCAGTTAGAGACGCTCCGGTTGCGCACGCGCAAGGAATTTCTCGGCGGCCACTCCGGCAGCTATGCCTCGCCGCGGCGCGGCACCAGTTTGGAATTCGCCGACTACCGCCGCTATGCTCCCGGCGACGACCTGCGCTACCTGGACTGGGGTATCTACGCCCGCAGCGACCGGCTTTACATCAAATTGTTTCGCGAAGAAGTGGACCTTTTCGCCTATATTTTCATCGACGCCAGCGCTTCGATGGGGTTTCCTTCAGTGCGGGAAAAATTCTTGCCGGCAAGCCATGTCGCCGCGGCGCTCTCCTACGTAGTTTTAGCCAATCACGATCACGTGAAGATTCATCTGCTGGGCGAGCCAGCGGCCAGCATCGCCTCGCCGTTTTTTCGCGGCCGCCGCCGGATGGTAGACTGCGTGCAATTCGCCGCGGCTGCGACCCCTGCCGGTTCGATGGATATGGCGGCACCATTGGCGCATCACCTGCAGAAACTGCGCCGCCCTGGAAAAGCCATTTTAATCTCCGACTTTCTGATGCCTGCGCCATCTTACCAACAGGGATTGAACCTGCTGCGCGCCTTTAATCTCGACATCGCCGTCGTCCAGGTGCTCACCCGCCAGGAAGTGGAACCTCCCTTTGCTTTCGGGGGGGTAAATCTCATCGACAGTGAAACCAACGCCGAGATCAAGCTTCAATGGGACGACCGCGCGCGCCAGAACTACCAGGCCAAACTGGCACACCATAATTCAGAAATTCGCAGTTTTTGCCATCAGAGCGGCATTCACTACTCGCTTTATGTCACCGATCGCGATTTCAGCGATTTCATCTTCGCCACGCTGCCCGCGATCGGGCTATTCAAATAATGGAATTCCTAAATCCCATCGCGCTTTACGGGCTTTTCGCTCTGCCGCTGCTGCTGATCCCGTATCTGCTGCGGCGCCGACCACGGCGCTATGTTTTTTCGAGCCTGTTCATCTTCGCCGCGATGGGCGCCGCACCCACTGCCCGCCCCTGGGGGCGGCTGCGTTTGCCGCTGATATTCTTCCTGCAATTGCTGCTTCTGGCTCTGATGGTGCTCGCCCTGGGAGAGCCGGTCTTCTTTGCCCGTCCCAGCAAGGTCGCGATGGTCCTCGATAACTCGGCCAGCATGCAGGCCCTGGAGGATGGAAAAACACGCTTCGTCCTGGCGCAGGAAAAGGCCGCGGCTATCTTCGCCGAATTGGGCTCCGCTGCAGTGCTGGACCTGTATCTGACTGCGCCGCGGCTCGAACGCTTCGGCAGCGCGCATTTCTCTCCGTTCCAAGCCGCCCGCGCGCTCCAGGGTTTAAAGCCCGTCGATCTTGGCGAAGCGCCCTTGGATTATAACGAGGCCCTCGGTAGGCTGGCGCAGGAGCAAAAATATGACCGCATCTATCTCATCACCGACCGGCCGGCGCGCGGTCAAAGCGGGACGGCCCGCGTAATAACCGTCGGGCAACCGCGAGCCAATCTCGCGATCACTTCTTTTGCCGTGCATCATGGGTCGCTCGCGGACCCGCGCTTAAGCGCCAGCGCGGAGGTGGCCAACTTTTCCGCCAACGATGCGCGCGTCAGGATAACGCTCAGAGGCGGTGGCGCGCCGCTGGGCACGCGCGACCTTGCCATCGCCGGCGGCGCCTCTGCCGGCGTCAGCTTCGAGGGACTACCGATCCATGCGTTTTTCGAAGCGGAAATCGACGCCGTCGACGCCTTGGCCCTTGATAACCGGAGCTTTGCGGTGGCCTCGATGACGAACAAGCTGCGCATTCTGGCAATATCGCCGCGGCCCCAGGAACTTACCAGCCTGCGCGCCATTACCGGCGTCGAATTAGACATCGTTGCGCCTGGCGAGTATGAGAACAGCGACCGCTCTCGTTACCGCCTGGAGATTTTTCATTTCGCTTCGCCCACGGTTTTGCCGCGCAATCCGGCATTGTTCATTCTTCCTCCGAACCAGAGTGAGCTGGTGGACCTGGGGGAGCCGGCCTCGAATCCGTCAGTGTCAGGATGGCGCGAAGGCCATCCGCTAACGCGCTATGTGAATTTCTCGCTTTTTCGGCCCCGCTATGCACGCCCACTCACAGCGCAAACACCTGGAGAAAATATCGTGCTAAGCGCGCAAGGACCGTTAGTTTTCGCGACCATGAAACATGGGGTTCGATATCTGGTTCTAGGCTTCGATCCTTTCCCCTTTCTGGGGCAGGAGAACCTACCCATGTCCGTTTTTACCGTAAACATGATCGATTGGTTTTTCGCTTTTTCCGGCGAGCGCGGCAAAGCCACGGGCGAAGCGATCGCGCTGAGCGCTGCGCATTCCGGCGATCGAATTATCACGCCGATAGGCGAGACATTTTCGCTTAGTCCCGGCGCCACTGCCTTCCCGGCGACGCATTACCAAGGTGTCTATCAATTAATGCGCCAGAGCGAAAAGAGCCTCGTCGCCGTAAATCTGCGCGATATCAATGAATCAGATCTGCGCCAGCCGGCCGCCATCGAACTCAGCGGCGCAAGCGATGGGGGAAGCAGCCAGTCCACCCCACTGCCATTTTGGCCTTTTTTCTTGTTGGCAGCCTTGTTGTTACTCCTGTTGGAATGGTTCATCAACCCGCGCATGGCGCGCTCTGGCCGGCAGGTTCAACCCCGGCGCAGGCACGCCGTCTAGATCGTAACCAATGTCCGCCTACATTCCTGACATTCAGTTAATCAATGCCATCCAGTTTAGCAGGCCGGAGTTTCTCTGGCTCCTCGTCGCGCTGCCGGTTCTGTGGATCCGTTTCCACGGCCGGCGGCTGGTGGTCGTCTTCGGGCGCACACTGATCGCCACGCTGCTGATTCTTGCCCTGGCCGATCCGCAGACGGTCAACAAGCAAACCGTGCACGAGGAGCGACTCTTCGCCTTCGATCTCTCGCGCAGTATCGCGCCGAGTATGCGCCGTTGGATGGATCGGTATGCGCAAAGCGAACTGGCGCCAGGCGCCAACGACCGCGTCTTTTTGTTCGGCGCCGAAGCGGTGCAAACTGGCAATTGGCGTGAGGCATTGGATAGAGGCAGCGAGAAAACCTCCGTTATCGACCCCCAGAAAACCAACCTGGAAAAACTGCTGGCAGGGTTACTGGCCCTGCCGGCTCGGCCTCGAAGTCTTTTTTTGTTTACGGACGGTTGGGAAACCGAAGGCAGGGTCGAACGGCTGGTGCCGCTCATTGCCGGGTCCGGGCTGAAAATTTTTCCGATTTTGCCGGCCGAGCCGCCGAAAATTGCCAATGTCGCAGTGACCAAGCTGCTGGCTCCGAGCCACGGCGATAGCGCCGAATCGATCAACCTCAAAGTCTCGCTGGAAAACTATAGCGATCGCGACGTCGATGGTACTCTGGTCCTAGAGCGCGACGGCAAGACTCTTAAGTCCGACCGCGCCAAACTCAAACCGGGGAGCCACCTGGTCACGTACCCGGCCACTCTGCCCGACGATGCCGTGGTGTCTTACCGAGCGACCTTTACCCCAAGCCGGCCGGAGCTCGATAACTACGCGCCGGATAATCACGCGGTTGCTTCAGTGACGGTCAGAACCAAGGCAAAGGTGCTGCTCTTGAACGGCCGCGGTGGGGCCGGGCGTTACCTGGAGGAGATTCTCAAACGCCAGGGGTTTGAGATCACTTCGCGCACGGCGGAGTCGGCGCCGTCCCCGTTGGGATTCGGGGTGGTCGTTTTCAATAACGTCCAGCGGGACAAGTTTCCACCGGGCTATTTCACGGCACTTGAAAAGCATGTCGCGGCGGGTAACGGTTTCCTGATGCTCGGGAACGAAGCGAGCTTTTCCGTTGGCGCCTACCGTGGAACGCCAGTCGAAAGCCTATTGCCGGTGGATCCCAAAGAACCCCCAAAACAGGAGGACAAGAACCGGGCAGTCGTTCTGGTCATCGACAAATCCGGGAGCATGCACGAGGACAATCGTATCCTATATGCCCAAGAGGCGGCCAAGGCGGTGGCCCGCCAGCTTAACGATAATGATTTCATCGGCGTCGTGGGATTCGATATAAGTCCATTCGTTGTCATCCCATTGTCCCCGGTCGGCAGCGTCCGCACGAGCTTCGACTCGGATATCCAGCGACTCAAGCCAGGCGGCCGAACGTATCTCCTGCCGGCCATTAACGAAGCGAAGCGGCAACTGCAGCGGCAGGATGCCGCGCGCAAACATGTCATTATTCTGAGCGACGGTGAAACCGGCGGCAGCGGTGGTGACTATATCGATCTGGCAAACGTCATGCGCACCGAATTTAAGATCGCAGTGTCCGCCGTGGCCATCGGCGCGGAGGCGAACCTGCCTTTAATGAAGCGTATAACCCAGTATGGCGGCGGCTTTTTTCATCACACTGTCGATCCCAGCTCCGTGCCTCGCATCGTCCTGCAACAGATCCAAGAGACACCCCAAAACGAGGCACCCAAGGAACGTGAGCTTGTTCCCGTTCAAGAACCAAGATCTGAAATCCTCGCTGGGTTCGCCCAGCGTAACTATCCGCGCGTGCTTGGATATATGGATACCGACCTTAAACGCGGCGCCCACTTGGATGTCGCGATACCGAGGGACCAACGGCGGGCGCCACTGCTTGCCTCCTGGCGCTATGGCCGTGGCAAGAGCGTCGCCTTGACCATGGACATGGAAAGCCGCTTTAGCCGTAACTGGATTCCATGGAGCGGGCTGCAAGGCTTCTGGGATAAAATTATCGGCTGGCTAGGGCCCAAAGTCGAGCCCATTCCGCTGCACGAAGCCCGCGTCAGTCTGGTGAACATGCGCCCGCTTCTCGATCTCTACCTTTTTGAGGAGGCCAGCGCCGATAGCCAGTTCAGCTTTTCGATCCCCGGCAAGAACGGCAAAGGCATGCTCAAAAAACTGGCGCCCGGCCATTTTCAAACCGATCTGCCGATCGGTCAGCCGGGAGACTACAAAATCGAGCTGTCCGAGTTACGGCGCGAGCGTCGGATCCAGCTCCCCACGTTGGCGTACTCTCTGCCCTATGATGTCAACACCGAACTGCCGCGACCCGGATTCAATATGGCGCTTTTGACCGAGCTCGCCCAGGTGTCGGGTGGAGAGGTCAATCCACGCCCGCGCGACTTTGGCCAGGAAGTATCCGTCACGAGCCGTTTTGAGCCGAAGAGAGCTCCGTTAATTGCCCTGGCCTTCCTGCTTTTCCTGCTAGAGGTGGCTTTTCGAAAGTTTGTCCTCTCTGAAGCCGATTAGTTCTTAAATAGACTCCCGGGTCATACAATTGATTAAAAAGTTAACACATTGACGAATTTTGGGTTTGACAGGGGAAAGATTATCGCTTATTACTGGTAAAGTTTTTGCACCTGAGAATAGTAGCTCATGAAACCTATCCCCGGCGACAACGCCCGCATAGCCAACTACCGGCGTCTGCGATTTCACAATGTAATTAGAATCTTGCTATGGTTTTCGGCCTGTGCCGCGGTGTTGAGTTTGGTGCCGTCCAAGTCCCATGCCACCAGACAAAAGGGCGTAAAAACCACCGCTGTAAAGGGTAAATCTCCTACCTCGCCGGTAGGAAAATTGGCTAAGCCGCCGGTTTCAAGACTTCTTAGCAGAGAAGCAGCAAACCCCGACATTGGACCGCTGGAAATCCGCGAACATGTGGTCCATAGAGCCGGACGCAATGAGACATTGCCCGGGATTCTGAACCGACTCAGATTAGCGAGGGCCGAAAAACAGCAGTGGAGCCGTTCGGTTTTGGCCAAGTTCGGCGCGCAGCCTTTACCCAAGGGAAAGGAAGTCCATTTTTACTTTGCAAAGGGTACGGGCGCGGGGCGCTTCAAGTCGCTGGCGCGATTGACGGCGGTCGAAATGGACCAAAGTGATGCCACGTCCTTGATATGGGAAAGGGACGGCCCGACGATTCTCTTCCAAAGACTCGAGCGGCCCTATGACGTCGAAGTCCAAACGGCAACCGCCCAAATCGAGAGTTCTTTATTTGAGGATGGGCGCAAGGCAGGAATACAACCGGCCCTGCTGTCTCAGCTGACTGAAATCTTCACCTGGGACCTCGATTTGGAGAAAGGACTAGCAAGCGGCGATAGCGTCAAGGTTCTTTACGAAAAACGGACGCGCAGAGGGACGCATGCTATTCCATCTTTGCGAATCCTGGCGGCGGAACTCATCAACGCCGGCCAGAAGTTCACCGCCATCTATTTTGAGAAACAGAGAGGAATGGGCGGGTATTACGATCTCGACGGCAGGAGCCTCGCCCGCAACTTTCTGAGATTTCCGCTGGAATTTGCCGACATAACGTCTCGTTTCAGTGAGTCGAGGTTCAATCCTATTCTGAAAACCCATGTGCCCCACACGGGTGTCGATTTTGCCGCCGAAAGAGGCACGCCGGTGCACGCGGTCGGGGACGGTATAATTACCCAGGCCGGTTGGAATGGCGGATATGGCAAGACACTCGATCTGCAACATGACGACCGGTATATGTCCCGCTATGCTCACCTGCATAATTTCGCCGACGGAATCCGTAACGGCGTTGAAGTAAAAAAGGGCCAGATTATTGGTTACGTGGGTTCCACGGGCAGGAGCACCGGCCCCCATCTGCATTTCGAACTCTATAAAGACCAGCAATACGTTAACCCGCTCAGCGTCGATTTCCCCGCCGAGGACACCATCGAGCCCGCCCTGCTGAGAGTTTTCGATAATCAGAAGCGCGTCTATCTAGTCGAACTTTCCGCCGCACCCCAGACCTGATCTGCTGCCGGCCAAGCAGCCGTTGGAATGACCACCTGTGACTGGAGCGGGCGGTGGCGATTACGCTCAACTTGGAAGGGTTGCGCCTCGCGCCTCCTGTCGAGCGCAACCGCGGAATCCGGGTTGAAGAGATCAACTGTGGTATTTTGTGAAGCATGAATCCTCAACCTATTGACCCTTGAGTTTCCGTGGCAACCGCCCACGAGCCGTTATCTCCCGGTTTTCGTCATGCGCCAGATAATTTTACTAGCGGTTACCGGTGCGGGGGTCGGATACTTGCCGTGGCTTCCAGGAACGTTCGGCACCTGCCTCGCCATACCGCTTTCCCTCGCCCTTAATCAGCTCGCCACCCATGCCTTATACAGCGCGCTGATCGCGCTATTGGGATTCAGCGCGTTCGCAATCTGGTCGTCGGGGAAAGCTGTGGTCATATTGGGTCTCAAGGACCCGCAAGTCATCATCATCGATGAGATCACCGGGTTTCTCATCGCCAATTTTCTCAATCCATCGGACTTATCCTCATTAATCACAGCTTTCATTCTGTTTCGCTTTTTCGATATCGTCAAACCATTCCCAGCCAATAAGTTTGAAAAGCTGCCGAGCGGTTTTGGTATCGTCCTTGATGATATGGTGGCCGGCGTATACTCTCTTATGATCTTATATATGTTGAGACACTGGGGTGTGTTGTGAGTGAAATAACAGGAAGTCCCGGCGCCGCGGCTGAGTCCATGGATGCCCGCGTGTTTAAGGTCTGCGGCTTGTCTGAGACGGAGCTCAGCGAGTTATTGGCGCCGGTTGATTTAGGCCAAAACGCCGGGTTCTCCATCATTGACCGTTATCCGGACTTAACTTTGCGGTTGGTGGTTCAGAAGGGAGACGAGGAAAAATTGTCGCGCCTGGGCGAGCAGGTCCGCGCCACACTAGGTTATCGCGTTTACGCCGAAGGCGAGCGAACCTTGGAAGAAGTCGTCGGCGAGTTATTGCTCGCCAGACGAATGACTCTGGCGTTAGCCGAGTCGTGTACTGGCGGGTATATCAGTCATCGCGTCACTCGGGTGGCCGGCAGCTCGGCTTATTACTATGGCGGGGCGGTGACCTACTCCAACGAGGCGAAAATACTTTTCCTCGGTGTGAAGCCCGAGACTCTGCAACGACATGGAGCGGTTAGCCGGGAGACCGCGTTGGAAATGTCACAGGGCATAAGAGCGCGAACCGGCGTAAGCATCGGTCTCAGTGTAACCGGAGTCGCCGGTCCGAGCGGCGGAAGCGCCGAGAAACCCGTGGGTACCGTGTGGATTAGCATCGAGCGGGAGGCCTATCACGAGGCCCGCCGGTTTCAATTCCACGGCGAGCGCGAGAGGATCATTCTCGGGACGTCGCAGACGGCGCTGGATTGGCTGCGCCGCTGCCTCCTCTAGGAGGCAGCGCCGGTTCAATGTTCAAAGTCCGGATTCGGAATTGCAAACTTGTACTTTGACCTTAAACATTGAACCGACGAGCAATCGTGATACGAGCATTTATCGCCATCGAAATCCATCACGCGGTCATCCAGCGGATTTTTGCGGCTACGGACGAATTGAGACAACGAATCTCGGGCATCCGCTGGAATTCCCCGAACAATTGTCACCTCACGCTGAAGTTTCTCGGCGACATTGACGAACAGCAAATTGAACCGATCGGCCAAGTGCTTCAGCGCGACTTAAGCCTCTTTCCGCGCTTCGCCATAAATGCTAAAGGTTTAGGGGTATTTCCGGACGCGAAGAGACCGCGCGTCCTGTGGGTTGGTATCGAAGGAAAGCCGTTGGCCGCATTGGCTGAGAAAGTTGAAAAAGCGCTCGCTTCGGTTGGTTTTGCTGAGGAGAAGAGAAAGTTCACGCCCCATTTAACCATCGGCCGGTGGCGGCAGTTTAGGCGGTCGGATAACGATCTCACGGATGCTCTGGCCCAATGGCAAGAGCGTAACTTCAGCGGCTCCACCGTGCACGAAGTCGTCTTGTTTCAAAGCATCTTGAGTCCAACTGGCGCGGAGTATCGCCGGCTCAAGGCCGTGCCGCTCTGCGATGCTTCATCAATTGCTTGAAAGAAACCCAAGGAGGCAGACAACTATGGATGTCAACCGCGAAAAGGCCATTGATCTCGCCGTAAGCCAAATAGAACGGCAATTCGGCAAAGGTGCCATCATGAAGCTCGGCGAGGGCAGCGTGCCGAAGGACCATCCGGTAATTTCCAGCGGCTCCCTTGGCCTCGACATCGCCCTTGGGATCGGCGGTGTGCCCCGCGGGCGGGTAATCGAGATTTACGGGCCTGAGTCTTCCGGTAAAACGACATTGGCGCTCCATATCGTAGCAGAAGCGCAAAAACTGGGAGGCATGGGCGCGTTTATCGATGCCGAGCATGCGCTCGACATCGGCTACGCCAAGAAGCTGGGTGTTAAGACCGACGATCTCCTGATTTCCCAACCCGATCATGGCGAACAGGCCCTCGAAATCGCCGAGACACTGGTGCGCAGCAACGCCATCGACGTCCTGGTCATTGACTCGGTAGCCGCATTGGTGCCCAAAGCGGAAATCGAAGGCGAGATGGGCGACGCCCATATGGGACTTCAAGCCCGGCTCATGTCTCAGGCCTTGCGCAAACTCACGGCGACGATTTCACGGTCGAACACCGTGGTAATCTTCATAAATCAAATTCGCATGAAGATCGGCGTCATGTTCGGCAACCCGGAAACCACCACTGGGGGAAACGCGCTCAAATTCTACGCGTCGGTGCGCATGGACATCCGGCGCACCGGCGCGCTCAAAGACGGCGATAACATCGTCGGCGGGCGCACCAGGGTGAAGGTCGTCAAAAACAAAATGGCGCCGCCGTTCAAGGAAGCTGAATTCGATATTCTCTACGGCACCGGCATTTCCCGCGACGGCGAAATTGTCGATCTCGGCAGCGACATCGGCGTGGTGGAAAAAAGCGGCGCGTGGTATTCCTTCGGCGGCGAGCGCATCGGTCAGGGGCGCGAAGCGGCCAAGCAATTCATGAAAGAACATCCGGCCACCGCGGCACAGATTATGGCCAAAATCATGGAAAAGTCCGGCTTTAAAAAAGCCGAAGTCGAAGCGCCGGCACCGGCGGCGGAAAAAAAGACCCAGGGGAAAGTCACGCAAAAGGTTTGACGCATTTCTGAAGTCGCAGCGGACCAGGTCAAAATCGGTCAACGCCCCTGAAGAAGCGCTCAAAGCGGCGCTGCGCTTTGTCGGCCGGCGCGCGCGCAGCGAAGCTGAAATAACCGCGCATCTAAAACGCCAAGGGTATACGCCCGCTCTGGCAGCCCTGACGCTGGAAAAGCTCCGGCGATCGCGCTACGCCGGCGACGAAAGCTTCGCACGCGATTGGGCGCGCTCCCGTGCCGATGATCGCGGTTATGGGCCGCGCAGAATCGAACAAGAACTACGCGCCATGGGCATCGACGAGTCGCTCATCCGCGATGCGCTGCGCGACACCTTTGGCGGTAACGACGAGCGGGAAAAGGCCAGACTGGCACTGGAAAAACAATTCCGGCGCGATAAACTTGACGATGTCAGAATCTTGCGTCGCGCTGCGGCTTTCTTGCAGCGCCGCGGTTTCAGTGAAGCGGTGATTCTAGACCTTTTGCGACCAAGCGAAGATTGACAGAGCCATGATGACCGGTAACGACATCCGCAAATCTTTCCTGGACTACTTTATCAAACAAGGCCACACGGTAGTCAAAAGCTCCTCGCTGGTGCCCGACAAGGATCCGACGCTGCTTTTCACCAATGCCGGCATGGTCCAGTTCAAGAACGTGTTCCTCGGCCAGGAGCGGCTGCCCTACGTGCGCGCCGCGAGCTCGCAAAAATGCCTGCGCATCAGCGGCAAGCATAATGACTTGGAAGCGGTGGGACGGGATACGTACCATCACACATTTTTCGAGATGCTGGGCAACTGGTCCTTTGGCGACTATTACAAGGCTGACGCCATCGAGTGGGCCTGGGAGCTGCTCACCAAAGAATGGGGCTTGCCCAAAGATAAGCTCTGGGCGACGGTCTATCTGGACGATGACCAGGCGGAGAAGCTGTGGGCTAAAATCAGCGGCCTGCCCTCGGAGCGTATTCGCCGCTTCGGTGAGAAAGACAACTTTTGGGAGATGGGCGAGACCGGTCCATGCGGCCCGTGCAGCGAGATCCACCTCGACCGCGGCCCAGAAGCCTGCGACAAGCCAGGCCGCGTGGGGCATGAATGCCGCGTCAACGGCGACTGTGCCCGTTACATCGAACTCTGGAACCTGGTCTTCATCCAATACAACCGCCATGAAGACCGAAGCCTGTCCGAGTTGCCGGCCAAGCATGTCGATACCGGCATGGGGCTCGAGCGCATCACCGCTGTCTTGCAGAATGTCTTGTCGAACTACGA
>DATBLC010000097.1:0-15517 GCA_036555515.1 Binatia bacterium
TTCAGAACCACAGCGAACCGTTGTACCTTCTAGCATCCGCCGATTGGATGCAGAGAAACTTTGACCGGCGCGTCGAAATCGCTTTTCCAATTCTTGACGGGGTTCTGCAAGAGCGAATCAAGGAAATCTTCGACATTCAGCTCGCTGATAATGTCAAGGGATGGTGGATGCAGCCTGACGGTCATTACCGCCGAGGTAACGCGGACGGTTCCGTTCCTTTACGCTCGCAAGAAAGGCTTTACGAGCTGATCGCCAGTAGCTCTTAGGTGTGGGGCCCATCGGACTAGCAAAATCTGCCTGGACCGAAAGCGTAAGCAAAATCTTCAACGGAGTAGCGATTGCCAGAGGCATCATTGGGAACGCGGCGCCAGTACGTCTTGTATGCCCGCAAAACACTTGAACCAATTCTCAATTTTGAAAATAGAATCAGTTCATCCTTTCATTCGTCGGAACCGTGCCGGCCGCAGCTGATCATGATGACAGCATAGGGCGAATCAGTTTATCACCGTGTCCTCAAGTAATTGAATTCGTGCATTCGGGGTGCATTGTGAAGTTTGCGTTAAGTAGAATTCTTTAGAGATACTTGGCGCACTGTTTGGGTAATGTCTGCTAAGAAGGAGTAAAGCAATGGAGCTAGAGCTAAGCGCTGGAAGGCCCATGGTAGGGACGGTCGAACAGCTAAAGGAACTGTTTGATCACCTGTCTAGTATTCGCGCACAGATGGCCTCCTTGGAGCAGCAATTCGGCCAAGAGATCTACGATTTACCGGAAGCTCATCGCGCGAGTGCCAAGAACCTGTTGCACTATCTCGCGCTGCGGCGGCATGATTTGCGCCCGTTGCAGGAACAACTGGCATCCTTCGGACTTTCGTCTCTTGGTCGCTCCGAAGCTCAGGTTAGCGCCACCCTCGATGCAGTGTTGAGGGTCTTGTCCTGCCTGGCCGGTCAGCGTTCTAGAGCCTGTGAACATGAGCGTTCCGAGTTCAACACGGGAAGATGGCTACTTGAAAAAAATACTGCCGCTTTGCTCGGCCCTACTCCGCCAGGCAGGAGCGTTCGCATTATGGTCACCATGCCAAGCGAAGCTGCCTCGGATTACATACTGGTTCGTGAGCTGCTCGCCAGTGGCATGGATTGCATGCGCGTCAACGCAGCGCACGATGATGAAGTCGCTTGGGCTCGGATGATCGAAAACCTCCGTCGGGCCGAGCGCGAAGTTGGCAAACCCTGTACCGTGCTCATGGACGCCCCGGGTCCAAAGCTTCGCACCGGGCCTACGGAATTGGTCCCTGGCGTCATTAAAGTAAACCCGAAGCGCGATCGCTTGGGCAATGTGATCAAGACGGCCAAGATCTGGCTCACTTCTATAGAGAATCCGGAACCTGCTGCCCCCGAGGCACGTGCCGTCCTCACCGTGCCGGCAGACTGGCTATCCGCGCTCGCTGCCGAAGACCGAATCAAATTTTTCGACGTGCGCGGCATACCGCGGTCGATGAAAGTCACGACGCCCGTGGGTAGTAATTGGCTAGCGGAATCCGACCAAACATCCTACCTGATCTCTGAGACCCTTCTGCAAGTCGTAAGAAACGGCGTGAGCGACACCAGATCGCAATGCCGGATTGGGCCGATTCCTCAAAGCTCGCAGCCGATCATCCTCAAGCCCGGAGATCTGCTCGAACTACTGCCCACCCAAGACGCGTGCAACTCACCTGTCCGAGATGAACACGGGCAATACTTGCAACCGCCGGCGATCGGCGTCACTCTGCCCGAAATATTTTCCGATGTAAGGCTTGGGGAACACATTTGGTTCGACGACGGCAAAATCGGCGGGGTCATCCGCGCTGCGAGCCAAAACAAGATCACGATAGAGATCACCAAGGCCCGCGCGAAGGGCGAGAAGCTTAGACCCGACAGGGGCATCAATCTTCCCGATACTGAATTGACACTGCCGGCTCTTACCGACAACGACGTCGCGCTCCTGCCTTTTATTGCGCGCAATGCTGATCTTCTAGGATATTCCTTCGTGCGTCGTGCGTCGGACGTTCACCTCCTGCAAACCGAGCTGGCGAAAATTGGCAATGCCGATCTGGGCATCGTTCTCAAGATCGAAACGCGTAGGGCGTTTGAAAGCTTACCCGACCTAATTCTAGCCGCGATGCGCAGCTCGCGTGTCGGAGTCATGATCGCGCGCGGTGATTTGGCGGTGGAATGTGGTTACGAGAGGACCGGAGAACTTCAAGAGGAAATCATGTGGATCGCCGAGGCAGCCCATGTGCCCGTGATATGGGCTACCCAGGTCCTAGAGAATCTCGCCAAAGGCGGCCAACTGTCGCGCGCGGAGATAACGGACGCGGCCATGGCAGAACGCGCAGAATGCGTCATGCTCAACAAAGGTCCCTATATGATCGAGGCGGTGAAAGTGCTCGACGATGTGCTCCGGCGGATGCAGCGCCACCAGACAAAAAAATCAGCGCTGTTGCGTCCGTTGAGCATCGCAAGCCGCTTTAGACAATGAAACAACGCATAACGTTCGACGCGTCTTCTATCGATTTGGCACTGCGGCAGAGCTACCGTACCTTATGACGAACGGCGAGCGATCATCTCCTATCAGAAGTGCCACGGCTGTATAGGACATCCGCAGCGCGCCCTTTCAATAACCCGTATTGGGGGTCGGTCACCCAAATTTTTTCATTTATTTTATTGCGGTAGGCTAGGCGTTGATTCGCCTGCTTGAAACGTTTGCCCTGTCCCCGAAAATCAATGGAAAAGTCATTCGCAGCTTGGCCATCATGCCCGTGACAACGGCATGCAGAACGGGCGTATGCCGCAATCGCACTAGAAATCGTGTTTACATAATCGACGAAGAGTGCGCGAATGGCCCCCGCCTGCCCTCCTTCAACTGTTAGCGTAACAGAAGCTTTAACGCCTCGTCACGCGATCCTCAAATCGCTGTAACCTCCGCACGGTAAAAAACGTTCAATTTTACTTAGAGGAGGGCTACCGCATGAAAAGAAGCGAAGATCTTATAGCGAAACAGGGCGCGACGAGCGACACGTTCCAAGAGGTGTTGGCCCGTCGCATCGCGCGTCGCTCGTTTCTTAAAGGGGCGCTATTAGCTACCCCATTGCTAATCATGAGACCCGACCAATTCAGCAAGCACCTTGCGAACGCGGCTGAAGGTGACGGGCTAAATTTCAAGTCCATAAGACTGGACAATCGAGACCGCATTCTAGTCGCGGAAGACTACAGAGCGGACGTGTTGATTCGCTGGGGTGACCCAGTGTTCCGCGATTCACCGGCTTTCAATCCATTGACGCAAAGCAAACTGTCCCAGGAGCATCAGTTTGGCTACAACTGCGATTTTGTATCGTATCTTCCTCTTCCGTACGGTTCCAACAACTCAATCCAAGGGTTGCTCTGGGTCAACCACGAATACACGAACGAGAAGATCATGTTCCCGAATTACGATATCCAGAACCCCACTCAGACCCAGGTCGATGTTGGCATCGCGGCCCACGGAGCTAGTGTCGTCGAGATTCGCAGACGCGCGAGCAATGACTGGCAAGTCATCAATAGCTCGTTACACAACCGCCGCATTACGGGTGAGACCGAAATGGAATTTACCGGGCCTGCGGCCGGCGACGCGCTCATGAAGGTTTCCTACGATACGACGGGTCGGCGCGTGAGAGGGATGTTCAATAATTGCGGCGGTGGAACTACCCCGTGGGGCACCGTGCTCACCTGCGAGGAAAATTTTAACCAGTACTTCGCTAATCGGAACGGGCTGGCGGATGGCCCGATCAAAACGAATCACACCCGTTACGGCGTGGGCTCCAGTGTAAGCGGACTACCGGCTTCACGGAGCGAACGTGGCTGGGAAATTTTCCACGATCGTTTCGATCTGACCAAAGATCCCAATGAACCTTTCCGCTTTGGTTGGGTGGTTGAAGTCGATCCTTATGATCCGACCTTTGTGCCGAAAAAACGTACGGCACTCGGCCGGCTCAAGCACGAGGCAGCAACAACGGTGGTTGCAACGGATGGACGCGTCGTCGTGTATACCGGCGACGACGAGCGTTTCGAATACATGTACAAGTTTGTGACGAGCGGTAAGTACAACTCCTCGAACAGAGCCGCCAATTTCGGTCTTCTCGACCAAGGCACTCTCTACGTCGCAAAGTTTAATGATAACGGAACGGGTCAGTGGCTCCCACTCGTTCATGGTCAAGGCAATCTGGTGGCTCCAACGTTTATCTCTCAAGCCGAAGTTCTGATCAACACTCGTTTTGCCGCCGATGCGGTGGGCGGCACAAAGATGGACCGACCGGAGGATATTGAAATCAATCCGGTAAACGGCAAGCTCTACTGCGCGATGACCAACAATACCAGTCGCGGCATTGGCAGTAATCCAGCAGTTAATGGAGTGAATCCGCGCACGGGCAATCGTCACGGCCATATTATTGAGATTGCCGAAGACTCCAATAATCCGGCGTCTCTGTCGTTCACCTGGGAAATATTCTTACTTTGCGGCAATCCTGCCACTCAACCGGTTGATAGCCCCGCACCGACACTCGGAGCCGAAGCGACTTACTTCGGCGGTTTCGACCCAAGTAAGGTGAGCGCCATCTCTTCTCCGGATAACATCACTTTTGACCGCAAGGGCAATCTCTGGATCGCCACCGACGGTCAACCCACGACTTTCGGCATGAACGACGGCATCTTCGCCGTCCCCGTCGAGGGGCAAAACCGCGGCTTCTTGCGCCAGTTCTTCAGCGGCGTCATAGGCGGCGAGGTTGCAAGTCTGCGCTTCGGCGCGCTCGATCAGTCATTGTTCATCACGATCCAGCATCCGGGAGAGCCCGGCACCGGACCCAATAGCGCAAACAGCAGCTTCGAAACACCGACCAGTGTCTGGCCTGACGGTAATACACCGCCGCGCCCAAGCGTCGTCGTTGTGACCAAACAAGTCGGCAAAGGTTCGCCAGTTGTCGGTTCCTAGAAGGTATCACGTAACAGCCGGCAGGACCTCTTAATCGGAGAGATCCTGCCGGATCGTTCGGTGTATCAACGCCATCCGGGGATCGGGCGGCAAGAACGATTGTGGCGGTGGCGCGAAAGCTCACCGCCGGATCTATGCCGTGCTTAAACAACGAAGGCCTTATGTGGTGAGAGAAGTTGTTCATTCGGCTCCTTTGACCCAAGAGAGACTTCGCCGCAGGGAAGACTCGACGACCAGCAGAACCAGGAGAGACTTTCTCCTGATGGTTCAGCCTCTGAGACAGAGAGCCCGGGGCTAAGTACCCAAGAGAGGCGCATCCTAACAAGGTGTGACGGCCTAGAGCCGTGCCACGTATGGCAGTCAGTCTCTCTTCAGGGAAGTTTTAAACGCATAAGAGGTCTGTGATTGCTGCCAGCTTCGCTGATCTCGAGGATAGGACCGCGCCTTTGAGAAAGGTTCGCTGGGCGATCTTTCGCCCACCGATCTCTTGCTTGAAAGCTTTCGTCCGGCTTCGTCCGTTCCGTGCTCATACTTTTCTCCTGGGTTCTAATTTCGTGAACGAAAGAGTGCACGAGTGAGGTATTCAACGGTTAAGAAACGTTTAGCACTGCGTGAATGTTCGGTTACAAGGATGATCCACCGACGGCGCTGGTTTACCTTTGAGCGCTTCAACCAATGTTCACCTGACTGTTGTCAATGCTTAACGCACGTTGGCGAAGAGGAACCGTCAAATTTCATGGCGGAACGCGGATCGATGAAGCCGTTTATCGCGATCGGAAACAGTCACACCGCCACATTCAACTCTGCGAATGGGGTCGGTGCATTTTCCCGCAATTGAAATTGTTATGCTCCGCATAGTTTTAATTAATTCTGTTACTTCTGTGGCTTGGCCAATGGCCCTAGTCTTGCGTTCTTTATATGTAAGTTCCTGAACTTCAAAGAATTGTAGGTAAGTAATGCTTGTGGATCGACATCGAATTGATAGATTCGTTCTCCATTGAAAGATAAAAAAAGTATCAACTAAAAATTTTCTAAGCTGGTCAGAGGAGGTGTTCTTATGGCTCTTCTGGAAGATGGAATTCTTGGGAACAACGGCGTGACAACCGGAGTTTTGCTAGGTATCGGTGCTGCCGTGCTCGTGCCGGCATTGTTTCCCGCTGTGGCGACGGCGGCGAAACCCTTGGTCAAAGGTGCGATCAAACTTGGGGTTACTCTCTATGAGAAGGGCAACGAAGCGATTGCCGAAGTCAGTGAAGTCATAGAAGACCTGGTGGCCGAAGCCAAGTCGGAGATGGCCGCCGGCGAGACCAGTGCTACAGCCGCAGCACCGGCTCCGAATGGCGACAATGGCTAGTCTACCCGAAGCCTTCATCACTCACGTAAGCAAGGGCAGAGTCCGGGTCAAGATTCCGGCGAAAAAGAAGCACGGCGAATACTTTTCTCAGCTGAAGAATTATCTCGCGCCGCTCCCCGGGGTCGTAAAGGTTGAGACGAACTCGCTTACGGGTAGCGTCCTGGTTCTGCACTCGGTTGATCTCAAGAGTTTGGAAGATTTTAAGACCATGTCGGAATACTCTGAGATGATGGGATTATTTAAGTTGGCCGAACGCGAAGCCGGCAACATTTCGCTGGGTCGCATCCTGGCGGGAGGATTCGCCGGACTCGACCAGAGCGTGAAAGGACTGACTGCGGGGCTCTTGGATTTGCCGACACTCGGCATCGTGGGCTTGCTCGGAGTTGGTGTTTGGCAGATCAGCCGCGGCGACGTGGCAGTGCCGGCCGTTACCGCACTATGGTATGCGAGTTCGATCTTGCGCCGTCAATTGATTGAGGGAAAACAGGAAAATCCGAAAGTCACAACAGAAGGGGGTCTTTATGTCCGAGGCACAAACTCCAACAACGTCTGAAACTTCCGCCGGTGAAACCATGGGTAGAGCGGGATCTCAAGTTAAAGAAGGAATCATCGGCAGCCTCAAAGGGATCAACGAGATAGAGGCTGAAATCGTCAGCCTGGTCAGGAGCACCGTGTCCAACACCTTGAAGGCGTCCCAGGCCGTGGCGAATGAAAGCATTAACGTTACCAAAGACGTGATTAAGGGAACGGTCAATGCCACTGAAGAAGTTGGCACCGGTTTGATCTTGAGCACGAAGAGCGTGGCCAAGGGATTGATCATGGGCGTCAGCGATGTAGGCGGCGATGTTTTGAATACCGCCGGCCAGACGACTCGGCACGCGGTCAATGAAGCGGCGCGCGTCGGTGCCGATGTCGCGATGGTGGCGCGCCGGGCGGTCGATGGCGTAATTGAAGCGACTAGAGAGATCGGCGGCAACGTTGACGAGACGGCCAAGGTCGCCATCGGTGGCGCTATCGAGGCGGCGGGGGCGATCGGCAATACTGCAGTTAGAGCGGTAAGAGATGTCTTGGTCGGTGCTGTCGAAGCGGTCAAAGACGTAGCGAGCGCCGCGTTGCCGAAGCCGCCGCCAACTCACAAAGTCGGCGACCGCGAAAGAGCAGACCGCCAGCCGTGAAGAGGTTCCGGTGCGTGCCGAAGCTGGATTAGGTTGGCGCGTCGGAGCCGTCAATGATGCAATGATTGAAACCATCCATGATGCGGTTACGGGAAGAGCGCGATACCGGGTCAGCGCACTTTACAAATCCGAGTCGCTCAGGAAAAAAATTGAAGGCGGGCTCAAGCATGAGGCCGGGATACGACATGTCTCCGCCAGTGCTCTGACCGGCAGCGTTCTGGTCCGGTTCGATGCCCAGCGCAATTCTGGAGACGTCGCCCGGCTGATTGAGACCTTCCTTTCCGCGAATGGCGTTGCACCGCCGACGCTGAAGTCCGATTCGATATTTGAAGAGCGGATTCCCATTCCCTCGACAAACGGCGCAGAAGCGCCGCCTCGGACAGTTAAAGAAACCCGCAAACTCCTCAAATCGGCACAGGCGCAAAACGGCCATGCCTGGTATAGTGTCGACGCGGCTTCAGTGTTCGAGCACTATGGTAGCTCGGAACGGCATGGTTTATCCGCGCAAACAGCCGCGGCGCATCTCCACAAATACGGTCCAAACGTCCTGCCCGAGACTTTACCACCCTCGGGATGGAGCATCTTCTTCGATCAATTCAAATCGCTCCCCGTGTTGCTGCTCGGCGTCGCTGCCAGTGTTTCTGTATTGACCGGTGGTATCGCCGACGCCGTGGTCATCGGCGGGGTAGTCCTGATTAATGCAACCATCGGCTTCGTCACCGAAAGCCACGCCGAACAAACCATTCAGGCGCTAAAGAACGTCGTGCGGCCGTCGGCCCTGGTGATCCGCGACGGCCAAGTAAGGCAAGTTCGCGCGGAAAATCTTGTCCCGGGCGATCTGCTGGCTCTCAAAGCCGGCGTCTATGTTGGCGCCGATGCGCGTCTCGTCGACGCCAACAACTTGCGCGTCGATGAGTCGGCGCTCACTGGCGAGAGCCTGCCGATGACGAAAAACACCGAGATCATCCTCTCTGCGGACGTGCCGCTGGCCGATCGCAGCAACATGGTTTTCATGGGCACCTTGGTCACCGGAGGCACCGGTGTGGCAATTGTCGTGGCAACGGGACGTTTTACCGAGATGGGCCAAATCCAGTTCCTGGTCGGCGACGCCCGGCCGCCGGCTACGCCGATGGAAAAGCAACTGGATAAAATGGGCAGCCAACTGGTTTACGTTTGCGGTGGCATCTGTGCTTTGGTCTTTGGCATCGGCATAATGCGCGGCATTCCTTTGATGCAAATGTTGCAAAGCTCGATCTCTCTCGCCGTAGCCGCAGTGCCCGAGGGGCTGCCGGCAGTGGCAACCACGACTTTGGCGATCGGCATCCACAACATGCGCCGGCGTCGGGTGTTGATTCGCCGCCTTGAAGCGGTCGAAACCCTGGGCGCCGTCCAGGCCCTTTGTCTCGACAAAACCGGCACGCTCACGCTCAATCACATGTCGGTGGTGGCAATCTACGCGGGAACAAACCGGTTTAAACTAGAGGACGGGCGACTATTTTGCAACGGCATCCCGGTCGAGGCCGCCAACTACGAAGAGCTTCTCCGGCTGATGCAGGTGGGTGTACTTTGCACCGAGAGTGAGGTCAGCCCGGACGGCGGCAATTTCACAGTTAAAGGCTCATCCACTGAAAACGCATTATTTCAGTTGGCCACCGCTGCCGGCATCGATCTGCAGAGCCTGTTCAAGCATTACCCCGTTGTGAAGGTCAGGGAACGTGCCGAAAACCGCAACTACATGGTCACGCTTCACAGTTCCGACATCGAAGGACGATTCCTCGCCGTTAAGGGCAATCCGGAAGAAGTGCTCGCCATGTGCAGCCGACAGATGCGCGGCGGCGTGATCGTGCCGATCACCGATGAAGACATCGAGCGAATCCACGCCGAGAACGAGCTCATGGCAGCCGATGCGTTGCGCGTCTTGGGCTTGGCTTACTGCGAAGTTGACGGTGCGGTGAACGAATTCGAAGGTGATGAAGGGTTTATCTGGTTGGGCATGACCGGTATGGCCGATCCGGTGAGAAAAGGCGTCAAGGAGCTAATTTCAACATTTCATCGCGCCGGCATCGATACGGTGATGGTCACGGGCGATCAAAGCCTAACCGCCCACGCCATCGGCAAAGAGTTGGGGTTGAGCCGCAACGGGGAAATCGAGATTCTCGATTCGACCCATTTAAACAATATCCCACCGGAAGTGATGGAAGCGCTCGCCCAGAAAATAAACATATTTGCCCGCGTAAGCCCGGCGAACAAATTACAAATCGTTCAGTCCATGCAGCGTGGAGGCAAAGTCGTGGCGATGACGGGCGACGGCATCAACGACAGCCCGGCACTTAAGGCCGCTGACATCGGCATCGCCATGGGGAAAAACGGTACACCGGTGGCACGCGAGGTGGCTGATGTGATCCTCGAAGATGATAATATCGAGACGATGGCCGAGGCCATCAGTCACGGGCGCACCATTTACGGCAACATTCGCAAGTCGATCCATTATCTGTTAGCCACCAATTTTAGCGAGATCATGGTGATGGGTATGGCTCTAGGCGTCGGCATGGGTCAACCCCTCAGCACACGCCAACTGCTCTGGATCAACCTGGTTTCCGACATTCTTCCTGGACTTTCGCTAGCTATGGAATCGCCGGAGCCAGATGTGTTAAATCGGCCGCCGCGCGACCCAAGCGACCCGATTATCAAGACCGCCGACTTCAAGCGCATCACGTTTGAGTCGGGCGCGATTGCGACCGCTTCCTTGGGCGCATACGGTTATGGGCTGGCCCGCTATGGCATCGGAGCACAGGCCGGGACGATTGGATTCATGAGCCTGACTCTGGCTCAGCTCCTTCACGCGCTAAGCTGTCGTTCGGAGCGACATAGTCTCTTCGGTAAGGTAAGCCTACTGAGCAATCCGTATCTCAATGCCGCGCTCGGTTTTTCACTGGGAGTTCAGGTTTTGACAATGGCGATGCCGGGACTGCGCGCGTTCCTGGGGTTGGCGCCGATCGGACTCCTGGACGCTGCCGTTATCGGAGGCGCCGCGGTTCTGCCTTTGGCCGTCAACGAGGCGACGAAAGGAGGACTCCAGTGAGCGCGGATTTCATGTTCACTTCGGAATCGGTTACCGAAGGCCACCCTGATAAGCTTTGCGACCAGATCAGCGACGGTATCGTCGATCGCTTTCTGCAACGCGATCCGTTGTCCCAAGTCATCGCTGAGTGCGCAGTTTCCACTTCTATCCTCTTCATCGCAACCCGGTTCGCTTCCGCGGCCCGTGTGGATGTGACCAGCGTAGCCCGCGAAGTGATTGGTCAAATTGGTTACGAGCAAGCGGCGTTCAACAGCAAGACTTGTAGCATCGTCACGAGCCTGAGCGAGATGACGAACGGCAATAGCGATATCTTCGATGAGCGGCGGCTCTCGGACCAGGACATGGACCGATTCCCGGCTAAGAATCAGGTTACGGTATTTGGCTATGCGTGCGAGCAAACCGCGGCATGCATGCCGTTACCGATTTGGGCGGCGCATAAGCTGGCGCGGCGGTTGACGTCCGTGCGATTGCAGAAAATTCTTCCCTACCTCGGGCCTGACGGAAAGACCCAGGTCGGGATCGAATATCGCGGGCGCAAGCCCTATCGAATTCATAGCATCACGGTTGTCGCGAGCCAAAACCAAGAAGGCCAGCCTGGTCTTAAACAGCTTGTCGCCGACATCATGGAGAATGTCGTCCAACCGGTGTTTCACGGCGACGAGATTCAGCCGGACGATAAGACGGCAGTTTTCATTAATCCGGACGGACCGTTTGTTATCGGCGGACCGGCAATGCACTCGGGTCTAACCGGAAGAAAAAATGCCATCGACACTTATGGCGAGTTCGCCCGTCATAGCGGCGCCGCGCTCAGCGGCAAAGATCCGACCCGCATCGATCGCGTCGGTGCTTACGCCGCGCGCTACGCCGCGAAAAATGTCGTCGTTGCCGGTCTTGCCCCGGAGTGCGAGGTCCAGCTTAGCTACTCGATCGGCATGGCCAAACCAGTGAGCATTCAGGTGCAGACCTTTGGCACCGGACATGTACCGGATGAGCGAATTGCCGATGCGCTGGCGCAGCACTTTGACTTCCGGCTGGCGGCGATTATGAAGCAGTTCAACCTGCGCTATTTGCCGGCCAATGTCAAAGGTGGCTTTTACCGAAAACTCGCCGCCTATGGCCATGTGGGACGCATGGACATTGGGCTACCCTGGGAAGTCACCGACAAAGCACAAATTCTCACACAAGCGGTGTCGCCGAAAAATTTCAGTGAGAAACGGGGGTACGATTATGGAAGTTAACATTAGGCAAGAACCCGAACATGGAGGCGAGTCTCCGTATAGCTATCTGGGCAAAGGGCTTCAGTTTCTGATTCAAACGCCGTTGTTCATCATCGTTGGGATCATCGTGATGATTTGGGAGACGATCAACAAGTTGTTTCACGCGCTTTACCAGCAAAGCACGCAACTCGCTTCGCAAGCCGGCGCGGGCCCGAGATCGGAGACCGGTCCGGTGGGATTTAAAGTGCCGATGATGCCGATCGACAACTACAGCCAATTGGATACCGATGGGGTGATCGGCAGTTTAGAGGGTCTGACTCCCGCGGAGCTGAGCATCGTCAAGAATTTCGAGATGAGCCACCAGAACCGTCAAGGCATACTCGACGCCATCGATCGGCGGCTCACCGGGGTCCACTGATGCGCATCATACTCTTTACTGGCAAAGGCGGCGTGGGCAAGACCACCATCGCCGCCGCCACCGCAATCAAGGCGGCCTCTCTCGGTCACAAGACGTTGGTGATCAGCACCGACGTGGCGCACAGCCTGGCCGATTCGTTTGCCGTGCCGCTAAATCACGAACCGAAAGCTGTGGGTCCAACGGGTCTATTTGCTGCCGAGCTCGATGCGGGAAAAGAATTGGAGCGCTATTGGGGCGATATCAAACGGCGCATCGCCGCGGTGCTGCGCGACGAAGGAATGAATTCAGCCCTGGCTGGCGAGATGGCGATCATACCCGGACTCGATGAAATACTCAGCCTGGTGCGGATCAAGAAATATTTCGATGAGGCACAGTACGACCTCCTGATCATCGACAGCGCGCCCACCGGCGCGGCGATGCGACTGCTAAGCGCGCCCGATATCAACCGTTGGTACGTCAAGAACCTGCTCAATCTGGCTGCCGGCTTCAATCGCCTTGTACGGCCCATGTTGCAATCTCTAACCAGGTTGCCGTTCTCCGATAGCGTTCTACGCGAAAAGGTCAAAAACCTGTTCGACCGCGCCGAGGCGCTGCGCACCATCTTATCCGACCCCAATATCACTTCAGTCCGTTTGGTACTGAATCCCGATCGCATGGCGACGTTGGAAACCGAGAGAGCCTTTACTTTTTTCAGCCTCTACGGGCTCTCGGTGGATGCGTTGTTCATCAATCGCGTGATACCGCCCGAGGTGCGCGACCCCTATCTGGAGACCTGGAAGGAGCAACAGTCCAACTATCGGCGTCAGATAGCGGAGACTTATAACCAGATTCCCGTATTCGAGATTCCTTTACGCCGGCAAGAGGTCACGGGACTGGATCAGCTGCAGGGCTTGGCAGAAGCGATTTACGGCGACAAGGATCCGATGCCAAGGCTTTCCGAACTCCAGCCGGTTCAGTTCGACTTCAGCGGCGGTAAATACACAATGTCGCTACGCCTTGCCGGCGTTCACGGCCGTCAGATCGACCTAGAGAAACGCGGCGATGAGTTGTCGGTGCACATTGGCAAGTACCGGCGGTCGATCATCCTGCCGCAGTATGTCGCCGGCTTGCAGCCGACATCGGCAAGTCTGGATAGCGGATGGCTAAGAATCATCTTTCAGGAAGCGTAAGTATTTAGATGAGCGCGGCCAATACCACCAATGCCGGGCTGTCAATCTCCAGCGTACCAACGGCCAGCGACCCAATCGTCTTCCCCGCCCTAGTCAGCGCTGAATGGAGCAAATCGTCGTGGGTAACAGCCTTCTTCGGGTCGAAATACCCAGCTTGGCTGAGCGTGAAAAGTATTCGGCTTTCGGCAATCTCTTTAGAATTATAGCAAACCAGGACGCTGCCAGTGAGTAGATTAACGTGGAGACTTTGAATTCCCGATACCGATGCCAGCAGGGCTTGGACCTTGGCGGCCTCTACCCGATTTTTCTTGATCGCTGCGCTTTTGATCCTCAATCTCCCCGGAATGCTGTGGATGTAATTACTCATGGTCGTTCTCCGTCTTCAATAATTTTCGGTATGTTCGGCAGAGCGGATAGTCTGAGCACCGAAACCTTAACGACAACTTGTCTCGTTTATACAGGTTCATGTGTTTACCGCACTTTGGGCAATTGGGTTTATTGCTGACTTCTCGTCGGCCGCCTCCGACCGTGAATTGCCGGTCGCAGCTTAAACACAGGTAGCGCTGTTTGCCGGTCCAGGCTCGGCCGAATTTTCGATTGGTGGTAGCGCAGCATTTCGGACAACGTACCCTACATCTTTGAACCACCTGTGACTCGATGCGTACCGAGTTATTCACAGGGATACGTTAAGGGCGTATTGTTGCGATATTGTTAACCGACGGTGAAGTGTGTTTTAACCAGTGGCGTATTGTTTCAGGGTTGCACTATGGATTTCGGCGACTCTGAGCAACTCCTCTAAAGATTTGCGTTCCTAACCCAAGATCATAAAGCACGTGAACCCCTCTGCTGAGCGAGAGGTATCGCGCCAAAGGCCTCTGTTAAGTTCGCGTCGTGCTCATTCGGGCGATCGAATGCATCAGCGAATGGCTTCGATGCGATTGCCGTTTATTTGCCATAACTCCTCGAAAAACTCGTAGCACTTTAGCGAACTTTTCCTTCGACATTAGTTTAGTCCGCAAGGAGCGTACCAAAGCGCATGGAATTAAAGTTCATCAAATAATCTGACATCTTGCGTAGAGCGACTCAAAAGGACACTCGAAATGGAGCGAAGGGAAAAATCCTCCTTGTCGGCGGTATCTCCTCAAATTTGGGTTTTGTAACGGAATCGAAAAACGATTCGCTGGCTAGAACGTCTTCTGACCAGCTGTGTCAATTTGGAAACCTCTCTGCGGCGATACAGACCACGACAGCGCTCGCGCCCGTGAACCCTCGTGAAAAGATTTCTCATCGGACGTGAATACTCGATTTGAGCTCTGATAATAGCAGACCGGAATGTTCATGGATTGTTCATCTCTCCTTAACGATAAGCACGATAGTATCGCGTCGAATCTATACAGGAGGATGTTATGGACCAGATCAATCTTGGCTCGGTGATCGAGCAAGCGATTACCAAGGTCACGCGCAACCGCATCGGCGAAAAGCCGCCGGTCTATGTGACCCTTTCACCCGCTCTCACTCAGGTGCCGTGGAAGGATTCCGCGCTAAAAAAATTCTTACAGTTCTTCCTCTATGAATCACTGCTCACCAGCGACGCCCATGCTGCCATTGAAATATCTCTCAGGCGCCGCTCGCTGCTCAAAGATCTTACGAAGTTTGTGGGCGTCGATCCATCGTATTGGGTGCAGCTGCGAATTTCCGGCCGCGGCTTGAAAATCGGTGAGCGCCTCATCGAGGATTTGTTCGCCGAAGTCGGTTACCGCTGTGAGGAATGGGTGGGCGTAACCGGCTCGAATGCCCGCTTGGGCATTTTCGGCGCAATTGACACCCCGAAAGTGAAAATGGTCTTCTGTCTGGACTCGACAAGGCATCGTTTGCGTTGCGACTTGCTGCTGCCAGTACACGATTACTGCCCTGTCCCGTCGTTCATTGAACGCGCTGCGTAAGGGAAGAGGCGGTTTAACCGATAAATCACCCCGGCGTCATTCTCTAATAACAAGCGAGCTTTAAGAGGCCTCTAACATTTCAATCAATGGAGGCGCTATGAAACATTTGCACAAAATCCTGGTACCCACCGATCTCTCTGAGCATTCCCGCTGCGCTCTAA
>DATBLC010000098.1:0-6695 GCA_036555515.1 Binatia bacterium
GCCCTGCCGGCGGGCATTTCCACCTATGGAGAGGACGGGGTGGTGGCCGGCAAGGCAGAGAACCATTGACCGCGATCGGAAGGGCTCGCCTCTCGGTCGCACACTAGCGACATAGTCTCTAAATAACGAACTCATTAGTAGTTCAAATCTTTTGGGGTCCATGTCCATCCTCCACGGCCTTCTTGAGGGTGTCCCATATGTAATTCGTCAGATCAACGAACTTGGGATCGCGCCGTACCGCCTCCGCGGCTCTCGGCCGGGGGAGCGGAACGTCCAGAACTTCGGCTACTTTCCCCGGCCGCGGCGTCATGACCACGACCCGATCGGAAAGATATACGGCTTCGTCCATGCTGTGGGTGACAAACACGACGGTCTTGCGCTCGCGCTGCCAAAGCTCGAGCAGCTCCTCCTGCAATAATTGCCGCGTCTGGGCATCTACCGCCCCGAAGGGCTCGTCCATCAGGAGTATCGCCGGATTAACCGCAAGCGCCCGCGCCAAACCGGCGCGCTGCTGCATTCCGCCCGATAATTCGTGGGGATAATGGTTTTCGAAATCGCTGAGACCGACCCGCTTCAAATAGTCGCGGGCGGTTCTCGTCCTTTGTTCTTTCGGCAACTGGCGTAGTTCAAGGCTGAATTCGACGTTGGCCAGCACCGTCCGCCAAGGCAATAAGGCAAAGGATTGAAATACCACCGCCCGGTCCGGTCCCGGCGCCGTTACTTGTTTACCATCGATTAATATCTTGCCGCTGTCATAAGGGATCAGGCCGTCGATCATCTTGAGCAGCGTTGTCTTGCCGCAGCCGCTGGGACCAATGATGCTGATAAACTCATTTTCGCGGACGGAAAAACTTACTTCAGCGAGCGCTTTTACCTCGCCGGTGCCGTTTCTACCGGCGGTGCGAAATGTTTTTGCCACCCGCTCAATTTCGACCATTTGTTCGCCTGCGGCGTTGGTTTCCAACCGTTCCAGTCGTTCAAGCCGTTCAAATCGTCTCCGGACGTTCCAAAACCTGCTACATTTTGAACGGTTTGAACATCTTGAACCAGAGACGGATTAGCGCCTCCCGGTAATCGCCTGATCGTCCTTGCCCGGCTCGTAGGGGCGCGTGTCCCTCCCGAGATCGATCTTATTGAGCACTTCCTGCGGGGCCTGGGCTTCTTTTGGAAAATTGTACGGCGGCAACGGCTTGGTCGCATCGAATATCAGCTTGGTCTCCATCGGCCCTTTGTCCAGGCGATTGTAACCATAGGCCGTCGGATTCAAGTGCGAGCCGATGATATTGGGAATGATCACCAAATCGCGGTCCGCCTGGAAGCGCATTGCCAGCGCCCAGAGTACCTGGGTCTCGTTGAACACATCGACGTCATCGTCGACGACGATGGCAAGCTTGATATTCGGGTCGGTGACAAAGGCTGCAAGAGCCGCTTGTTTTGGTTCGCCCTCGGCGCGTTTCTTGACCGAGATGTAGCAATGGGAACGGGCCGCGCCGGAGATCGGCATGTTGACGCCGGTTGTGCTAGGGACGGCTTCTTGAATGCGCTTGAACAGGCTGCCCAAGCGCGGCGCGGCGCCAATGATATTGTGCTCGAAGTGGGCGCTGTGGATGCATTGATAAATAGGATTTTTGCGCATGGTGATCGCGGTGACCTCTATGTAGGGCTGTTCACCTTCCTTGTAATAGTAATGCGGCCATTCGCCGAAGGGACCTTCGTACTGGCGTTTGTGCGGTGGAACGACGCCTTCGATAACGATCTCGCAGCGCGCCGGCACCATGAGATTCACCGTCTCGGCTTTCACCACCTCGAGCGGCTCGCCGAGAAACGCTCCGGCGATTTCTAATTCCGCGCCGACCCCGGCTTGCTTGCTGACGGCGGCCATATTCAACGCCGGATGATGACCGATGGCGAGAGCGACTTCCATGGGCTCATTGTGATCCTCGTATTCCGCCCGAATGTAGTTGCCATGATTCGCCGGATTGATCATCAGTCCAAGTTGCCGCTTGCCTTGCTTTTGATGCCGGTAAATGCCCACGTTCACCGCGTTGGTGCCGCGCTCTCTGCAAATCATGGCAGCGGCGTTGATGTATGCGCCGGCATCGCCTTCGTTGATGGTCAAAACGGGCAGGAGATCGAGGTCGACATCATCGCCCCTTAAAATCACTTCTTTACACGGCGCATCTTTGGCGGAAATTTCTTTAACCGGGACCGGATGATGCTCGCGCTGAGCCAGGTCCTTCACCATCTGCGGCACCGATGGTGAGCCAAGCGACAAGGCCAGGCGCTCATAGGTCGCGCCAAGATTGATCACGAGCGGAATCCTCGAGCCTTTGACCTTTTTGAAAAATACCAGCGGAAATTTGTTTTCCCGCTCGAACTTCTCGACGATGCCGGTGGCCTCATACTTCGGATCGACTTCCTTGTCGACGACAACTACATCTTTGGGCCGTTTTTCGAGCAAGTCGTCGAGGTATGATCGCAAATCCTTGGACATGGAAAACTTCCTCCAAAAAAATAATCTGTGCCGAGATCGCAAGCACCAGTTGCGCGATGTCGAACGGCAGGCACGCGGGTCGGACGATTGGCATCTTCTGCAAATAGACCGCGCCTGTCAAGTGCGGGGTTTCTTGACAGGACCAATCAGTTTTTCTACACACTGGACAGTTGGAGAAAAAAGACATGCCGAGATTGCCGATCCGATGGGGAATCAGCTTGCCGAATCGCGGCGTGCTGTTCGGCCTCACGAATCTCGATACTATCAAGGACGCCGCGATCCTCGCGGAAAGGTCCGGCGTTTTTGAATCCGTGTGGTTCGGCGACAGCTTGATTCACAAGCCGCGCATCGAGTCCATCGTGATGCTGAGCGCCGCGGCGGCGTGGACCGAAAGGCTACGGCTCGGCGTCATTTGCATGGCGAGCTTTCCCGTGCGTCACCCGGTTCTGCTGGCCATTCAGTGGGCGAGCCTCGACCAGCTATCTAAAGGCCGCGCGCTCCTGGGTGTCTGCATCGGCGGCGGTCACGATCCGGAGCTCAAGGCTTTCGGCGCACGACGAAGCGAGCGAGTGGGCCGGCTTACCGAGGGAATTAAAATTCTGCGCGGGATCTGGAGCAAAGATGAATTTGGCTTTGAAGGCAGATATTACAAACTAGAGTTCCAATCAATTGTTCCCAAGCCGGTGCAGGAACCTTGTCCCATCTGGATCGCCGTGAGCCCCGACCGCGCCGCTGTGGGTGACGCGGTGGTCGACAAGGCCATGCAACGGGTCGCGACGCTGGCCGATGGCTACATCACCATGGGCGTGACCGCGGAAGAATTCGAACGCCGCTGGGAGGTGATCGAAAGAACCGCCGGCGAGTTAGGCAAAGATCTGGCAAATTTCGAAACGTCGATACACGGCATGGTAAACATCAACGACGACCGCAAGGCCGCCTACGATGAATCGAAATACTACTTCAGCCATTACTACGCGCCGGGTTACCCGCCGGAGGAATTGATCAAAGTATGGCTGGCACACGGCGCGCCGGCTGAGTGCGCCGAAATGATCCAGAGCTGGATCGACATGGGGATCACGACGCCGGTGTTGCGTTTCACGTCGCCGCGCCAGATAGAGCAAATCGAACGCTTTATCAATGATGTCTTGCCGCTGCTGCGGTTGAAGTGACGGCACATTGATTGATAAGGATCACAGACGAGATGCTTCGTTGCGCCAGACTGTGTGAAAACTCTTTAGCAGCCTTCGACGATGCTCGGGCGAACGGCTAAATGCTGAAATGTCTGACACATCCGTTCGTGGTGAGCCTAGTCGAACCATGAACGGAGTTTTCACACAGTCTGGCGCTCGGCATGACGCACAAACGTCACCGCCTTCCTTCTATGATAATGTCATCCAGAGCCCTAGCGAAGGATCTCGCTCTAATTAACGTGCAATAACAGACAAAAGTTAGGACGGACCATGTTTGAAGATCTACGAGAGTTTCTTGCCCACCTGGAAGACTTGGGACAGCTGAAACGGGTCAAGGAAGAGGTGAGCGTCAAGTATGATATCGCCGCCGGCATCCGCAAGACATCGGACATCGAAGGGCCGGCACTGCTGTTTGGCAACGTCAAAGATTATCCGGGTTGGAGCGTGCTCGGCGGGCTCTTTGCCACCCGCAAGCTCGTCGCCCTGGGACTTGGTGTACCACAAGACAAGCTGCTCGAGCGTTACATGACCCTCGAAGACGTGCGTATTCCGCCTGAGATCGTTACCGGCGGACCGGTGAAGGAAATCAAATGGACCGGCGATCAGATCGATCTTACCAAGCTCCCTATCGTCACTCACGCAAGCAAAGACTGCGGCCCCTACGTCACCATCGGCGTACAGATCGGCAAAGATCCGGAGACCGGAGTGCGCAATCTTTCCGTCCACCGCATGCTGGTGCTCGGCAAAGACCGGCTGTCGCTCTGGGCGCCGGCGGATCATCATCTGGGACGGATGATTTTAATGGCCGAGGAAAAGAAAAAAGGCCTGGAAGTCGCCACCGCCGTGGGCGTCGATCCCGCGATTGTCATCGCGTCTCAGGCAAAGGTTCCCTACGGCATCGACGAGTTTCACGTCGCCGGTGGTCTGCGCGGGTCAGCGGTGAAGCTGACGAAGTGCGAGACTATCGACGTCGAAGTGCCGGCGTTCGCCGAAGTCGTCATCGAGGGCGTGACAATTCCCGGCGAGCGAGTGGCCGACGGCCCCTACGGCGAATATCCAGGCTGCTATAGCGAGGCCAAGCAGGCGCCGGTCCTCAAGGTCACAGCGATCACCATGCGGCAAAATCCCATCTGGCAAACCGCTCTCACGGGCATGCCGGTGACGGAGAATCACACGCTGATCGAATACGGCAACGGCGCGGTAGTCTTTCACGAAATAAAAAAGATCGTTCCGGAAGTCAAAGCGATCAACTTGACGCCGGGAGGCACTTTTCGCCATCATGTGGTGGTCGCAATCAAAAAACGCGCCGAGAACGAAGGGCGCAACGTCATCTTGGCTTTGCTTTCAATGGGCATCGGCCTCAAGCAAGTGATCGTCGTCGATGAAGACATCGATCCCTTTGATCCGATGCAGGTGGATTGGGCCATGGCCACGCGCTTTCAAGCGGACAAAGACGTCATTATCATCCCGCGTATCGCCTGCTCCACCCTCGACCCGTCTTGTCCGGAGCCGCGCGTCACCGCCGGCCTGGGCATCGACGCCACCGCGCCGATGAAAGAGCGCTGGCGCTTCGAGAAAGTCGAAATTCCAGGGGTAGATAAGGTTAAGTACATCTAATGCCCGGTTCAACATTCAAGGGTTGATTGCGAAAAACTTTGAACTTGAACTTGGAAGGCTGACAAGTGAGGTGAGAGAGACGTGAGAAACTTCGAGTATCTCCAGCCCAAAACGGTCGGCGAAGCGTGCCGGCTCCTCAGCCGGCACAACGGCGACGCCAAAGTATTCGCCGGCGGCGCGCATTTGACGATTCTGATGAAGCAGGGGCTTGTCCAGCCCAAGGTTCTGGTCAACATCAAAAAAATTCCGGCCCTGAACGGCATCCACTTTGACGGCAAGAAAGGGCTCACCATAGGCGCTTTGGTGACGCACCGCGATATCGAAACGTCGAGCATCGTCAGAGAAAACCTTCCGGTGCTCTCGGACGCGGAAAGAGAAGTCGCCAACATCCGCGTGCGCAACATGGGCACTGTCGGCGGCAATCTCGCATCCGGCGAACCGCTCACCGACCTGTCGCAAATATTCATCGCCCTGGACGGCAAAGTGAAGATCGCCGGACCCAAAGGCAGCCGGACCATTCCCGTTCAGGAGCTATTCGTCGATTTCTACGAAACAAGCCTCGCCCAAGATGAGATCTTAACCCATGTGGCGTTGCCGCTGCTGCCGCCGCGCTCGGGCATCGAGTATATTCGCTTCTCCAGCAGCTCGGTGGTTGACAAGCCGTCGGCGGGGGTTGCCGTGCGCGTGACGCTCGAGAAATCCGGCGATGCTTGCAAGACCGCGCGCATCGTCCTCGGCTGTGTGGGACCTACGCCGGTCAGAGCCAAAAAGGCGGAAGCGTTCATGACCGGGAAAGCGCTGGCGCTGGAATTGTTGGAAGAGATCGGCGCTTCAGCGTCACAAGAGTGTAGCCCCATGGCCGATTTGCGCGGTTCGGAGCAATACAAGCGCGCCGTCGTCCGCACGCTGGTCAAACGGGCTGCCGCAAAAGCGTACGAAAAAGCGCTCAGCAGTGGCAAGTAACGTAGCTTGAGCGCTATTCAGTTTATCTTATGCATCTTGAACAGTTTGAGTTAATCGAACGATTTGAACGATTTGAACGGCTGGAACGTTTTGAACGGAGTTACTAATGAGTTCGTTATTTAGAGACTATGTCGCTAGTGTGCGACCGAGAGTCGAGCCCTTCCGATCGCGGTCAATGGTTCTCTGCCTTGCCGGCCACCACCCCGTCCTCTCCATAGGTGAAAATGCCCGCCGGCAGGGCCTGAAAACAACCTTTGCGCTCCTGTGCCCGCGCTCTCCAGGTCTTGGTTACTTAATTGTGGACTCCTTAATAACTGAACCGGCCCGGGGTATACCAGGGATACGTTCGATTGTCGAAAAGCGCGTTCAACTCTACCGCGACTTCCGAACGACAATTCATCAGATGATTGGGGAAGGCGACTTGGTCGCCA
>DATBLC010000099.1:0-7850 GCA_036555515.1 Binatia bacterium
ATTGAGACCATCCTTACCACTGCACCCGGCAACGGCGCGGCCATCGGCGGACTGAAAGTCGTTACCGCGCAGGGTTGGTTCGCCGCACGCCCTTCCGGTACGGAAGACGTCTACAAGCTTTACGCGGAAAGCTTTCGCGGCAGCGAGCACTTGCGGCGCATTCAGGAAGAAGCCCAAGCGCTGATTAGCAACGCGCTGGCAGGAGTCATGCGATGAAGCAGGAAGCGTCTGTGACGACAGCTCTGCTCCGCAAAATCTCAGTTATACCGAATGAACGTGAGTCACGGAGATGAATATGCCGATCCAGCAAGTGTATCTCGCCCGGCATGGCGAAACGGAGTGGAGTTTAAGCGGGCAGCACACCGGCATCACCGATATCCCGCTCACAGAGAATGGCCGAAACCTCGCGAAACGGTTGGCGCCGGTGTTAGCGACAGAGAGGTTCGCGCTGGTTTTGACGAGCCCGCTCGAGCGCGCGCGGAAGACTTGCGAGTTAGCCGGTCTCGGCGCGCACGCAGAAATCGATCGTGATCTCATGGAATGGAACTATGGCGAATGCGAAGGCTTGACTCCGAAACAGATCGATGCGCAGGCGCCCGGCTGGATGCTTTTTAGCGACGGCTGTCCCGGTGGCGAAAGTCCAGAGCAGGTTGGCGCCCGTGCGGATCGTGTGATCGCAAAAGTCCGTGCGGTGGAAGGGCATGTCGCGCTTTTTGCGCACGGCCATATTTTCAGAGTCTTTGCCGCTCGGTGGCTCGGCCTTCCGGCCACGGCGGGATGTCACTTCCTGCTCGATACAGCAACGCTCAGCATCCTGAGCTACTACCGAAATTTGCCGGCTATAAGGCGGTGGAACGCCATGCTCATGCCATAGGAGCAGTTGGAGAAACTCTCACCAACCCCCTCCTTCCTCCTCCACCGGTTTTGCGGGGAGGAATGAGGTGGGGGCATTTCGTGGTGAATCAAATTCAAGGAGGATTTGTATGACCATTACTGATTTAGCAGGTACCGCGCAGGCCCTTGTTGCCGGCGGGAAAGGCATATTGGCGGCCGACGAGACTCCAGGGACCCTGACAAGACGCCTCGACGCTCTCACGATCGAATCGACGCCGGATAGCCGACGAGCCTACCGCGAGATGTTCTTCACCACCCCCGGGATCGCTGAGTTCATCAGCGGCGTCATCATGCAAGATGAGACGATCCGCCAAAAAAGCTCGACGGGAATAGCGCTGGCCGATCTGCTCGCACTGCAGGGAATCATCCCCGGCATCAAAGTCGATAACGGCGCAAAATCGCTCGCCGGCTCGCCGGGAGAAAACATTACTGAAGGACTCGACGGCCTACGCGAGCGCCTCAAGGAGTATCGGGACATGGGCGCGCGCTTCGCGAAATGGCGGGCGGTGATCGCCGTGAGCGACACGTTGCCGAGCGCGATTTGCGTGAAGGTGAACGCACACGCGCTCGCTCGCTATGCCGCCCTTTGCCAGGAGCAGGACGTGGTGCCTATCGTCGAGCCCGAGGTGTTGATGGACGGATCGCACACGATCGAGCGTTGTGAAGAAGTCACCGGCAATGTTTTGCACGCGGTATTCAATGCGCTGTTCGAGCAGAAGGTTTACCTGGAAGGCATGCTGCTCAAACCGAATATGGTGATCTCGGGGATCAAGTGCGAGCGGCAGGCATCCGTCAAAGAAGTCGCGCTTGCTACAGTGCGCTGTCTACGCCGGCATGTGCCCGCCGCGGTTCCCGGGATCGTCTTCTTGTCAGGCGGCCAAAACCATCTCGTCGCCACGGCGCATCTCAGCGCCATCAATCAGATCGAGGAACCAAGGCGCTGGACGCTCAGTTTTTCGTATGGGCGCGCATTACAGGACGAAGCGCTCAGGGCTTGGCGTGGAAAGAGCGAAAATCTGAAAGCTGGCCAGCGAGCTTTTTATCATCGGGCCAAGTGCGACAGCGCAGCCGCCCTGGGCAAATACACCGAGTCCATGGAAAGCGAGCCAGCGTCAGCTTGAAGCAAGATACACCACAAAAGACCCAGTACGAAGGAAAGAATTAGAAAGAAATAAGTGGCGGCAACGCCACAAACCGAGATCAGGGAAAAGGAGTTTTACATGAACGAACGAACACACGAAATCGAACGTTATGCCAGGCCAGCCGCAGGGCAACCTGAAGCACAAAAAACGAAGGATGCAAGGCAAAATCCATTAAGCGACAAAGAACTAGAACTGATGAACGCCTATTGGCGGGCGTGCAATTACCTTTCGGTGGGCATGATTTATCTTAAGGACAATCCGCTGCTGAAAGAGCCCGTGAAGCCTGAACACGTGAAGCACCGGCTGCTCGGCCACTGGGGCGCTAGCCCGGCGCTGTCCTTTACTTGGGTGCATCTCAACCGGATGATTGTCAAGCATGATCTTGACGTGATCTTTGTCGCCGGGCCGGGCCACGGCGCGCCGGGGGTTTTGGGGCCGGCGTATCTCGAAGGCACCTATTCGGAAATCTATCCGGACAAGAGCGAAGACGCCGAAGGGATGCAGAAGTTTTTCAAGCAGTTCTCATTTCCCGGACATATTGGGAGCCACGTTACCCCGGAAACGCCCGGCTCCATCCATGAGGGCGGCGAGCTCGGCTATAGCCTGTCCCATGCCTACGGCATGGCGCTCGACAATCCCGATTTGATCGTCGCCTGCGTGGTGGGCGACGGAGAGGCGGAGACCGGGCCGCTTGCCACCGCGTGGCACTCGAACAAGTTTATCAATCCGGTGCGCGACGGCGCGGTGCTGCCGGTTCTAAACTTGAACGGCTACAAGATCGCCAATCCAACCATCCTTTCGCGGATCAGCCACGAAGAGTTGGAGGCGTTGTTCGTCGGCTACGGCTACAAGCCTTATTTCGTCGAAGGCGACGATCCGACCGAGATGCATCAAGAGATGGCGGCGACGTTGGAGGAAGCGATCGGCGAGATCCGCGCCCAGCAGAAAACCGCGCGCGAGTCGAACAAAGCCTTCCGGCCGCGCTGGCCGATGATCGTGCTCCGCTCGCCCAAGGGTTGGACCGGACCGAAAGAGATTAGAGGACACAAAGTGGAAGGTTCCTGGCGCTCGCACCAGGTGCCGTTCTCCGACGTGCGCGACAATCCGGCGAACCTAAAGCTCCTGGAACACTGGATGCGCAGCTACAAGCCCGAGGAGCTGTTCGATACAGGCGGCAAGTTGATTCCCGAACTCAAGGCGCTGGCGCCTAAAGGGAATCGGCGCCTGAGTGCCAATCCCCATACCAACGGCGGGCTCTTGCGCAAAGAGCTCAAGCTTCCCGACTTCCGTAAGTACGCCGTTGAGGTAGCCTCGCGCGGCACGATGGAATACGAAAACACCAAGCCCCTCGGCGAATACTTGCGCGACGTGATGAAGAACAACATGTCGAGCTTCCGCGTCTTCGGCCCGGACGAAACTGCCTCCAACCGGTTACAGGCGATTTACGAAGCGAGCAAAAAGACCTGGATGGCGGATATGCTGGCGGAGGACGCTGACGGTGGCGAACTCTCGCGCGATGGCCGTGTCATGGAAATGCTATCCGAGCACACATTGCTCGGGTGGTTGGAAGGTTACCTGCTTACCGGGCGGCACGGTTTTTTTCACACCTATGAGGCTTTTGCTCACGTCATCGATTCGATGTTCAACCAGCACGCCAAGTGGCTGGACATCTGTAAGAACCATGTGCCGTGGCGCGTCTCGGTTGCTTCCGAGAACATCCTGCTTTCGTCCACGGTCTGGCGCCAGGACCACAATGGCTTTTCTCACCAGGATCCCGGGTTTATCGATCTGGTTACAAACAAGGGGCCATCGGTCACGCGAATCTACCTGCCGCCCGATGCCAATACGCTATTGGCCGTCGCCGATCACTGCCTGCGCAGCACCGACTGCATCAACGTCATCGTTGCCGATAAACAGAAGCATTTGCAGTTTGCCACCATAGACGAGGCGATCATTCACTGCGCCAAGGGCATCGGCATTTGGGCTCGGGCGAGCACGGACGCCGGCGAGGAGCCGGACGTGGTTCTGGCTTCCTGCGGCGATGTCGCTACCTTGGAGGCGTTGGCCGCAGCCGCGATTTTGCGCGAGCGGACGCCGGATCTGAAGCTTCGCTTCGTAAACGTCGTGGATCTCTTTAAGGTGCAGCCGGCATCCGAGCATCCGCACGGTTCAACGGAGCGCGAGTTCGACAGCCTGTTCACCACGGACAAGCCGATCATCTTTAACTTTCACGGCTATCCCTGGCTCATCCACAAACTCTCATACCGTTTCAAGGGGCACGAAAACATGCACGTGCGTGGCTACAAGGAAAAGGGCAACATCAATACTCCGCTCGAGCTGGCGATGCTGAATGAAACCTCGCGTTTCCATCTAGTGATCGACGTAATCGATCGGGTGCCAAAGCTCCGCACGAAGGCCGCGCATTTAAAAGAGGAGATGAAGAACGCAATTATCGAAAATTTGCGCTACGCGCACGACCAGGGTACGGACCGGCCGGAGCTAGCCAACTGGGTGTGGCCGTACTAGCGAGGAGAGAGGGTCCAGTGCCAAGTAACAAGGAACGAGTGGCAAACCCGCGGTCGTAGAGCTTTGAGGCGGGACTCATGTCCGACGCTTTGCTTGTACTCGATGCCGGTTCGTCGAGCCTCAAGTTTTCTGTCTTCCTCGATGAAGAAGCGCCGCAGCCGCTGCTGCGCGGCCAGCTCGAAGGGCTGCTGACGCAACCGCGTTTCGTTGCTCGCAATGACACTGCCGTCGTCGGCGAGAAGGAGTGGCCGTCCGGCACCAAGCTCGGGCAAGAAGACGCCATCGATTTTCTTTTTACGTGGGGCCGGGGTGGCGCGCTGGGCGTACACCAGATCGTGGCCGCAGGGCATCGCGTTGTGCATGGGGGCATGAAGTTCACCGCGCCGGTGCTCGTCGACGCATCGATCTTGGCGGAGCTGGAAGCGCTGGTCCCGCTGGCGCCTTTGCACCAGCCGCACAATGTGGCCGCGATCAAAGCAGTAGCCAAGATGGCTCCGGTTCTCCCGCAGGTTGCGTGCTTCGACACCGCGTTTCACCGGACGCAGTCAAAAGTTGCGGACGTCTTCGCCTTGCCGCGTCGCTTCATCGAAGAAGGCGTGCGCCGCTACGGCTTTCATGGCCTGTCCTACGAATACATCGCTTCGGTGCTGCCGGCGCTCGATCGCCGCGCTGCCGAAGGGCGCGCCGTGGTTGCGCACCTGGGCAACGGCGCCAGCATGTGCGCGATGAGCAACGGTCGGAGCATCGCAACGACGATGAGTTTCACGGCTTTGGACGGGCTCATGATGGGCACCCGTTGCGGCGCCATCGACGCCGGCGTGCTGCTTTACCTGCTCGATCGGCACGGCATGGACCCCCGCTCCCTGCAGGAACTGCTTTACGAAGAATCGGGATTGCCCGGAGTCTCAAGAATTTCCAGCGACATGCGGACGCTGCTAGCGAGTTCAGAGCCGACTGCCGCCGAGGCGATCGAACTATTCGTCTACCGCATCAAACGGGAGCTCGGCTCGCTCGCGGCAGCTCTCGGCGGACTCGACACATTGGTGTTCACGGGCGGCATCGGCGAAAACGCGGCTTCCATCCGTGCCCGCGTATGTGAGGACGCGAGTTGGCTTGGACTGAAACTCGATGAGGGCGCCAACGCATCAGGCGGTCCGTGCATCAGCCGCAAGGGAAGCCGCGTCTCGGCATGGGTGATACCTACGAATGAGGAATTAATGATTGCGCTGCACACGCGGCGCCTGCTCGGCTCGAGGATTTGAACGATCGAGGCGCCGCGGCCACAGGATGCCGAAACGATGAATAACAAAAGCGATGAATTGTGTGTTAACACCATCCGCACGCTGGCGATGGATGCGGTGCAGCAGGCCAACTCCGGCCATCCTGGGACGCCCATGGCGCTGGCACCAGTGGTCTATTGTCTGTGGCAGCGGGTTTTGCGCTTCGATCCGAGCCATCCGATCTGGCCGAACCGAGACCGCTTCGTGTTGTCTGCCGGCCATGCTTCCATGCTGCTTTATGCGATGCTGCATTTGACCGGCGTCAAAGCGGTTAACCCGAAGTACGAAACGCTGGGGAATCTGTCGGTGGAGCTGGACGACATCAAGCGTTTTCGCCAGCTCGAAAGCAAATGCCCCGGGCATCCCGAATACCGATGGACATCGGGTGTCGAGACCACCACGGGCCCCTTGGGACAGGGCGTGGCGACGAGCGTCGGCATGGCCATTGCCGAGCACTGGCTGGCGAGCTACTTCAATCGGCCGGAATTCGAGCTTTTCGATTATGATGTTTACGCTTTGTGCGGCGACGGCTTCATGATGGAAGGAATCTCCGGCGAAGCCGCGTCACTGGCGGGTCACCTCAAGCTCGCCAATCTCTGCTGGATCTACGATAACAACCACATCACCATCGAGGGAAACACGGCGTTGGCGTACAGCGATGACGTGGCGACGCGCTTCATCGGTTACGGCTGGAACGTCACGCGCGTCGGCGATGCCAACGATCTGGAGATGCTCGAGCGCGCTTTCAAGACGTTCAAACATACTACTGATCGACCGAGCTTGATTATCGTCGATAGCCATATCGCTTACGGCGCGCCCAACAAACAAGATACCAGTGCAGCCCACGGCGAGCCGTTGGGCAAGGAAGAGATCAAGCTGGCCAAGCGGCACTACAGCTGGCCGGAAGATGCTGAGTTTCTCGTGCCCGCAGGAGTGCGCGAGCATTTCGAGGCGGGCATCGGCGCGCGCGGTCAGGCGCTGCATGACGCTTGGTGGGAGAAATTTGAAGCCTATAAACGCCAGTACCCGGAGCTCGCCGATCACGGCTATCGCATGTTGCGCCGCGAGCTACCGGAGGGATGGGACAAGGGCTTGCCGGCGTTTTCCGCGGACGACAAAGGCCTCGCGACCCGCGATGCCTCGGGCGTAGCGCTGAACGCAATTGCCCCGAACGTGCCATGGCTGCTCGGCGGCTCCGCCGATCTCGGCCCTTCGTGCAAGACGCGCCTGACTTTCACTGGCGCCGGAGATTTTAACGCCGAGAATCCTGCAGGACGAAACTTCCACTTTGGCATCCGGGAGCACGCCATGGGCGCTGTTCTCAACGGGCTCTCCTTGTCCAAGCTGCGGCCTTTTGGATCCGGGTTCCTGATCTTCAGCGACTACGGCCGCGCGGCGATCCGCCTGAGCGCCTTGATGGAAATTCCAGTGATTCACATCTTCACCCACGATTCCATCGGCGTCGGAGAAGACGGGCCAACGCACCAACCGGTGGAACAGCTCGCGTCCCTGCGCGCCATTCCCGGATTAATTACCCTGCGGCCGGCGGATGCCAACGAAACGGTGGAAGCGTGGCGCGTGATCATGCCGTTCCGCCATGAGCCGGTGGCGCTGGTTTTAACCCGTCAAGCGCTGCCGACCTTGGACCGCGCGAAATACGCCGCCGCGGCGGGCGTAGAGCGCGGCGCTTATGTTCTCGCGGACGCTGATGACGGAAAACCCGAAGTGCTGCTGCTCGCCACTGGCAGTGAAGTCTCGCTCTGTATAGAGGCGTATGAAAAGCTCAAAGCCGAAGGGAAAAAGGCTCGCGTGGTCAGCATGCCGTCGTGGGAAATTTTCGAGCACACCTGTCGCGAGCATCCCGAGTATCGCGAGCAGGTGCTGCCGGAGGCGGTCACTGCGCGGGTCTCGGTGGAAAAGGCCTCCACGCTTGGCTGGGCGCGTTACGTCGGCAGCCGCGGCCATAGCATTGGCATGGAGACTTTCGGGGCCTCGGCGCCGCTCAAAG
>DATBLC010000100.1:0-10400 GCA_036555515.1 Binatia bacterium
AGCAGCTATTTAACAAACGCTTCCGGTTAATGCGAAGCGAAGCGGTGACGGACTCCTTGCCCTTATTTCGTGATATGGAGAGATGGCAAGAATGGCTAAAGATCGGTTCAGCATGATGGCCGAGGCTCGATCAAAGGAGACGCAAGCGAGGTGGAACCCAGGAGTAGCGAAGGCGTCCAACTGGACAATTTCAAAGTCATTTTGCGCTTTCGCACTCCGTTGTTACGAGCTTTAACGTGCCGTCGAAGCACCGTTGCTCGATGTGTGCTCAGAGGCAGAAACCCATCGACTTTGCTACGGAAGGGTTGCGCCTCGCGCTTCCTGCAGACCTTGCCTGCACTACTTCATTTTCACTCTTAGTAAGATCGGCCCTTCCCTGTAAGGGGCAAGGGGCCCGCGCCTTTACTTTGTGCGACGTCTTTTGACGGCTCGGACGTTTCTGCGGCTCCCGGTCTGTCAGGCCAGTGGACATGCACGTCTTGTTGTGGGAATGGGATTTGAACCCCGGCTTCCTTAAACGCGTTATTAATTGCTATCGTTAGTTCGCTGCGGGCAACGAAGAAACTGTCGACGGACGACCAGCAGAACAACGTAAAATTAAGAGCACTATCGCCGAACCGATCGAATATGATGAACGGCGCAGGATGCGCCAGCACCGCCGGATGCTTTCGGGCTACTCCGAGCAATATTTCGGTGACTCGATCAGGATCGCTGCCATAGGCAACGCCGACGGGAATGCTGATCCGCCGCAGCCGATCGGAAAGCGACCAGTTGATAAATCTCGCCCCCACAAGCTCGCTGTTAGGGATTACAACGTCGGCGCCGTCGGGTGTGCGCAGCACGCTGGCACGAAAACCGATTTTGCGGACCTCCCCCGAAGAAGATCCAACCTCGACAACGTCGCCCACCTGCACTGGGTGCTCAAAAATCAGGATGAGTCCCGACACGAAGTTGTTCACGACGTTTTGCAGGCCAAATCCAATGCCGACGCCGAGGGCGCTGATCAGGAGCGTCACCCTGCTAAAATCGGCACCAGCCGCGGCTAAAGCGATCATAAAGCCCAGCAGCAATACGCCATACCGGGTAAGGACATCCACAGCCCCCGGTACGCCGCGCGGCAAATCAGAACGCGGAAAGATTTCTTCGGTCAGAATAAAGCGCAGTAGCCGGGAGACCAGGATTGCGCTCACAAGCACCAAGAGAAATATCGCAAGTCCCTCTATGGATATTTCAGTTGCGCCGACCTTCCAGCGCAATTGCAAAAAGCCTGCTAGCGCAGCCTGGATATCGCCAAGAACACCGACGATGTATAGGCTGACGCTGACCCAAAAGATGATGGCCCCAAGCCGGATAATGATCCGGCAGCGGGACGCCAGCAACTCGCCATGTTGTCGCACCGACCGCAACCAACGTGCCGGCCGGGACTGCAGCGCAACCGCGATAAGTGTCATCAGTAGATGAGCGCCGACGAATATCAAAGCGGCGGCGTAAGTGATCCGCACCGGCGCAACGACGAGAATTTCGCCGAGGGTCATGTTACCGACGAGATTGCTGACTATGGCCGCGGCAAACAGAAACAGACCCAACCGCGCCGCCAGCAGAATCAGACGCTCTCTAGGGCTTGAACCCAAGAGCTTCGCTTCGGGTGAAAACAAAAACACGCCAAGACCTACGCAACCGCCGGTCGCAATCAACAACAGCAAGACCCGCGTCAAAAGCCAATCCTCGGGGAGGAAGTAGCGGAAAAAATCGAGAAGGTAGAGCGCCGCCAACAGAAAGACCCAATGCCGGGATATTCGTGGCAGCAACCCGGGAAGCAATCGGATCACCGAAATCACGGTTGGGACGATAGCGACACGCAAAACAGCGGCCGCCGCTACTGGATAAAACCAGGATGACGGGATAAGCACCAAGAGCAAAGCAGAGGAAAACGGGCGGTCAAGAACAAATATCGCGGAAACCGCCCCGAGCCGTTGGGCCGCCTCGGCAGTCAGACCACGGCGTAGAAAATAAAACACCGCCACTAGCGCCAAAAAAAGTATTAGGTGCAATGGTATGCGCTCGCTGTAGGTTTGTAGGAACTCCTGCGAATCCTGGAGCACCCTTCGGGTGCTGTTTGAAGCCTCCGTCATGATGGTGTCCTGCACCTCGGGGCTCAACAGCGCCTGCCAGAGCGGAGGGCTATCGAGCGAGAATAGACCTCGGCTAAATTCCTCCCTCGCCTGATCAATTTCCGTTCGAATCTTTGCCAGAATCGCCAGTCTGTCTGCTACCTGACTTTGCAGCTTCAGCAATTTTGTCGTTTGTTCTTGGATCACCTGGCGTGTGGTTTGGGCTTCCTGTAAAACCTCTTCCACTCGTCGCTCCAAGACAGCTTTGAACAGAAATTTCTTTGCCACGGCGGCCTTCGTTGCGCGCCAGGTACCTATGATTTGGTCGAGGTTTTTATCTCGTGCTGCCAGAATCTGCGATCTTCTGGCTAATGCCTGTTCCCAATCCTCGAGCTGGCTCTGCTCGAGATTCCACTCCCGCTGAATTTCATTGAGTCGCTGCACCGAGCGCGATTTACTCATGCTTTCCGCTTCGTTTTCACGCCGGCGGTCGGATTTTTCCGCGAAGGCGGCAAAATCCTTCTGGATTGAGATCAGTGTCGAATCGGCTGCGATTTCGGACCTGAGTTTTTGCAGCGACTTTACGGTTTGGTCAGCGCGGGGGATGATTTCTGAATCCGGTATCGCAACCGGAACTGGAGAAGCCTGCTTGGTCTCGCCGCCTTGGGTCGGAGTCTTTGTCGGCGCCGCCGCGTGCACCGGCGGCCAGCCGACTAGCCACAAAAAGACAATGCTCCGCCCAATTAAGCTGACCATTGCTTTCGCGAGCGCGCCTCGCCTCTTATGCTGGAGCTGCACGGAGATTGCCTTGCTATGTTGAAGATCCACCGTCTACCCTATCGAAAAGCACGGGGCCCATATATTGGACCTTGGTCCAATAGGCGGGAAGGGCGCTTATCCGGATATTTACAAGCACTTCAGTGCGTCAGCTCCCGTCTGTGAAAAGAGATAAATTAATAGAGTTACCGGAATCAGCGACCAAGCGATCGCCTCTACCGCGGGCGCTCCTCGCACGAAGGCACTCAGAACAAGAAGCAGATTGACAACGACTGCAGTGACACAGCTTTACCAAGCCCAACTTTTCCCCAGCAATGCGCCGATCACAAACAAAACATACTCACCGACCTACTCATGAAGGCCAACGCCGTTACTGCTCGCCTATCACTGCCATACTTTCATAGGCTCGCGTTCACTTGGTAATGTCTTTATGGTACAGGTCCCCGTCTCCACTCGGAGTAAATAAGCGTATCGCCCCGAGGGGCATCCTGAGAATTCTCAAGGGGATATTTAACAGCTCCACGCCGACGTCTGCCGGCGACAGGTATGTGACGTCGGGCCGCTCAAGCGATCCGGTAACTCGCACAGGAATCCCGACAAGCGATCCGCCAAAAATAGAGCCAATCATGGGCATGCGGCTGATCACATCGTCTATCGGCTTGAGGACGGCGATCAGGACTTTCCCGTCAATCTGCTTCCGCACCAGGTCGACTTTGCCCTGGCCACTCAAATTGAGTAGGGATGACACAATATTAATTTCGTCGCCGACAAGCATCTCGCCTTCAATCCTCCCCTTGACGCCGACAAATCGGTACGGAAAAACCTCCCGATCTAGATCGGGAAATGCGACTTTGAAATCACCGGTGGCGTTAAGGTAATCGAACGTAGCATCAATTCCCGGCGAGCGAACGAACTCACCGTTGCGGGCGCTGAACTCGAAATTGCCTTTGAGAAACCGCGGCAAATGCTCTCGATCTCCACGACCCACGACGCGGGCTTTTAAAGAGTAGACTCCCGTAACGTCATTCTGCTGATTTGTTAGACAGACCGTAGTCGGCTCGAGCTGCGCCTCGGTTGCGGCCAGCTGGACATCGAGATCGAGCTCTTTCCCCGCAACATCGACCCGTCCCGTTACTTCGATCCCGCAGGCCACGCCTTGAGCGATTTCCGCTCTCACTCCAGATGGCGAGATGATGGCTGTCATTTGGAGCGGGCTCAGATTGACGCGTTCGAATTTGAAACGATCCGTCTTGAGGCGAATCGTACCTTCCACGGCCGGACGGAAAGGGACGCCGTTACCTTTATCTCTTCTCTGACCGTCTCTTATGCCAAAGGAATCGCTAAGCTCTTGCCAGTCGAGCCGGTCGGCGGATACATCCAAATCCATCCGCAGCGGCTCTTTCCCCCAGGCCAATTTCCCTGAGACCCCGAGGCGACTGTTCCTCCAGCGCAGCGCCGCGGATCGAATCAGCACGCTTGCTCCCTCTGCCTCGATGTGAAACTTTTCGATCAGGGCCTTGTCGTTCTCCCACGGCACCGAAAAGTTGCTCCCCTCTAATTGGCCACGGGCAAAGAAGCGCAAGGGTTTTTTGAGCGCCGCACTCACTTCGATCTCACCCTGAAGTGAGCCGGCTTGCGACGGCCAAGATGCGAATACCCGGTTGAGCGTTTGCTGCCCCAATGTGCCGTCAAAAGACAAGTCAAGATTGTCTTTAGCGAATTTTAGGGTCACGCGGGCATGTCGGTCTCCGTCTTCGACTGTAAGATCTCGCACGATGATGTTCTGGGAATCGCGCTCGCCGTCAAGAAAAATTTGTGGACCGCCCGCTACGATCCCCTTACCGCGAAATGAGACATCGCCCCCCGATCGCCAGGCAATCTGCCCAGTGATGATTTTCAAGGGGGAACGGAGCAATAGCTCTTGGGGCAATTCGATCTGGCGGCTGAGCCATTGTGTCGTTTGTTCGCCGATGGTTCCAGAGCCGCTGATTTCCAGTTTGAGCGGCGCCCCTATTGCGCCCTCGTAGATACCGTCGATGATCAAGGAAGCATCCTGCACACTTGCCGCCGCGTCGGAAAATTTGATTCTTGACTGGTTCGCGGCGAATTTTCCTCGCGTAACAGTGACGGGGCCCGGAAGATCTTCGTGCCTTAGCTCAACCTGTTTGACGGCGCCGGCGGTCGTAAATTTCCATCGCGCGGGATCGTCATAGGCGCCCGTAAGTGTGAGATTGGCTAACTCAACTTGGCCGCGCACGGATTTTAACTTGGCAAACTGCGGCCGCACATCCTTAAATCTGCGCAGCAAAGTGTCCGTTTGTTGTAAGTCCAAGGAAACTCGCCCCGCACCGATTTTGATTTGGCGGCTCCCGTCATGATACACTGTCAGGCCAAGCCCCCCAAAGGACGATCCTCCGACCGATCCCTCCGCGTTTTCAAGCCTAATTAACCTTTGGTCGTAACTGAACCGGCCACCGCGAACTGCGATGGGAAACGGAATCGGCGCATACGCAGCGCTGATCTCCGCCTTCGTAATTGTCACAACCGGCGAAATATCGTTGAGTCTCTCGCCAAGAATGAGCCTCCCGGACAGTTCGCCCGTAACGTTTTGCACCTTCAACAATTCCCCGCGAAATGTTTCTTCGCGCACGAGCTTGAGCAGTACGGCGTGAAGTTCCGGCGCCCTGGTGTGCAGCGCCATATCGAGGTGAAACGGCGCCGCTTTACTCTCGAGCCCGAGCCTGAGTTTGCCGTTCCATCCCTTTGACGCGCCAAGGTTCGCGCTAACGCCTTGCGCTTCCAAGATGCCGTCGGATATCCGCACTGAGCCAGTAACATTCTGCAATTCAAGGTCGGGGCCAGGGATAAAGATTTTACAGTCGCGCAGCAAACCGGAGATGATGACATTTTTACTCAACGCCATGTCAGCGAACGAGCGGCCGGCGCTCTGAATGCTCATTTCGGGAATTCTTCCAGCAGGGACGTAGCGCAGTATTCTCTTGACGCCTTCAGCATCATCGACGACTCGCAGGGCCAGGTCGCCCACCTCCGCAATATCGATATCGCGAACTCTAATGCGCGCGGATAACAAACCCGACTGGATTTTAAGCTCTCCCGAAGCTTGGAGCCGCGGCGCCCCGAGTTCTAGCTGCGCTACATCGACCAGAAAGGCCCCGCCTTCGTAGGTAAACCCGCCTTTCAATCTCTTTGCTTCGACAGTGGCGGCGCCGCCATGCCGCGCGATAACAAACGGGCCTACAGATCCATCGATGGAGGCCTTGACTTGTCGCAGTCCGACGGCGGCGATTTTAACCTCGAAGTTAGCCTCGCCAGCTTGCGCGTATTCGGCGATTTGCAGCGGTAGAAATACCAGAGACTCTTTGATCTTGAGTCGCTGGACGCCGATGTCCAGCCGTGATGCAAGGCTAACGGAAGAAATGTTGCCTGTGATTTTGAATCGCTCACAGAGATTAGAGCGCGCGCTGAATTCGAAACGCAGCTCCTCAGGCGCACTGACGGCTTGAGCCCCAACATTTTCGAGAATGACCCGCTGATGGTCACCGATTTCGATGTCCGCCGATCCATCAGACAGGTCTATGCGTGGCGCGGGCACATCAGTTGTCAGGCGAACCAATGCAGAGCGGATTTGTTTTTCCAATTCTTCGAGGTCGAGCGGTTTTGCCGGACTCTCCGGCAGGCGAATTCTTAATTGAGGCTCCTGCAATAGCGCACGGCGCACGACCACACGACCGCTAAGCAGATAAAAAATCGATGGATAGATTGTCACCGTTCGGATTGAACCACGGGTTTTATCGCCGAACGAAAGCTCGGCATTCTCTAGGACCACGGTAGGTCGTGGAAACCAGAAAAGAAGAATTTTGCCGACGGTCACGTCTGCCCCGGTTTTTTTGGCCAATTCGGAGCTTATCTTGCTTCTAATCAGCTGACTGTCGATAAGCCGAGGGAGAATCAGCGCGCTGCCCACCCAAACGAGCAGGATGAGGGCGGCAAAAACACCGAACGCCACGATCGGCCGAGGCAATTTCATTGAGCTATCCGCACATTATTCTGATGATCCATGACCCAATTGCCCCGGCACGCATCAACCAATTCGCCTATACACCGCCACAGTCAGATCGCTTCGGGCCTGGACCGAGCCGGCGAATTCAGCCCGGATTGCGCAGTTGCACTCGACAGGAATCGCGAGGCGCAACCCTTCCGTAGCAAAGTCGATGGGTTTCTGCCTCTGAGCAGACATCGAGCAACGGTGCTTCGACGGAACGTTAAAGCTCGCAACAACGAAGTGCGCAAGCGCAAAATGACTTTGAAATTTTACAGTTGGACGCCTTCGCTACTCCAGGGTTCCACCTCGCTTGCCGTATCCCCAGTCTAACTGCGGAATCCGGGTTCAGTCCACGCCCACAACTCGAAATTGATAGAGCTGTCCCCCTCTTCATTATGAAGAGGACGTGGGGCGGCGTGCGCTGAGGTCTTCGGGTCGAGGTCGGTGTTCGTGTTCGAAAACTAACTCAACCACAAGAAACGACTATGGTTAGCGCCGGCCTTTCATTTGAACTCTTCGAGTGCGCGCAGGTCATTCCGCACAAGAGCCGCTTGCATCGGCTGGTTACTCGGGAAGCCCGTTGAGCAGATACATCGCCTGAATCGCTTGAGTCGGCTTGCCGAAGGCGCCGAACCAGCGGTCGTAGATCGGCACGATCTCGCCGGAGCGGTAAAGTCCGGCCAGCGCGCGGTTTACTGCCAGCCGGAACGCCCCGTCATTGCGGCGCAGCATAAAGCCATAGGGTTCATAGGAGAAGAGAAGATTTACCAGGCCGAAACGCGAGGGGTCCTTGGAGGTCACCGCGAGGCCGATCAAGATGCCGCGGTCGGAAGCAAAAGCGTTCACGGAGGCCTTTTCCACCGCGGTGCGCCCCTCCACGTGATTTTTCACGGGCACCATTTCGACCGTAACGAACTCCTCCTTGAGGAACTTGGTCAATGCGGTCTCGGTTGTCGTGCCCGGAATCACCGCGATGCGCTTGCCTGCGAGATCAGGTACTCCGCTCAGCTTTGAGTCGGCGGTGGTCATGAGACTCCCACCGTCGACGAACGTCATGAGGCTAAAATCCACCCGCTCTTGCCGCGAAAGGCTAGCCGTGGTCGTGCTACATTCGATGTCTACTTTTCCCTGCGCCACCATGTCGATACGATTCGCCGTGGTCACCGGCGCCCAGTTGAGCTTGAGATTGATGCCGAGCTGTTTCTGAATTGCGCTCGCGACATGGGTGCACAGATCGATGGAGTAGCCGACCGGCCGCTTGTCCGGTCCTGGAAAGGAAAAGGGCGGCGCGGACTCAAGATAACCGAGAGTAAAAGTACTCGAATCCTTGATCTTCTTGAGCGTGCCATCGAGGTCTTGGCCCGCAACCGGACCCGTCAAGACCAGCGCTGCCAGCAATGCGCCATAGACAATCTTCATTTGGGTCATATCATCTCCTCAAAAGCAAAACGGCAATTCGAATTGGCAACCTCAAACCTGACACCTGGTTCCTGCTATACTGTTGACTGATCACTGATCACGATTCCCGGCTGCCCTCGATACCCGACCGTCGACGCCGTACCCTAACGCACCAGCGGAACACCCTGCGCGATGTCGTACTTCACTACGGCTCGGATCTTGTTCTCGATCTGCAGATAACGCACCACTTTTTTCACTGGCAGCACTTTGCTGAGTTTTGGGGCGTAGTTGCTTTTCAGATTGGCTTCGGCCTGGTCGATCGCCAGCGCCTCGTCGATCAGCTTCTTCGCCTTATCATCGGTGAGCGACTTGCGCCGGTAGTCGTCCGCGTAGCTTTCCAACACAGTAACGAAACGTTGATTAATTTTTTGCAGATCTTTCTGGTACTGGTCATAAATCGGCCAAAATCCTTTCGCCTCCGACTCGGTCAGTTCCATGTTGGTCGCCACCACCAATTTCTTATCGGCTTTGATTTTGTCGCGCAAAATTTGCATGTTGTCTGCCGGTTTGTCCTGCGCCACGCTCAGCGGCGCGTAACCGAACAGCATGACTGCCAAAGCAACACCTGTTATTTTTTTCACAAACTCTATTCTCATCACTTTTCCCCTTTCGATTTTAAACAAACTACTTCTCCAGGCTGTCAAAACGATCTCAGAGGCGAGGCGTGCGAAGGTCCGCGAGCGGAGGCGTACTGGCTCAGTACGTTGACGCGAAGCGGGCCGAGCACAACGAAGCATATGGGTCGTTTTGGCAACCTGTTAAGGGTTCGGGTTGATTTTTGTAATCTTCGTCCCCTGGATGCCGACTCCGCCCATGAGCCCCTTCTGATCGAAGATAAAAGCATAGATGCCTTTCTGCAGCGTCGTCGTGGATAGAGCTTTGCCGAAGCCTGCGTCGAGTACCACCAGACTCGGTCCCGTGCCAAGCTCGAATCCAGCGGTGTTGTCGAGATATTGAAGCGACTCATTGTCCATGAAAAATAACACATAGCCGTAGGCTTGAATCCCCGCCTGAAATCCGTAGGACGCCGCCAGAGAGCGATAATAGGCCACCGTCTTGCCATTCTTGCGCAAAGCGCCGTCGCCATATTGGCCAGCAATAAGAAACCCTCCCTTGACGATGCTGGGAAAAACCAGCACCCCCACGGCTTTGTCGGCCAAGGCTTTCGCCCCCGGTGTATGCTTGTAGAGTTTAGCCAAGGATGCTGTAGCGTCCCGGTCAATGGCCTTCGCGCTCGCCGCCAGCGCCGCCGGCGGAGTTAAGGCGTTTGAACCGAACATGACTAGCGCGATTACAAGCCCGATTGTTTTTGCTAAATCCATTCTCATCGCTTTTCTCCTCCGCTTTTGGGTATCGTGATTTGGTTTCGATTTCAGAGCACAGGTCTTAGTTTCGCCGTTGTTCGTCACTCGTCCTCTACTGAACTAATGGCACCGTGGTCGCAAGGTCGTAACGCAATAGAATACGAAACTCGTTCTCGATCTGCAGGTAACGGGCCGCTTTCTTGGCCGGCAATGCTTTCAGCACCTTCGGAGCGAAAGCGCCCCGGCGCTTACCCTCGTCCCGCTCGATGGCAATCCACTCGTCCAGTAACGTCTTTGCTTTTTCATCGGTGAGCGAGTTGTTCTTGTAATCCGCAGCGTAGCTCTGGAGTAAGCGAAGAAGTCTTTCGTTGCTCTTTTGCAGGTCCTGCTGGTATTCCTCGTAAACCGGCCAGAATTTTTTCGCTTCAGATTCGGTCAATTCCATATACTTCGCAACGATCAATTTTTTGTCCGCCTTGAGCTTCTCATGGATGATTTCCAAATTGCTCGCCGGTTTATCGCCCCCGGCGGGCTTTGTTTGTGCTGCACCCCGACTCGCCAATCCCGTGAAAACAATCATGAATGCGATGGCGATCAGGTTGATTGGACGTTTCTGTTGCATGGCTCCTCCTTTTGATGGCTGTCAAAGCACTTGGGTTAATTTGCCTTTATCTGCATCCCAACCAA
>DATBLC010000101.1:0-3158 GCA_036555515.1 Binatia bacterium
CGGCTGGCGTTGCTGCCGTTGCCGTAGGGAAACGGCCGTTTGTCGGTGGCAAAGAAGTCCTCCTCGGAAATCCCGGGAGTGAGGCCGCTTTTGAGCGCCGGGCCGGGCAGTGCCAACTGCGCAAGATCGGCAAAACCGAGAGACCGCTCCGGCGCGCCGCGTGCTACGACTCGGCCATCGCGCAGCGTTAGATCGCCGGGATCGATCTCCCATGCGGCCGATGCGAGTCGAAGGAGCTTGTCTTTTACTTTGCGCGACGCGCCCACGGCGGCGCTGCCGGCCATCACCGTCGAGCGACTGGCGTTGCTGCCGTTGCCGTAGGGAACCTGCGCCGTGTCGCCATGCACCACGCGCACATCGTCGATGGAAACCTGCAGCTCATCGGCGACGATCTGGCTCAGCGCGGTGGCGATGCCTTGGCCGACGGAATTGCAGCCGGAATAGAGGACGACCTTGCCGGCATTGTCGATCTCGACACGGGCATATTCCCACGGGCCGATGCCGCTGGTTTCCACGAAGCAGCCTATGCCGACGCCGATGGCGCGGCGGTCGTTTTTGGCGCGGGCACAGGTGGCCATAAGGTTTTCGTAACCGAAGCGTTCCAATGCCTGTTCGAGCTGGATGGGAAAATCACCGGTGTCATAGACCATATAATGAAAAGGGTGCTTGCCGAGGTCATAGGGCATTTCTTCGTGGCGAATCAAGTTGCGTCTTCTGACTTCGGCTGGATCAAGATTCAGACGGTGCGCGACGATATCCAACAGACGCTCTCGGACAAAGTTCGCTTCATAACGGCCCGGGCTGCGGTAGGTGCCAACCGGGGTCTTGTTGGTCAGCACGCAGAAAACGTTACAGCGATAGTTTTTCACTCGCAATGGCCCGCGCAACATGGCGGAAGCGGCGATGGCCGGGACGCCGCCGTGCGTGCGCGTATAGCCGCCCATGTCGAAAAAAATCTCCGCGTCCATCGCCATGAGCGTGCCGTCCTTTTTGACGCCGATTTTGACCCGGTGTATTTGCTGGCGCGATTGATTCATCGCCTTGAGATTTTCCGAACGGTCCTCGATCCAACAAATGGGCCTGCGGAAACGCATGGCGGCGAAGGGAATCAAGAAATCTTCCGGATAAAATTCACCGCGCGCGCCGAAGCCGCCGCCGACTTCGGGCTCGATGAAATGGATGCTGCTTTGCGGCATGCCGGTGAGCTCGGATAGAATGCGCCAATTGGTATGGGTCATCTTGGTCGGCCCCCACATGGTAAGGAGGCTTTTGCCTTCGTCCCACTCGGCCACGAGGCCGCGGGTTTCCAGCGGCTCGGCGGCGTGGCGCTGGATGGAGAATTCCTCTTCTACTATCAAGTCGCAGCCGGCGAAGGCTCCGTCCACGTTGCCAACATTCACCTGAAAATTGGCCGCGAGGTTGTTCGGCACTGCGTCGTGTAGTCGGGGCGCTTCCGGGTGCATGCCCGCGCGCGCGTCAGTGACGGCGCCCAGCGCCGCGTATTCGACATCGATCAACTCGAGGGCGTCCTCGGCGATGTAGCGGCTTTCCGCCACGACCACGGCCAGCGGATCGCCAACGTAGCGCGCTTTGGTGGTAGCGATCGGAGTCTGCTGCGAGCGTTCTAGCCCGGGAATCACGCCTGTGCGCATCGGAATGGTTTTCAGTCCCGGCATGTCCGCGGCCGTGAGCACGCCGATAACGCCGGCCAGTCCAAGGGCCTGAGCGGTGTCGATTTTGACGATGCGCGCATGCGCATGGGTGCTGCGCAGAATGGCAGCGTGCGCCATGCCAGCGCGGTGAATATCGCCGACGTATTTGCCGATGCCGCGCAATAGCCTCACGTCTTCTTTGCGTTTAATCCTCGCGCCGATGTAAGCCATGGAGTGTTAAACCTCGCCTGTCCCTCGTGAACCAACCTGCAAAATCCATTTTATCGCAGAGGCACAGCGTTCAGAGTATTTTGACAAAAAATCTTTCCTCCGCGTCCTCCGCGGTCGTGAGAAAAAATCCGTTCATGCTTCGAGAGCCTCAGCACGAACGGATTGCCTGATGGAAATTCAAGCACTTAGCCGTTCGTCCTGAGACCCGTCGAAGGGCGAATGGCAATTTTTTCTCACGACCCGCGCCTCTGCCGTGGGATCTCTCCAAGAGATGGCACTTACGTCCCACGCTTTGATCCGTTCATTGCCTTCGCCGCCTCCTGGATCGCGGTCACGATGTTCTGATATCCGGTGCAGCGGCACAAATTGCCGCTGATCCATGCGCGGATTTCGTCCTCGCCGGGGCTCGGTATCTCCCTCAAGAGCGCCTCGGCGGTGAGCAAGATCCCCGGCGTGCAAAAACCGCATTGCAGACCGTGAAGCTCCCAAAACTTTTCCTGGAGAGGGTGCAGTTCGGCGGCGCTCGGCGCCAATCCTTCCACGGTTTTTAAATCCATGCCATTAGCTTGTACGGCGAACATGAGGCATGAGCGCACCGGCTCGCCATTTAACAGAATCGTGCACGCGCCGCAAACGCCATGCTCGCAACCGACATGGGTTCCCGTGAGGCCCAAATCGTCCCGCAGAAAATCAGTCAATAGTCTGCGCGGCTCGACCGCGCCGTGATGCTCCCGCCCGTTGATGGTGACGTTGATCTCTCGTTTCTTTATCATGTTCTCTCTGCGCTCGTATCGCTTAGCTGCCTCTGCCGACGTTGCTGTGTTCAGTCTCGGGCTAGCAGGCCGCTGAAAAACCCACCGTTCACCCTACGAGAGTCTCAGGGCGAACGGTGCGGGCCTCGAAGTGATTGAGCATTTTCCGTTCATGCTGAGCCTGTCGAAGCATTCCGAACCCTTTTCAGCAACCTGCTAGACTATCATGCTGTCCGCTCGCGCGCGTAGCATGTAGCCCGGATGAAACAAAGTGGAATCCGGGTGGATTTCCTGGATCTCGTTTCACTTCATCCAGGCTACGAGTTTTGCGTCTTTGCGCGAGATATTCCAAATTTTAGTTGCGCCTCTGCCGCGCTAGGCTCTTTGTGGTTATATATCTTGCTCTTCCGGCTCTATTTTGCTCCTTCGCTCGCGCGTGTGGCCGCTTGTTCCAGCGCGCGCCGCGCCAAAACCTTTGAAACTTCTTTTCGATAATCCGCGCTGGCGTGAATATCGGATTCCG
>DATBLC010000102.1:0-12638 GCA_036555515.1 Binatia bacterium
TTCCACCTATGGAGAGGACGGGGTGGTGGCCGGCAAGGCAGAGAACCATTGACCGCGATCGGAAGGGCTCGCCTCTCGGTCGCACACTAGCGACATAGTCTCTAAATAACGAACTCATTAGTAATCTTCTTCTGCGCCCCAACCTTTTTCGTTCTTGAGGGGTCGCACGCTCCGCGCTGATGATCCGCGTAGTTTCTTCATCGTGTTTGGGTCTTTATCTTATACACGATAAGAAGCGCACAACCCAGCTTATGGCTAGTCGGAAGCGGTGAGGTTTTGACTCCGAAGCCAAATTGAATGACTGGCAAACAATTTCGTGTCTTTGAGCGCTAGCCCTTAGCCCGCACCGCCATCCAGGCGGCGAGCAGGGCTCCGGTCATTGCGGCGAAGTGCACCGCCGGCATCGGTACCCAGGTGCCGGCCTGGGCATACGGCATGGAGAGACCCCGGGCGACGCTGACGAAGATTCCCGGGATGTAGAGCGCAGGACGGCAGATAATGAGGGGTCTTGCCTTTGATGCCTAGCATCAAACCTAGATCGTTCCCAGAACTACGACGTCAAAGCCTTGGCCGAGCGCAGTAAAGTCGCCGGCATTGAAAGTTAGAACTGTCGACGCCTTGCCTTGTTCAGCGCATGCACCTATTACCGCATCATATGCGCGACCACCCGCCACGTTGTTTTTTGGAGCAGACAGCAACAAAGTTTCGTACGATTTCGCGTTCAGCGCGACTACGGTCGCCAACTTTAAGAAGTTGTTTTCCAGCAAGGTCAAAGCCGTTTGCGAAGACAACCGATGCGGCGGAGGCAGGCGAGTCAACACCGCATACGCCTCAACCAGCGCCGGAGCCGCGACAATCATCTTAGCTCGCCCGGCGAGCCGTCTCTCGATTTCATTTGCAGCAGCCTCATGATGCTCATGCCATGAGCATACGGCTGCAATCATGCAGCTAGTATCCGGAAGAAAAGCGATTGGCATGCCTAGGTGGAAGCACCCGATCGCTCTTTGCGCAGCGTTCTGCGAGTCCGCTCCACGGTATCCGACGTAAGGGGTGAAGTATTTTCAGTGGGAACAGCCACAAGCAATCGTCCCTGCCGTTCGAGCTTGACCGTCAAAGGAGCGGGAGTAATGGCAATAGAGCCTTTTTCCCAACGAATCTCGAGCGGCATTCCTGGTTTTATCCCGGATTCGCGGCGAATGTCTTTTGGAATCACCAATCGTCCGGCATGATCAATGGTCGTTTTCATGGCAAAGAATATACCATTTTCTGAACCGTCCACCAAGCCACAATGGCCGACTTGGCTCGTCTTGCCAACGCCCAGCGCCACAAAAACGCCGGCAAGTTGGCTCTCGCGGCGACGTTCGGCGCGTAACAAGGAATTGGACGGGTCGGGTTTAGCCTTGTCTGTGTATTCTGACATTTCGGATTTTCGTTGATCTCACCACACGGCTAACGTGAGTGCGCGGTCCTGTTGTTTCGGTTTGGACGAACTATTCGGGATTACCCACCGAGCCCGCAGAAGGCCTGACGAGTAACGAGAGAGTGGTCGCGTTAATTCTATTTAAAAGCGCTAGCCCTTGGCCCGCACCGCCATCCAGGCGGCGAGCAAGGCTGCAGTCACTGCGGCAAAGTGCACCGCCGCCATCGGCACCCAGGTGCCGTCCGCGAGCAGGCCGGTGAGTTGCTGCAGCGCGGCCGGCCAGAAAAACTGCGAGAACACCACCGCGCCCGAGGCCGATCCCGCAAGCTCGGGGTCGACCGCCATCGCGCCGGCCTGGGCGTACGGCATGGAGAGACCCTGTGCGAGGCTGACGAAGATTCCCGGGATGTAGAGCGCGGCCATCGAGACGCCGCCGAAATAGAGCCAGCCGATGAGCAGCGCGCCGTTGGCGACCCCTACCACGCCGCCCAGGATGGTCATGAATTCGATCGAACGGTTGGCGCCGATGCGGCCCGAGATGAAACTCCCGGCCATGAAGCCTATCGGGAAGGCGAAAAACCACAGCCCGATCTTGGCGGCATCGGCGCCGAATTGTTCGGCGGCGAGAAATGAGGCCGCGGTCGCCTGGGTGTAGAAGGCCGCGGACATCAGTCCGGGCTGCAGCATGAAGCCGACGAAGCGCGGGCGCCGGAGCAGCGACTTGTAGCCGGCGAATACGCCATGCGGCAGCCGCGCGCTGCGAGCCCGGGTTTCCGGCACGCCTAAGATCACCGCGAGGATCACCACCAGTCCGACAGCCGACGCCAACAAGAAGAGCGCGCGCCAACCAAACACGGCGGTCAGCTGGCCGCCGATCGGCGGCGCCACCATCGGCCCGAGCACGTAGGCGGCAGTGAGATAGGCGATCACCTGGGCAACGCGGTCCTGGCCGTAGACGTCGCGGGCGATGGCGCGCGCCAGCACGACGCCGCACCCAGCACCCGCGCCCTGCAGGATCCGCCCCGCGAGCAGCATCGGCATATTGGCGGCAACCATGCAGGCGGCCGCGCCGCACGTAAACAGCACCAGCCCGCCGAGAAGCACGCGCTTGCGCCCGAAGCGGTCGGACAAACCTCCGTACGCGACCGTGAAGAAGGCCATCGACAGCATCGCCAGCGACATCGTGAGCTGGGCCATGCCGGTCGACACCCCGAAGCCTTCCTTCACCGCCGACATGGCCGGGATGAACAGATGGAGCGAGAGCGGGCCGATGAACGTGATGGAGACGAGCGCGATGAAGAAGTACCAGCGCGGCCGGAAGGGCATCGTCATGTTGTAGGGTGGGGATGGGCCAGGGCATTCAATCTATACAATCTTACCTACTGATTCGGCAATCATCGCGAAAAGCCCTGGCTCCATCGGTTTCTTCAGACTCTATCTTCACACTTTACCGGCAAGAAGCGAACCTGGCAAAAACTCCTCCACCGCGTAGCGCTTGGCGCACGGCTACGTGTAAGGACTCGTGCAAGGCGTTGGTCCTTGGTTTGTGGCCAGAACGTAGACTACCACTGACGCAAGTAGCGATTCTGCGGGAATGGGAAAGGACCGGCAGAGTATTTTACTGGCACTGTACGTATTGGTCCCCTGTTTGAGGCACCCGATCCGGCACGCGCGCGAGGCGCGAGTGTCACGTTCGAGCCCGGCGCCCGGACGGCATGGCACACCCACCCGCTTGGGCAGACCCTGATCGTATGGGTGGGTGCAAAGCGAAGGCGGTCCAAAATTGGAAATACGACCGGGCGACGTGGTCTGGTGCCCGCCGAGAAAGATTAAGGTTCAAGTCTGGAGTTGAGTAATTCGCAGTGCAAAGGAACCCAGCTAATCTCGGCCAGTAGCCTCTGGAGAAGTGCGATGAGATTCTAGTTCTTTGATCCTTTTTTCAAGCGCGTTTCGTTCTGACGAATCCTTTTTGAATTCCCAAATGACTCCCGCAGAGATGCCGAAGAGTATGGTAGTCATCCACTCGGATGGTCCTGCATCATAAATCAGATTAATCCCGCCTGAAACAAGTACGTAAACCACGCAAACTCCCATAAATTTGACTCTTATTCTCTCAGCGCATACGAGGCGGTGACGCAGAGTTTAACGAGCACGAAGCTACCGGGCTATCGGGTCAACGATCACGCGCATTCGATTCCTTGTAACCAGAGCTATCGGCTCTTCGCATGGTCTCTTTACTGTGATTCTGGGACACCTTCGGCAGGAGCCTTGCAGGATGGGGTGAAGCTAATTTCTTTGCAGCAAAAACGTAGCGCGAGGAGCCTATAATTGGAAGCGCGTGTTCCGGGATTGTTCCAACTCTGGGTGACAACCCTTAACACCTAGAACAAGTCAAAAGAATAAAACCCTGAAAGTCCGGGCGTTTTATCACTCCGTATCACTTCTTGTTCCTGCGGTTTTTGCCTCGATGCAGCGGTTCGAATCCGCTCGCCGCCTTCAAATCTTTTTCTGGGTTTAACTTCTCAGCGCCGATTCTGGTCTCAGTTCTTGGACAGTTGCCCACGATGCTTGCGAGTTAGGGTGCGAGGCCGGCTCACAAGGAGATGGCCTCAGTGTTTTTGAAGCCTTAGTTCCCAAGTCGTCGATAGATATTGCGTCTGTGCCCTATGCCCACGATGAGAACCAAGAGTACCTTTCCTTTGACTTGGTAAAGTATTCTGTAGTCCCCCACGCGCAGCCGATAGAGCTCATATTCCCCTTCGATCTTTTTGATGCCCGAGGGGTAAGGATTCGGCCAGCGAGTCAATCCGCTGTTTTATCCTCCCCCGTACCGATCCATCGAGAGCCTTTAAGTCTCGCTGCACTCTCGGCGAAAGCTCAGTGCGGTAAGCCAATTACATACCGAGTTCTTTCTTGAATTTAGCCCAAGACACCGTGCCCTTCTTCTTCGTTTCCGCCAGCGCCTCTCGCGCTTCTTCCAGGTCAATTTTATCTTCCAAGGCTTCGAGCAACTTTACGTCTTCAATCGGCACAACCGCGACGATCTCCTTGCCGCGACGGGTGAGCGTGACGCGCTCCTTGCCGAATGCCGCCCGATTAATGATTTCCGAAAACTGCGCCCGAGCATTGACTGTATTTACCTGTCCCATATCCCTTGATCTCCGTTTCTGCCTTAAATGTACATTTCAGCAGTTTTGTGGTTAAGGGGGATGGCTGCAACCCTATATCGCCCATACAAGTATCTTTGCGATGTTGCCAGGGCTTCACCGCCCGTTATCAAGCGACCAATGTATTAACGGGCTACCTTGGACCGAGCGATTCTGTATTTTCAAGCATTTTAAGCAGCGTTGCAGCGTAGTTGCGTACGGCATACCGCTAGCTCTTCAATGGTGCGTGGACACACTGCTCGTCTTTAAGGCCGTAAGCTTTACGATGATCGCACTATGTGCATTGACGGCCCTTGTTCTCCTGTTAGTTTCGGCAAGGAAGGAACGAGATTTTGGCCCCCCGATCAGAGGGGTCGTCTCGCTGGCTCTTATCGTTGCCGGGCTATGCGCAGCTCTGGCGCTTCTGTTCGCGTACCAACTTCAGAGGCAGATCTCAGAAGTCCAGCGATTGGATAGGGTCGATTTTCGAACCGCACCCACAGCGCGACCTTCATGACGGGCGTCGAAGAGAAAACCCGGTTCCTGCTCATTCTGAATGTGCTCCTTCAACTCCTTGACGGGAGCGTTTCCTATGGGCTTTTGTCGCTGGGAGACGTTGGGCCAAACCCACTCGCGAACGCCGCGCTAGAGAGCCGGCAAATTATTGGTGGTTTGCTTTACAATAAGGTCTTAGCCTCCGCTTTGTTGTTTTTGATTTATGCGAGCAGACACAAGCGGGAGTTCATGGCCGCTAACGCGCTGACCATAACCGCCTCCGTTTACGCCTGCTACAGCGCGGCTTTCATGTGGAAATTGTGGCTCTGATAAACCCGAGACCCTGCTCATGCGTAGCAGAGCCGTAATTCATGGATACGCGTCAAGTTTACGGTCCGGACAAAGCCGCCGTGGATTGTGCGTCTAAGAGCATCTCCACTGGTGCCAAGCCCGACATAATCGCTGACATTTACCATTGTTCGCGCCTTCAAACCGGCGACCCGAGCATTTGATCGAGCTTGCCTTCATCGTCCAAGAGCCGAGCGTCGTCGTAGCCACCGATGGGTTTGCCATCGATAAAGATCTGCGGCACCGTATACCGGCCGGATAATTCCTCCATCTCCGCGCGCCGCGAAGGATCGTTGGTCACGTCTATCTCTTCGAACTCCACGTTTTTGGAACGCAGCAAGGATTTAGCGCGGAAACAATAGGGACAGTAGCTGGTAGTGTAGATTATGACTCGAGCCATAGGGTTTACGACTCCGTTGAGATAATTATGATAACGCTCAAAGCGTTGCTTGAAAGCCCATAGCTATTTTGCCATTACTGGGCCGTGAAGTTGATCGGTCTGACCGGCGGCATCGCGTCGGGGAAAAGCACCGTTGCCGGTATCTTGCGGCGGCTCGGCGCGGCCATCGTCAATGCCGATGAACTGTCCCGCGAGGTCGTCCAACCCGATCAAGAATGCTGGAAAGAAATCGTCGATTCCTTTGGCGCGGAAGTCCTCCAGGCGGACCGAACCATCGACCGTCAGAAACTCAGGAAAATCATCTTTGACAACCCGGCGGCGCGCCAAAAACTTGAAGCCATCATCCATCCGCGGGTTCGCGCGCTGGCGGAGCAGCGGATCTGCGAACATGGCGCCGCTGGCTATGAGATCGTCGTTTACGAAGTCCCGCTGCTCTTCGAGGGCAACTTGCACCATTGGCTTCGCCCGGTTGTTTTGGTCGCCAGCGACGTCGCAACGCAGAAAAAACGCCTTCAGGAAAGAGATCATCTCACGGAGTTGGAAGCGGCCAAGCATATCGCGGCGCAAATGAGCCTGGAGGAAAAACGCCGCCTGGCGGATTATGTAATCGAAAACGATGGCAGTCTCGAAGACCTCGAGCTGCGAGTCCGGGCGGTTTTGGAGGAGATCAAGGCTACTTGACACGCTCCAGATAGCTGCCGTCCGACGGATTGACGCGAACCTTATCGCCGATTTGAATGAACGGCGGCACCTGGACGGTTACCCCGGTCTCCAGTTTCGCCGGTTTGTAAGAAGCGCTGGCGGTAGCTCCTTTCATGGACGGTTCGGTTTCGACGACCTCCAAATCCACTGTTGCGGGCGGGTTAATTCCCACCGGCTTGCCGTCATGAAACTCGATGCCGACAATGGAATTGGGCAATAGAAAGGATAAAAGATCGCCGATGTCCTCCGACGTTAGAGCTATCTGCTCGTAGTTTTCCGTGTCCATGAACGTGTGGAGATCGCCCTCGGCGTAGAGATACTGCATTTGCCGGTTATCCAAGATGGCCTGATCAACGCGATCTTCAGAGCGAAACTTGTACTCGGTACCGATACCCGTGCGAAGATTTTTCATCTTCGTTTGCATGAATCCCCGTTTATTGCCGGGGGTCAGGTGATGAACCGCGGTGACGCGAAACAGATCGCCGCCGTGAATGATGATCATCCCCGGTCTAAGTTGGGTTGCTTGAACCATCTTCTAAATATCCTCTTCGCTCATGTCGGTATTTTGTTAACAGTTTCTTGTCGGGCCTTCAACCTGGTCCTTCCGGTTGCTTGCGCAAGACCGACGCCCTTGTCCAGCAGGCTGGTCAACTATCCCTTGTCTTGATCTGGGTCACCATTTGCGGGTTGCGTGTTACCCGAGCCCAAAAACTCACCTACGCGTAAAGGCCGCGCCACAACATTGCCTGGGCAACGCGTTCGATGCCGATCATAAGCGCCGCCGACCGCATATCGATGTTTTCCTTGAGACTCAGATTGAGGACTTCATGAAAGGCCTTGGTCAAGATGTCTCTAAGCTTTTTGTTGACTTCGTCCTCGGTCCAGAAAAAGTTCTGCAGGTCTTGGACCCACTCGAAATAAGACACCACCACCCCGCCGGCGTTCGCCAGGATATCGGGAATGACAAAGACATCCTTTTGTAGCAAGATCAAATCCGCGTCCAAAGTGGTCGGACCGTTGGCGCCTTCCGCCAGAATGCGACACTGCAATCGGCCGGCATTTTCCTTGGTGATCTGCATCTCAAGGGCCGCCGGCACGAGAATATCGCACTTGAGCTCCAAAAGTTCTTCGTTCGTGATCTTTTTCCCGTATGCGCACCCTTCCAGGCTGTGATTCTTGTGCGCTACTTCGAGCAGCTTTTCTACCGGCAACCCCTTCGCGTCAAAGTACCCGCCCGTGCGATCAGCGACGCCGATAACCCTGACGCCAAGACGCGCCAGCTCCTGAGCGACCACCGAACCGACATTGCCAAAACCCTGGACAACCGCGGTGCATCCGGTGACACCTATGCCTAAGTGATTGGCGGCATCGATAATCGTATAAACGACTCCGCGGCCTGTCGCTTCCCGCCTGCCATGCGTGCCGCCAATGGCCACCGGCTTTCCCGTGACGACCTCCGGCACCGCATGCCCCTTGTGCTGGGAGTAGGTATCCATGATCCACGCCATCACTTGTTCATTAGTTCCCATGTCCGGAGCCGGCACATCCACCTCAGGACCGATGAAATTGAGAATTTCAGCGGTATAGCGCCTGGTAAGCGACTGCAGCTCATGGCGAGATAGTTCGGCGGGATCGCAGGCAACGCCGCCTTTGGCGCCCCCCAGCGGGAGACCGACCAAAGAACACTTCCAGGTCATCCACATCGCGAGAGCGGAGACCTCCCCGAGATTGACCTCGGGATGATAACGAATGCCGCCCTTAAACGGCCCCAACACATCATTGTGCTGCACCCGATAACCGGTAAAAACATGGACTCTGCCATCGTCCATTCGAGTCGGAACACTGACGATCATCGCCCGATCGGGCCGCCGCAAGCGTGCGGCGACGTTCGGATCGAGGTTGAGTCTGGCCGAAGCGACATCAAACTGCTTGATCGCCAGCTCGCTCGCCGGACTCTGCCACTCAGCCGGGGCCATGTGTTCCTCCGTCAACGTATCGATCATAATGTTATTGGCTGTTACCCTGGCGGCCAACGCATCTGCCGCCCACCCAACAGATGATAATGCAAGTGAAAGACGCTCTGGCCGGCATCGGCGCCGTTATTGACCACCACACGGTAGCCGCTGTCGGCGATGGCGAAATCTTTGGCCAGTTTTGCGGCGGTGATAAAAATCGCGCCCACCAGCGAACCGTCGGCCGGCTCGAGGCTGGAAACCGACGCGATATGTTTGCGCGGCACGATCAGAAGATGAACCGGCGCCTTGGGGCCGATGTCCTTGAAGGCCACCACCGCGTCGTCCTGGTAAACAATATCTCCTTTAACCTTCCCTTCAATGATGCCGCAGAAGAGACAATCACTCACGGTGAACTCCTCAATCATATCCCGGCGCTCAGGCAGCAATCAGTTTTCCGAGCTTTCACCCGAAAACCGCGCGAAAATTTTTTCGCCTTCGATCTCGAGCGCCAGTTTTTGCAGCGCGGCGCCGACGCAGGGACCCCACACGCATTCGCCCGTCGGCGGCTCGAACACCGCGCCGTGATTGGCGCACATGAGATACCGCCGATCGACGGTAAAAAACTGGTTGTCGACCCAATCCATCGAGATGCCAACGTGGGGACAGCGGTTCAAGTAGGCAAAAAAATTGCCCTGGTAATTGATCAGCAGCGCTTCGATGTCGAATTCGCCGCGCCGTATCTTGAACTTCTTACTTGCGCCATGGGCAAGCTCGCCAACCCTGGCAACAAATTTCCGGCGCGTGTCATGCTCGGCTCTGTTTTCCATCACGGCACGTTGTTAATCCGCCAGCGCTTTCAAGTCCCCTTCCGGGCATGCCACCAAGACCTCTTCCCCATCCAAGTGCACCGGCAAGCGGTACAGCGCTTCGCCCTTGCACGGTCCCGCGACACAAACTCCGCTGGCGAATTCGTAGAGGGCGCCATGTGTGTAGCACATGAGATAGCGTCCGTCCTCGCTCAAGAATTGATCCCGGATGAAATCCAGCGGCGTCGCCATATGGCGGCAACGGTTCACGTAGGCATGGAACTGACCCTGGTCGTTCACCAGAAAGGCATCAATTCGATATCGTTGGCAAATCAACCAGAATTTCTTCACACTGCCCGGTTCAAGCTCATCGATCTTCGCCACCGCTCTGCCCGCCGACCGGCTTTCGCATTTCATCAGCCGCTGGTCGCGCAAGAAAATCCAGCGGCGCACGGCCAGGCCGGCGAGGTACACGGCGAGAAATAGCAGCGACAAATAGATCGTGATTTCCATTGTGTAGGGCAGTGCGGAGTTATTTGGGCTGCTTTTCCACGTATTCGCGAATGCGTTTGACTTCCGGCGCGGACTGGCGGCCGGCGATACCCATTACCTTCATCAACTCGGTGGTCATTTCCGCAGTCACCTGATCCTGGATGCTGCCACTACCGTCGGGATCAGCTTTGAGAAACGTCATGATCTTTTCCTTGGCGACTCCGGTTTTCTCCAATCCGTCGAGAAACTCGCCGTAACCGACCCGCCCGCGCAGCTGTTCAACGCAAGCTAGAAGTTTTTTGCAATCGGCGCAAATTCGCGCCAGCATCCGCGCTGCCTCACCACAATAACGGCAACGAGCCACGAGTCATCCCTTCATTTTATGGCAATAGGAGCTTATTTTCCGTCCGCCATCGCCTCCGCCCACAAGCCCTGCAATCCTTGGCTCAATGGCCCGTTGGCGGCCACCACGCCGCGGTGACGCGGCTCCGGCTGGTTGAATAGCAAATTCTTACCGCTGCCATCGACCACCTTGCCGCCGGCCTCTTCGACGATGAGGACCCCCGCGCAAATATCCCACTCATGAATCAGGCGAAACGTGAGTGTGCCGTCGCCGTCGCCGGCCGCGACCTTAGCGAGTCGGTAGGCGATGCTGCCGATGGGTTTGATCTCGCAGTGGTCGACGAAGACCTGAAACTTGCGGCGCGGCTCTGAACGGCTCACCAGCAACCGAGCACCGTCGATCTCGTGGCGCGGCGTGACGCGAATCGGCTGTTCATTCAAAAACGCGCCTTGACCGGCCGCGGCTTTATAGAACCGGTCTTTCGCGGGATTGAAAACCACGGCGGCCTTCGGTCTGCCGTCTTCGACAAAAGCGATGGAAACCGCGAACTGCCGCACGCCTTCGATAAATTCTTTAGTCCCGTCGATGGGATCGACAACCCACACCCGGGACGTTTGCAGCCGCGCGGACCCGTCCTTGTCTTCTTCCGAAAGCCAACCGTCCTTGGGAAATGTTTTCTGAATGGTTTCGCGGATTTGCCGGTTGGCTTCCAGATCGGCCGTGGTCACCGGATTATTTTTGCTTTTCTCCTGTATGTCGTACTTCCCCTTGAACAATCCCATGATCACCGCCCCAGCCTGTCTGGCGGCGCGCTCCGCGGTGTTCAATTCTTCGCGGTACGAAAAATTATCGATCATATTTCTGGTTTTCCTTTGCTTCGAAGCGTTGGCGTGGATGAACCGGTCTGAGTTAGCTCCGTGGCATTAAGCAGGTGCCCGCGCCCCACGAACTAATCATCCGCCCAGTTTGTTGAGTTGCGGACTTCCGCGCCGGCGCGCTTCATTTCGTCGAGCGCTTGCCGCGCATCGCCGGGTTTCAGATTGACGCCGCGCACGCCGTCTTCCAGCAGGACGACCCTAAAGCCGTTGTGTAAGCCGTCGAGCACCGTCTGTTTGACGCAATAGTCGGTAGCGAGACCGCCGACGACAAGCCGCTCGACGCCGCGCTCGCGCAGCAAATCCGCCAACCGAACTCCGCGCGCATCAACCCCGTCGAAACCAGAATAGCTATCGGCGTTTTCTGCCATTCCTTTGGAGACGACGACCGGACTCTTCCCAAGAGCCAGATCCGGATGGAACTCAGCCCCCCTGGTGCCCTGGACGCAGTGCGGCGGCCAGGTTCCGCCGTGAGTGTTAAAATGAGTCGTCTGCCGGGGATGCCAATCGCGCGTTGCGATCACCGACAATCCGGCCCCGTCAAACTGGGCGATCACGCGATTGAGGACCGAAACGACCTGGTCGCCGTCGCTCACGGCTAATGAGCCGCCCGGGCAGAAATCATTCTGCACATCGACGATGAGCAATGCGTCCTTTTCTTGCATCGAATTTCATTATAAAGAATGGTACGCTCGTTGCAATCATATAAAATGACCCCTAATCTCAGCTTTCATCATGGCCGTTAAAGCGGTTTTTTTCGACGCGGCGGGAACGCTAATCAAGCCCTCCAGGCCGGTGGGCGAAAGCTACGCTGCCGCCGCACAAAAGTTTGGGGTGAGCATTTCTCCGTCCGAGATCTCCAGCCGCTTCGGAGCATGTTTTAAATCGGCGCCGCCGCTTGCGTTTCCGGGCGAAAGACCGGAAAAGATTCCGACTTTGGAATTCGACTGGTGGAAGCGACTCGTAGCGCGGATCTTTGAACCCTTGGGACACTTTTATGATTTTGATGATTTTTTCATGACACTTTTTAGTTATTTTGCGCGGCCTGAATCCTGGACATTGTATCCCGAAGCTCGCGAAACGCTGGCTGGACTCGAAAAACGCGGCTTGATGGTCAGTGTGATTTCGAATTTTGACTCTCGGCTGCTACCCATTCTCGATGGGCTCGGCGTAGCGAAACACTTCGAGCATGTCTTTATTTCGAGTCACATTGGATGGGCCAAGCCTGCCCGCGAGATCTTCGACTGTGCATTGACGGCGCATAAGATTAACCCAAGCGAAGCAGTCCATGTCGGCGACAACCTAGATGCCGACGTGCAAGGGGCGGCAAACGCAGGTCTCGACGCGGTTTTTCTGGACCGCTCCGGAATGCGGCATGTTTCCGCGCCTTGCTGCATTCGTAACCTCGGCGAACTATTGTCACTGATCGACGATCAGCGCATGGCAAAAAAATCCCCCGAACAAGCCGACTAGGCGTCGGACATGAAGGCCAACAATGCGGTGATGTAGAATATTAAGGAGTCCACAATTGAGTAACCAAACAGCGACCGAGGGGTGAGACCTGGAGAGCGCGGGCACAGGAGCGCAAAGGTTGTTTTCAGGCCCTGCCGGCGGGCATTTCCACCTATGGAGAGGACGGGGTGGTGGCCGGCAAGG
>DATBLC010000103.1:0-13284 GCA_036555515.1 Binatia bacterium
CGGGATTTTCATCAAACAGAAATGAGTTTGACAACTCTCCGCTCCGGCGCTATAGCTCGGGCCAGAAAAAAAACACGGTTTAAATTTCCTATACAGCCGCGCGTTTATTTCCCCGAAGCCGTTTACCATGTCATCTCCCCGGGGGCCGGAGGAGAAAATACTAAATAACTAACACCTGCCTCTTCTTCGATCCTCGGGACCACCCTGCGCAACATGATCGTCGAGGCACATTGAGGAATCAAGATCTTGCACAGGTCCGACCCTAGCGCTTGGGTCACCATGACTCCCGGTTATTGCTTAACCCCGAGGAGCAGCGACCGGAGGGTATCGTAAACATCCCGCCGATGACCGACAAGATAGATTTCGACACTGGTTTCGCTATCCCTTAGGCGGTAAATGATTCGGTATCTCTTTACTTTGAGTGAGCGATAACCCTCAAGCTCTCCAGTCAGTTCGGAGCCAGTGTGTGGCTTCGCGAGAAGTGTATCAATAGAGGAGCGAACGAGCTTTTTGATTTCGGGCGGGAGTGTAGCAATGAGCCGGGCCGCTTCCGGGGTGAAACGACAAGTGGCCTTTTTCAACGACCAAAGACCTCTTCATACTTCAGCCATTTTCCCTGGCGCGCCTGACGCATCGAGGTGCGTAGCGTTTTCATGATCTTCTCATCACTTAAAATATCGAGCGTCTCCAGTAACCCCTCGTACTTCTCCATGCTGAGAATCACCGCGGCCGGAACTCCGTTCTTGGTCACCGCCACGGCATCGTCCACGCTCTGCAGCCGGCGAATAATATCCAAAAGCTCACTCTTGGCCTTGCTAATGGGTATGTAAGTCGTGATGTCTTTCATATCAGACCTCAATTATGGCCATTATAATAACCATACCTAGCAAGTCAACTCTGCACGCAGCAAGGTGCGTCCGGTCAAGCTACGCGTCTACGTTTTGAGAATTCCAAAACCGCAACTGAAATGAAATCCGAAACTACAACTGGATAAACTGACCGCGCAGCCTCCCGATAGGCATGCGGTTCCCGGATTTTTGGTTGTGGATGGGAATGGTTCTGTTACGAGTGATTGTGCGATTGGAACAACTGGAACGTTTTGAACGAAGCGCAGCGGTTGAACGGCTGGAACAGGCTGTCCGTTTGTCTTAGAGCGACGGTTTCAACACCAAAAAGCTGCTTCTAAGCTCTTAAACCGCGCCCACTCTGCACTTTTCGTTTTCTAAATCAATGCCTTGCGCTGGTCCGACCCGCTGGGGTGCGCGACCCTGGGGTGCGCAGTGAAACTAAAGTTCAAGTCGTTGAACCGCTGCGCTCCCTTCAAGACCGTTGAGTTGCGGTTAAATTCTTTTCTTCTCTTATCTAGCGTCTCAATTGCTCGTTGGCTTTTCGGGCAAAACTCCAATCGGTGATATCCGCCGGCGAAAAGGTATCTTGGGTTTTGCGCGTCTCCTGAACGAAGCGAAACACGTTCCGGATCAGCTCATCGGCGACAATACCCGTGCGGCTGTACAGCGCGGCCATGTCTGTATAAAACCCTTCACGCACACCGGGGTTTTTTATGCCCCAGCTTTTTTCCAGAAAACCAAGGATCTCGCTCTTATTCGCCCGGACGTAGTCCATGCTGATTAATAGCGCCTTGATGACTTTAACTATCTCGTCCGGGCTTTCCTTAATTTTATCGAGATGGACAGACAACCCCGAAAGCGGTACACGCATGATCTCGTTAAAATAAAGCAGTTCGTTGAAGCCCTTTTCGCGCGCGACCTTATTCAGCGGCGGCACCAACATCGTAGCGTGTATCGAACCGCTTTCCAAAGCGGTGTAGCGGGTTGCGCCGCCGCCGATTTGCAGGAAAGTGACGTCCTTATCGGGGTTCATGCCGTACTTTCTAAGAATCATCACCGATTGATTATGCGGCGCGCCGCCAAAGCTACTGATGCCGATGATCTTCCCTTTAAGGTCCTCAACTTTTTTGATATTCGCACTCGAAACCAGCACGTGATCCGAGCCGTCCATGAGTGACATGACGATGCGCACCGGTAATCCGCCCCGGGCGGCGCCGATAAAATTTGCGATGGTTCCGCCGTAATCTAGATTTCTGCTCAAGACCCCATTCACGACAACGGCATTTTGCATCGTCACGGTGACCGCGTTGACTCCTTCTTTCTTAAAAAAACCTTTTTTCTCGGCCATGACAAAAGGCAGCGCGGCCGCGCCGGTTGGATTCGTGAAACCGATAGTGACCAACTTTTCCTGTCCCGGCAGGTTGAGCGGGTATGCCGTCATGAGCACGAAGAAGTAAGCGCAAATGCGAAACAAGCGTTTCATTTTGCAATCTCCGAGCGGCCAGCCTTTACCCTACGGAAATCCAACTTTCCTCCGGCGGCTATTAATCTTCAAGAACCGCCGTCCGCCATGAAACCTCCGCTGGGATGATTTTTACCCCGCTGCGGGCGCGGTAGTAACTTGTATCCGCTCCGGGCGGGTCGTCGCCCGCCTGGACCGCTCTTACCGCCTGCAATAACATCTGCCGCGCGGCAATTATCGCCTTATCTGCCGGACCCAAGTGCTCTTTGGTTCTGTCCACGATCCGGCCCTGCAACTCCTGCACCGCGCGGTCTTGAGTGTTGACTCCAACGATGCCGCTGAAATTTTCTTTTCGCTGCATCTCACGGTCGATAAGCCAGTTGTTCTCCCTATTGCGCAGTGAGCGAAAGGTCTTTTGATCCACGTCGTCGGGTCCGTTAGACAGACTGCGCTCCGAGCGGTCGTCGTCCGTTAGCGGTTCTTCACCCCAGCTGTACATCCAGTTCCACACAAAACAGTTTTCATCGTCTACGGGGACCCACATATGGCCGGGATTGAACTTTTTTCCGGCCTCCGCTTCGTTCCTTGGGCTGAAGGGCCGTATCTGGGTAAATGGCATCACAAAGCTGTAGCTCCGTACATACTGGCGATGCTCGCCTAGCGGCCTGATCGCGACGTAACGCGTGCCGTATTCAGTTGGTTCTACGTCGAATGTCGGCGAACCGCCGCGGGCATTGAAGGATTCCGGACTTGAGCCGGGATTGTTAGGATTGTTGCGGAAGGTCTTGTGCAATATGCCGACATGGGATTGATCCAATCCTCCTTCGAGGCCCTGCAGCCAATTACATTCCTGCAAAACCTTTGATACGTGACGGTGAGTTTCCGGCACCTGGGTCCAACCAAAACGCGGCGGAGACGGGACTTTTTCGGGCGGCCCCATATAGGCCCAGATGACGCCTCCCAGTTCGCAGGTAGGATATGATTTGATTCGGATTTTATGAGCGAAACTGGTTTCTTCCGTCTCATTGAGCTGGTGCACGCATTGTCCGGTCACGTCATACTTCCAGCCATGCCAGATGCAGCGCAGCCCGGAGTGCTCGTTTCGGCCCAACCATAGGGAGGTACCGCGATGCGCGCAGAATTCATCGAGCAGACCGATACGGCCTTCGGTGTCGCGGAACGCAACCAATGCTTCGCCCAAGAGCTTCACCCTCACGGGCGGACAATCGGGCGCCGGCAGCTCCCATGAGATGAGCGCCGGAACCCAGTACCGGCGCATCGCCTGGCCCATTGGAGTGCCCGGTCCAGTGCGCGTCAACAGATCATTTTCTTGGCGTGATAGCATAAGCCTTACTCCTATTCTCCATGCCGCGGAGAAAGCGTCATCGTCTTCATAAACCTCAATCGCTGCGCGGAAATCGTATTCGTTCCTCGTGCTTTGACAAAGCCGCATACGAAATCAGCTTCTGCTGAAAAACCGTTTAGAACGCTTCGACTAAGTGCGGAAACCCTCCATTCATTTCAACCGCTCCTCCGTTCGTGCCTTCGGTAAACTCCGGACAGTCTGAGACCTGAGGGTTTTCAGCCGAATCAGGTCAGCGCCGTGACCATAGACCTGGAGGCTACTCGAACCAGAAACCGCAAGTCAACAAGATGTAATCGTCAATTAATCTTTGCCGCTGGGCGGCGATCTGTTAATCTAATTAAGATATGACACTGCGCCAGCAACAGGTCGCGGTTTTTCTCGCCACGGTGACAGTCATTTTTGGCCTCTTTGCCGCCGGCGTCTGGTTGATCGCTCAGCGGCTTACCACCGAGGCTACGCTGCAAACCGCTCTGGTGATGGCCCGCCAGGTCGAGATCGCGCTGGCCGATAGCTTGCGCGCTCGGCCAACGCCGCAGCCACGGGTTGTGCAGTCACAGCCTTCGGCGTTCTGGAGCTTTCTCGGTAACATCTTCCCCGGCGCGGCTCCAAGGACTACAGTTGTGCCGGGCCGCGCACCGTCACGCCACACTGAGGTGAAAGGGCTGATCCAGGCTTTTGTTGACCGCAGCGGGGGCATCGATGCGATGTGGGTGCTCAATGCAGATGGTGCGGTCCTCTATAGCTCCAGAGGAGACGCCAAGAGCGAGCCTCGTCTCGATTCCCAACTGCGCCGCGCTCTGTCACGCGGGGTGACGACCATTAATTCTAAAACGAGGGGGAAATCGACGTACTACGATGTCTTGGTGCCGCTGCAGATGCCGCAAGGAGTGGAGGGGCCCGGCGGGCTGAGGCTTTGGATCAATCCGGCGGATTGGACGGAAATGCTTGCTGGATTGTGGCGGCAACTAGCGCTCCTGTTCGTTCTGGGCGGGGCCGTCGCTTTGTTGAGCGCGTTACTCACGACGACGCTGTATACACGCCGCTTTCGCCTCATCAGCGATGCGCTACGCCAGGCCGAAGCCGGCACTTACGAGATGAGGGCTGACTACGCGAGACGCGACGAAGTCGGCGTCAGCTTGGACTTGATCGACCGTTTAGTCATGAAGCAGCGAAAAGCCACCGGCACCCCGGCCCCGCTCCAGCGGCTTGCCATCGCGGCCCGCACGCTGGCGCACGAGGTGCGCACGCCCCTCAACGCGCTTGCTGTTCATCTCGAACTGTTGCGCAGCGGCGCGCAAGCAAACGCCGAGCCCGGCAACGGCCAGGCCGAACGGTCGTTTGCCGCCGTGGATTCGAGCGTCCGCCAGGTGAGTCAATTGATCCGCGACTTTTCCGATTATTCCGCGCCGGTTACTCTGGAGCGCAAAGCTGTGGACGTAGCCGCCGTCCTCGCGCAAGCCTTGGAAACGATCGCCGCGCCTTGCGCGACACAGAAAGTCGCGCTGACCCAAGAACTGGCGCCCGGCCCGTGGAACATCCAGGGCGACGCTACCCGCCTAAGGCAATCCTTCGATAACCTATTGCGCAACGCCCTGGAAGCGCAGCCCGATGGTGGTGCGATCCGCGTCACGGCGGAAAAAGACGGCCCCCAACTGGTGTTGCGCTTTGCCGATAACGGACCCGGAGTCCCGCGCGAAACTAGAGAAGAACTCTTCGAGTTCGGCAAGACAACCAAGGCCGGCGGCAGCGGCATCGGTTTGCCCTTGAGCCAGCTCATTGCCGAATCCCATGGCGGTTCGCTGGTTCTCGAGGAAAGCGACGGCGGCGCGGTTTTCCGCGTCACGCTACCCATGGAGGTGAATTGATCATGGCCCGTCCGCGTCTCAGCGTCCTCGTCGTCGATGATGACGCCGCAACTCGCGACGGCCTCAAGGCTTTGCTCGAAAGCTGGGGCTACTCCGCAGCTGTCGCGCCCGATGGCAAAGCGGCCCTTGAATTTTGCAACGCCAATCTGCCTCACGCCGTGGTCAGCGATTTGATGATGCCTGGAATGACAGGTCTTGAATTCGTCGAGGCCCTGGGTGCGCGCTCTCAGCAGCTCGCCGTGATCATGGTGACGGGGCAAGCCAGCATCGAGACGGCGGTTCAGGCGATCAAGCTCGGCGCCTACGATTATCTGACCAAACCACTGGAGCCGCCGAAATTGCGCGCCGTGCTCGAACGGGGCCTCAAACAGGTTGCCCTGGCGCGTGAAGCAAATACGCTTCGTCAGAAGCTCGAGTCGCCGCTTGGTTCCTACGGCGAACTCATCGGCAAATCGCCGCCCATGCGCCAGCTCTACCAGCATATTGGCCAGATCGCGCCGACGGACGCGGCCGTATTAGTGAGCGGCGAGAGTGGCACCGGGAAAGAGCTGGTGGCACGCACATTGCACGATCTGTCGCCCCGGCGCGACGGAGAATTTCTCGCGCTCAATTGCGCCGCCATTTCGGCAACGCTCATGGAGAGCGAGTTGTTCGGCCATGAAAAAGGGGCGTTTACTAATGCCATCGAGCGCCGTCTGGGCTGTTTCGAACAGGCCGACGGCGGCACGCTTTTTCTCGATGAGATTACCGAGATGGCGGCCGAGGTGCAGGCGAAATTTTTGCGCGTCTTGGAGGAGGGCCAGATACGCCGCATCGGCGGCAACGCCAACATCCCGGTCTCAGTGCGGGTGGTGGCCGCGACCAATCGCAACCCGGCAAGCGCCGTCAAAGAGGGCAAGCTGCGCCAGGATCTTTTCTATCGATTGGGCGTATTTCATCTTGAGTTGCCGGCGCTGCGCGAGCGCGGCGCAGACATCGCGCTCTTGGCGCGACACTTTCTCGAATCCTTCGCGGATAAATATCAGCGCCCGGCATTGCCGTGGGATGCCGACTTCGCCCGCGCGCTGCAAGCCCATGACTGGCCGGGCAACGTTCGTGAATTGCGCAACGCCATGGAGCGGCTCGCCGTGTTGGCCCCTGGCCCAAACCTCACCAAAGACGATGTTCAACAGTATTGTCTCACGGCGGTAATAAAGGATGAGGCGAGCGACTCGCCTCTATCGTTAGCAGAAGCCGAACGCCAAGCCATCGAACGCGCACTTGGGGCCAGCGGCGGTAATAAGACTCAAGCTGCCCGCCTTCTCGGCATCACGCCGAAAACGCTAAATGCCAAACTGGCTTCCTATCAAACCAAGTAAATTCTTCGGACTGGCTTACTTTTTTACCCACCGGGCATTCCTCAGCTAGGTACAAGTAGTTAAAATTACGCGCTTTTTATTATGGCATGCAGGTTGCTCAAACACCCATACATCGGGCTGTTAGAGACCGAATCTGGCGCGGAAAGGGCACAAAAATGGCAAAGCTAAACACCGTCGTTTTAATAGCCGCAGCCCTAACTTTGGGATTTATCTTACTCCCCGCGCAGAACATGGAGGCCGGGCCAGGAAAAGGAGCTAAGACCAATGCCCATATGAGCGTGAAGGGCCGCGCCAATACCAATGCGCAATGGTCTGCGGACCCCGAGAAGGGCTGGGTGCGCGCCGATGAGCGTCAGCAGATCGAAAAAGACAAGAAACAAAACATCAAACGCAATCAGGTAAACCGCAAGGGCAATGGCTCAAAAAAAAATCGTGAAGAGAACGTAGAAAGGAAAAAATTATGAAACTGCATCACAAGGCACCGATTTTGGTATTGGCGGGGGCGCTCTTCGTCTCGGGCTGCGCGGGCGGCCCGCTGAGCACAAGAGAAAAAGGCGCCGGCATCGGCGCCCTTGGCGGCGCGGCGGCAGGCGGCCTCATCGGCGCAGCGGTGGGACATCCGGGAGCGGGTGCGGCGATCGGCGGCGGCCTCGGACTCGGCGCGGGCGCATTGGTCGGCGACCAACTGCAGGGACATGAAAACACCAACTACCGGCAGCAGCAGCAGATCCAAAGCAACCAGAATCAGATCAACCGCAACAGCCGGGATATCGAACGGCTGAAGTCCCAGCAAAAAGAATACTAATCGGCCTTCTCAGATTCAGGCGCTGAAAATTGAAGTTCAAGGTTCCGGATTCAAGGTTTAAGGTCCGAGATTTGGAGTTCGGATTGGAGCTTGAATCCGCAACCTTGAACTTTGAACGTTGAACCTTGAACCCGAACCTTTTCCCTTCTCATTTTCCTCTTCCGATCCGAAACATCCTCGTTCAAACTGTTTAACAGCCTGATTCCCATTGACACTCGCCTTTTCGCCGACTAAGCTTCCTCCCGTCAAGCCATTCAAACCAACGCCGATTGAAGAGGGAAGGAGCTACCATGAACACGATCGATGCCGACGGCCATATCGTCGAGAAAAATTCAGATATCCGCAAATACCTGCCGGAGCCATATTCCAAACGCGCCGGCGCTCTGTTGCCTTCCGATGGTTTGGACACTTCCATGGGTGGACTAGTTGGAGGTATGGAGGACAATGATATACCGACGCGCCTTAAGGACATGGACACTGAGGGAATCGACGTTTCTGTGTTGTTTCCCACCAGCAGCTTCGCGGTCAACGGTTTGATGGAGCGCGACTATGCCGTCGCCTACGCCCGAGCCTACAACGACTTCATCGCCGACGTGTGCAAACGAAGTCCGCGCCTGAAAGGTGTCGCGCTGGTGCCGCTCCAGGATTCCAAGGCCGCGGTCGCAGAAGCCAACCGCGCCGTGACCAAACTCGGACTCGTGGCCATCGCCGTCGCCAGTCAAGGCATGAAGGAACATCTGGGATCCCAAACCTTCTGGCCACTCTATGAGGAATTAGAGCGATTAAATACGCCGCTGTGCGTCCATAATCGGCGCGAAGGGCCGGCGGGGGAGATCCGCTTCGATAGTTTCATACACATGCACACCATTGGACGACCGGTGGAGACTTTCATCCAATTTACCGGTTTGATCTACGGCGGGGTAGCCGAGCGTTTCCCCGATCTCCGCATCGCATTCCTCGAATGCGGCGTCGGCTGGGTTCCCTACTGGATAGAGCGGATGGATGAAGAGTGGGAGAAGCGCGGCAAAGTCGAAGCGCCCCTGTGCCAACGGAAACCCAGCGAGTACATAAAGCATGGCAACTGGTTCATCGCCATGGAGCCCGAAGAAGAAACACTTCCTTACGTCATCGAGCGGATCGGCGATGACAAAATCGTTTTCGCTTCTGACTACCCTCACTGGGACGGTATGTTTCCCCATGTAGTTTCCACGATCCGCGGCCGCAAAGACATCTCGGACCAGACTAAAGCCAGAGTCTTGGGTGAAAACGCCAAACGCTTTTACGGCTGGCAGTGAGATGAAGTGCGGCATCGTTGCCTTACTGGTTATCTCGCTTAGCGTAATCGCCGTTACCTGGTCGAAGGGCGCCGACGCTCAGCCCTTGCGCAAGGTACGCATGGCCTTCACCTCGCTGTCCGCGGTCATGATGCCGCCCTGGGTGGCGAGCGAGGCGGGAATTTTCCACAAGCATGGTTTAGACGTGGAGGTCATCGCCACGCCCACGGGCGTCGAAGGTATGAACGCCTTGATCGCCGGGGAAGTTCAGTTTTTGCAGATATCGGGCGGTACCACAGCAAGCGCGGCTTTGGGCGGTGCGGATGTCATGGTGGTCGGAACCACGCTCGACACCTTGGTCCAGCAATTGATCGCACGTCCGGAGATCAACAAAGCCGAGCAATTGAAAGGCAAAGCACTCGGCATTACTCGCTTCGGCACGTCAATCGATGTCGGCGCGCGCCTCGCCCTGCGTCATTTCGCTCTCATCCCGGAGAAAGACGTCGCCATCGTCCAGGTCGGCGGCATGGAATCCATGGTTCCGGCGCTGCACGGGAACCGCATCCAGGGCGGCATCTTTTCATACCCTGCGATCACGCAGGCATTGAAGCTCGGCCACCGCGTTCTGCTCGACGTCGCATCCCTTGGGGTTCCCTATGCGTTCACGGGTATGACGACGCGCGGTCGCTTGATCAAAGAGGACGCGGACCTCGTGCGTCGCTACATGATGGCGCAAACCGAAGCCATCGCTCGCGCCAAGCGAGATAAGAGTTTAGCTCTGAAGGTCATGGGCAAATACTTGCGAACGACGAATCCTGCCGCGCTCGCCGACGCATACGACATCGACATCCAGAAATACATGCTCAAGGTACCCCTGACCACGGCAGAGGCAATGCGATCGGTGCTGGATGATCTTGGGGGAAGAATCCCCAAAGCGAAAGACGCCGACCCGAGAAAGTTCTTCGATGATACCTTCGTGCGCCAGATGGAAGCGAGCGGCTTTATCGACGCGTTGTACCGGTCGCCCTGATCGGATTTTCCACACAGGCTCAGCGAATTTCAAACAGCATCACGGTATGGTCGTGGAGAAAATCGCCGCTGACCCGTTCAACTCTGTCCGGCACCCAGCCTTCGACCGGATAATCATGTGATACCACCCTCGAGCCGGGCTTCAACTGGCGGTCGAGTATAGGCCGGAGCTTGGCATTAAACTCCGGCAACATATAAAGCGTGACGACGGTCGCGGGCGACACATCGACAGCAAACGCATCCTGGGCGCGAAACTCCACCAGGTGCTCAACTTTTTCTCTGAAGGCGTTGTTACGGGCTCTCGCAACCAGATCCGCGTCGATCTCGATGCCGACGCCCCGTACGCCGTATTTCTTTGCCGCGCGGATAATGATCGCGCCGTCGCCGCTGCCGATATCATAGACAATGTCTCCCGGTTTCACCTGGGCGAGTTCGAGCATGCGGTCGATGACCTCCGGTGCCGAGCGCACGAAGGGTACTTCGCCGTCGGTCCAGACCGCAACCGATGACCCACACGCACTGACAATCAGCGCGCTAAAACCGCACAAAAACCAAGTGCTAAATTCCTTCACTTTCGTTGGTTCCGCTCCTCATCGGGAAAGTTCTGCATCGCTGGTTATAGGGCATTGACCGTACGCCGGTCAATCGAGCCGGTAGCCCAACCGTGTCTTGACAAAAGAACTCGATTGTTATGAACATCCGAACTGAGCGAATAAGCTCGAAGGAGAAACGATTATGGCTATCTGGGACGATATTCTTAGCGAACGTGACAAACAGGTTTTCGCGCTCTCCGGCTACGGTAAGCGCGCCGGCTTCGGTCAACGGCCGGCCGTGCTCGTCATCGATGTGAATTATAATTTCGTCGGCGACAAGCCGGAACCGATTCTTGAGTCCGTCAAACGCTTTCGCAATAGCTGCGGCGCCGAAGGCTGGGAAGGGGTTCATCGTATCGGCGAGCTGCTCGCCGAAGCGCGCAAGAAACATCTGCCGACTTTTTACACCACGGGCCACGACGACCGGACCAACGCGGTTGCCTTCGGCCGCTGGCAGGCGAAAAACAGCCGCTCGACGGAAGACATGACCGAGACATGGGACAAGGGTAACGAAATCGTCGACGAGATCGCACCCCAGCCGGGCGATATCGTCGTCCGAAAGCAAAAGCCCAGCGCGTTTTTCGGCACGCCGCTCATGAGCATGCTCAACGAAGTCCATGCCGACAGCGTCTTGGTTGCCGGCACCACCACCAGTGGCTGCGTGCGCGCCAGCGTCATCGACGCCTTTTCCTACAACATGAAAGTCTCGGTGGTGGAGGAGTGCGTCTTCGACCGCGGCCAGGCGTCCCATAAAATTAATCTCTTTGATATGGCGATGAAATACGCCGACGTGATCTCGCTCAAAGAAACCATCGATTATATCCGCGGCCTGCCGGATAACCTGTACGCTCCGGCGCTCTAAAAGCTCTGCTAATCGAGCTCGAAGCATTAGCAGGCTTGAGAACTGTTATGAGAAATGTCTACTGCTGGTTATTGACTCTTTCGGTTCTCGGCGTACCTGGTTGGTTTTTCGCAGGCGCCGACCAAGTACGCATCGCAGTCACTAACCCGAATATGTCTTTTCTTCCGTCCGGAGTCGCTTTGAAAAAAGGGTTTTTCAAAGACGAGGGGCTGCAGGTTGAGATTATTCGCATGAACGTGCCAAATATCATAACGGCGCTCGTGACCGGGCACATTGGCTATACTTTGCTCTTCGGCTCGGTCGTGCGGGGCGCGCTCCGAGGCATGCCCATGCGCGCTCTCGCCAGCCTTCTCGACGGTTCAACCCACGCCTTGGTTGCCAAGCCCGAGTACAAATCAGGCAAAGAGCTCAAGGGGAAGACTGTCGGCATCGGCAACTTCGGCGGCACGGACGAGGTGGCGGGTCGCATGATGTTGAAATCTTTTGGCCTGAATACAGAGAAAGATCTCAAGTTCCTCGCCTTGGGGCCAGATCGCGCGCGGCTCGCCGCGTTGAAGGAGGGGCTGGTCGACGTAGCGGTCATTGCCCCGCCCGGCGACGCTCTGGGCAGACAGATGGGATTCAACGTCCTTCTTAGGGCGTACGAGGTTTTTAGTTTCCCCTTCATCGGCGTCGGAGCCAACCTCAAAACGATCGAGGGAAAGCCGGAGGAGGCTAAGAAAGTGGTTAAGGCGCTAGTCCGAGCAAATCGCTTCATCAGGGAGGATAAGGAAAGTGCCGTAAGGGTGTTGATGGAATGGGGTAAGGTGGAACGTGACCATGCGGTTGCTTCCTACGATTCCACCTGGAAGGTGTTCAGTCCGGACGGGAACATTCCCCAGGAAGGTTTGCGAATGGTGGTGGAGCAAGCTAAAGCAGAGCTGAAGCTCACGCGGGAGGTACCCTTGAGTGAAATTGTCGATCTTACTCCTTTGCGCGCGGCTCAAAAAGAGCTGGGAATTGGAAAGTAGGGCAGTTATGCTGGTTTGGTGTCACAATTGCCGTTGAAGGAATCGTGAATGCGAATCCGCTCTGATTGCAAGAAATCTCCCGAAACATTATTCTTCGCGTAGAATTTTCCCTGGATCTAAATTCTTACCTGCCCGACTGAGCTGGATAAGCTCGATAAGCCCGTATTCTCTTTGCATTTTTCGCTGCTGGGGCGCTTGCCGCGCCGCCTTATTGTTACAACTTTAAGGCTGGAAACGTCCAACAAGACAGCTTTAAGAAGGAGGCGCGTGATGAAAAGTTTATTCACCCTGTTGCTTTTGGGATCTTTAGGTCTCGGCGGCTGTGAGTTCGTGGCCGGGGCCGCCACCGGCGCTTTGGCAACCGGAGCAGGTTATGAAATAAACGCCAAACGGCAGATGGATCGGATCGAGAATGACTACCGCAATGAGCGCATCAGCCGGCGCGAGTACGAGCGTCGTAAGAACCAGATTGAGCGAGGTTCGATTGTCTACTGAGACGTGGATTGCGCTGCTGTCCGCCAAACATGGTGTCGCGCAGCGGCAAGGAGAAGTTGATTCGCGACAGCGGCACTTTAGAGACATACTAAAGAGTTCGTTATTTAGAGACTATGTCGCTAGTGTGCGACCGAGAGGCGAGCCCTTCCGATCGCGGTCAATGGTTCTCTGCCTTGCCGGCCACCACCCCGTCCTCTCCATAGGTGGAAATGCCCGCCGGCACGGCCTGAAAACAACCTTCGCGCTCCTGTGCCCGCGCTCTCCAGGTCTCACCTCTCGGTCGCTGTTTGGTTACTCAATTGTGGACTCCTTAATAG
>DATBLC010000104.1:0-61602 GCA_036555515.1 Binatia bacterium
GTAGCTGTAGCCGCCCCATTGCGGATGCAACGTCGGCATTCCTATGAACGCACGCCACAGCGGCACGCCAGCGATCACGAGACGCTGACAGAAACCGTCGAAAAGTGAAGCGGCGGCAACGCCGCGAAGTCCTTCACGTACCACCCACGTATGCAATTCGACGATTTGCTGGCCGAGCGGTCCGTCGAAGCTCAGTGGGCGTAACGGCACCGGAGGCGGACGTGATGTGTCGCGCATAGGAACTCGCTCAACAATGTGGCTGCCATCAGTATTTCGATAGAGCGGCCAACAACTTCTGCGCGCTGGCGGGCGGCTGTACCCTGCCTGCAAGAATCTCCCTGGGGTCAACCGACTCACCGTAGTACGCTGCGTTGACCCGGTCTCTGGCGGCTATCACAGTTCCCTCGAGCGACACCCCAGCGAAAAGCCCCTGGCTCCGGCTATAAGTATAAATAGCTGCGCCCACGGCCACGCCGGCCTCGGCGGTACGTCCCACCGGACCCGCCGCTACCCCCAGTGCGCTTCCAAGAGTCACATTACCGCCTTTTGCGAACGCGTTCACAGCTTCCCGGGTATTGAGAACAATAACGAGCTCAGCGACCTCAGCGCCAGCCTGAAAGCCGACCCCCAATCCTCCAGTGCCGATTGCTGAAGGACCGCTCCAACCGTTTTCGGTTCGCGCAACAACAACTCCCGTGCCGCCCCTGACACTGCCGATGAAGCCGGCTTTCGTAACATTTATAATTGCCAGGCCTCTCGCATCGCGCATGACCGCCGATGGAATTGCCCTCTCCGGGATCGCCTCAAAGCGTTCAATGATCGCTGCCGCTTGGTCGACATCTGCCTCCATAGATTCACGGCTCGAGGTGGTGGCGCACGCAGAAAATACAGTTGCCATGATAAGAAAAATAATTGATCTCATTCTTGGCACTCTCCTCTCACCTGATGGCTAAGAATAAACGCTAGCAAATCCTACGGCACAGGAGAATACGCGCATCGGCCGAATCAGCCAAAACCTTTCTGCTCGTTCGTTCGCGCTTCTTCCGCTTAGGCTCGAGCCGGCCGGGCCTCACGATATTTCCGCGTTTTTAGCGTTTCTCGGCTAAAGTGTATCATAGCGGGCGTTGAGCGCATCAGTTTGTGTGGCAAAGTCACCCGCCTGATGCTGTTCAAGGGTTCCGCATTGAGCCCAAACCTGTCTATTATTAAGATTAAGCGGGTGGAGAAAAGGTTCGGGTCGATACCAAGACAGAGACTATCAACGATTCGCCAGGAGAACGACGACTTTGAGATCAACGAGCCGTTCGGACGAAAAACTCGCCCGTGACACGAAGCGATGAAAGCGAACGACGAGTTGCCGTGGAGAAGGAGTCAGCTGGGTCAAAGACTACGATTAGCAAGCTCGGAAGAAAACCGACGCCAAGGAGCGAACTCGAGCCGCTCGCCGGATGCAAGACCGCGCAGTCGCCATTTGAGCGAGAGCTTTCGCGGTATCGAGTTAACGAAAAAAACTAACGGGGAGATATTGCCTATGGATTGGATCACGAGCCCTGAGGCCTGGGCCGCGTTCGGGACATTACTGGCGCTAGAAATCGTTCTCGGCGTCGACAACGTCATCTTCATCTCGATCCTGGCAGGCAAGCTGCCCGCCTCCCAGCAGGCTAAGGCGCGCTATCTCGGTCTCGGCCTGGCTATGGTGATGCGCTTGCTGCTGTTGATATCACTCTCCTGGATGATTCGTCTGACCGCGCCGCTATTCACGATTTTTCAACATGAAATTTCCGGCCGCGACCTGATTCTCATCGTCGGCGGGCTGTTCCTGCTTGCCAAAAGCACCCATGAGATTCATCAGAAGCTTGAAGGCGTTGAAGGGGGGGCGTCCGCGCGAGGGGCGCCGACGTTTACCGGTGTGATTGTACAGATCCTGCTTCTCGACGTGGTTTTTTCACTCGACTCGGTCATCACGGCCATCGGCATGGTCGACCGGATCGGCATCATGATAGCCGCCGTCGTCGGCGCGGTGATCGTCATGATCGTGTTCGCCGGCGCGCTCGCGAGCTTCGTCGAGCGCCACCCTACGGTTAAAATGTTGGCGCTGAGTTTTCTCCTGCTGATAGGCATGACCCTTTTGGCCGAAGGTTTCGACCAGCATATCTCCAAGGGTTACATTTATTCGGCCATGGCTTTTTCGGTCTTCGTCGAGATGCTTAATCTCAGGGTGGGCCGGGCGGCCGCGCTGCCGGTCAAGCTCCACGAGCTTTACGCTAAGGATTGATGGCGAAATTTCAACCCGGCTAGCGAAGTTGCGCTCGACAGGAAGCGCGAGGCGCAACCCTGAGCCAATCGTCCAAATTTGCGCGCTGTGATAAGGAGTAGTCGATGAAGATCACCGCACAATATATACTCGCCGCCGCGTTGTCAGCTCTGCCATTTGCCCTTGGCTGCCAAATAATGAAAAGCGAAGTTACTGTGAAAATTCCTACCACGGAATCCCCACAAGATCAGGCGCTGTCGCGGTCCGTGCGAGATAAACTTCTCGCGCATAAGAGAATCGATCTATCCGGCGTCAAGGTCGTAGCCAACGGCGGCACAGTCTATTTACACGGAACCGTGGAGTCCTTGGATGCGCGCCAACAAGCAATCAAGATCGCCTGGGAAGTGCGCGGCGTGGAGACAGTTGTCAACAGTCTCGAAGTTCAAAAATGAACCCGCCTTCAATACGAACTGTAGAGAGCGGTTAATTAAAAAAACGCCCGGCCCAGTGTCGCCGGGCGTGTGGTGGGACGATTTTTCCAGCGATATTGAATTTTGACCCTTGATCATTGCCTCTCGACCATTGATACTCAGGTAGAGTCGGAGGTTGCAGTGGAAAACAAACGAAACCGAAGCAGGCGAGAAAAACAGTTCATATCACCTGGATTGAAGCCCAGCGGGCAGAAGCGGAACGAGAATCGCTGAGACGAGCGCGCTACAAATCGGTTCCCGCACCTAATCTGCTGAAATTTATCGCCGCCAGGGTCACTAGAGAACTACCAAAACTAAAAGCCACAGCGCTGCGGTTCGTGAGCGTGAGGAATCATTGAGTTGTCCTGAGCTCGACGAACTGGTTCAATGTTCAAAGTCCCGAGCCGCCCCCGCCACCGTGCACCGATAATCGCGCGCAGGCTCAAAGCATCCATTCATATAGTGCAGACCTCTAACGTCGTACATTCGCGGATCTAAGCACCTGCGGATTTACCACATTGATGGGCGTGCCGGCCTCATAAGCGACGATCTGATCGAATATGTCTGAAAATTGAGTTTCGTATTCCTCCAGTGAGACATAGCCAATGTGCGGCGTGCACACGACGTTGTCCATCGAGAGCAACGGATAATGGGGGTCCAGCACCGGCTCCTCTTCATAGACGTCTACGGCCGCCATGCCTGGGCGTCCGGCTTTCAAAGCGGTGATCAATGCGCCGGGCTCGATCAGCGGCGCGCGACTTGTGTTGACCAGCAAAGCCGTCGGTTTCATCCGGGCAAGGTCGCTCGCGGTCACGATGCCGCGCGTTGCTTCGACCAGGCGCATGTGGAGCGAGAGCACGTCGCACTCCGAAAAGAATTCCTCCTTGCTGCGCGCCGGCGCATAACCGTCGCTTCGCGCCCGCTCGAGCGACTCCTCGCGCGCCCACACCAACAGGCTCATACCGAACGCCTTGCCGTAACCCGCAACGACGCTGCCGATCCTGCCGTAACCGAAAATTCCCAGCGTTTTGCCGCGCAGCCCGCTGCCGACGCCGATCTGCCACTTTCCGGCCTTGAGCGCGGCCACCTGCTGCGGCACTTGGCGCATCGCCGCCAGCACTAACGCCCAGGTAAGCTCCGCGGCGGCATAGGACGGCGTCCCCGGATGCTGGCTCGAGGATACAACGATGCCGAGTTGCGTGCACGCATCGATGTCGATGTGCGGGTAGACGCTGCGCTGGCTTATGAGCCTGAGCTTGTCCAGCCTATGAAGCAGCGGCGCGCGGATCTCGGTGCGCTCGCGTATCAAAACCAGCGCTTCGGTATCCTGCAATCGCTCGGCTAACGCGTCGACATCCTGGACGTGGTCATTCCAGATCCTGACCTCGTGTCCCGACAGCTTTTTAAAGCAGTCCAACGTGCGCAGCGTGTCATGATAATCGTCAAGAATGGAAATCTTCATAATGCGACTCCCAGCAGGTACCATTTTACCTTCCAGATTGCGCCGCCTGGCTTGAAAAAAAAGCTCTGTCATTTCGGTGAATAATCTTACCGTTTTCGGCAAAAACCGCTTCTCTCCAGAGGCCGGCCCGAATATCCCTTCGGTGAACGAGCTGGACCGGCTATCTCGCAGTCACAACCAGAATAGTGCCCGCCACCGTCAACAGGGCGCCGATAATCACGCGCAGGCTCAAAGCTTCCACGTCGCGCAAAAATATCGACGTCAGCAACAATGAAAGGACAGGGTTCGAGCTGACGAGCGGCTCGACTATCACCACTTTGCCATGGCTCAAAGCGTAGAACACCGAGAGCATCGCCGCAGTGTTGAAAATACCGGCGGCGAATAACCAGGCGGCGCTCCTGCGCGTTAGTTTGAATGCTTCTTTACCGCCTTTGATCTGCAGTAAGATAAACGAGAAAATCGCCGCCGTTCCCGAGGTCACGGCGGCCGCCATTATGGGTACATTGCTATAACCCAAACCTAATTTTCGCAAAGTCGTCGAGGCCCCAAAGGCGACTGCGCCAATGAGCGGATAGATCACATCCAGCTTGCGCCACGGCCCCTGGGCGGGCTTGACCATGGAGAGAATCACGACTCCGGCGATGACCGACAACGTACCGGCAATGTTACGTGGCGCCCATGACTCGCCCAGGAAGATAACCGCGAAAATAGAGGCGACGATCGGTGAGGAATTCGCAATCGGGACTGACCGGGCGACGCCGATCTTTTCGATGCCGACGTAACTTAGCGTTCGGCCGATGCCCGGCGCGAAAATACCCGCGGTGACAAAAACCAAGACCGCGGGAATCCATACCTGCGACGGCGACACAAAAAACGGTACCAGCGCCCATGACACTACGGCGCTCATCGCTAGAGAAATGAACGAGCCCGTCAATGCGTTGGATTCGACCAGTCCTCGCCGGATCAAAATATGAGCGATGGAAAAGCACAGCGCCGCCTGAAACGAGAAGTATATTTCCACGGCGCGTCCTTATTTTGCCGTCACCACCAGCACGGTTCCGATTATGGTGACCAGGGCGCCGAAGACAACGCGCGCGGTAAGCTTCTCTAATTGTCTCAAAAAAATACCGGTCAGGATCAGCGTTAGCAACGGATTGCAAGCGACCAAGGGTTCCACGCGAACGATTTTTCCGAGGTTAAGCGCGGAGAAGAACGAGAGAATCGCTCCGGTATTGACCAGCGCGGCGCCGAATAGCCAGCCGCTGCTTTGCCGGTTGAACTTGAGCGCTTGGCGCCCTCCCTGGAGATAGATGATACCCAGCAAAACAAAAAACGCCGTTCCGACGGTAACCGCGGCCGCCAACGCCGGAACCTGAACCGTCATCAAACCGGTTTTTCTGAGGGTCGTAGATATGCCGAATGCCAGGGCGCCAAGAACGGGAAAAATAATGCCCTTCCTATCCCACTTGCCCTCCGTGGGCTTGCTCAAAGAAAGGATAATGATGCCAACGATAACCAAGCAGGTGCCGATGATGTTTCGCAACAACCACACCTCGCCCAAGAAGAACACAGCGAATAGAGAAGAAAAAATTGGCGAAGTATTGATGATCGGCGTCGAGCGGGCGATCCCGATGCGCTCCATGCCAATGTAGCCCAAAGTTTGCCCGATGGCGGGGGCGAAAATACCGCCCGCGATAAAATAAACGATCGCCGGCGTCCACAACATCGACAGGGGCACAAATAGCAACACCAACAGCCAGAAAATCGTCGCGCTGGTACCAAGCGAAATCAAGGAACCGGTGAAAGCGTTAGAATGAACCAGGCCGCGCCGCACGAAGATATGGGCAATGGAGAAACAAAGCGCGGCTTGAAAGGCGTAGTATTCGGCCATGGAGAAGCACACTGCGTGTGCCGTTCAAAGTTCAACGTTTAAAGTTCAATGTTTGGGATTTTGCTAACGCTGTCAATAAAAGTCCGGAATACGTTGAACCTTGAACTTTGAACCCGGATTCCGCAGTTGCGCTCGACAGGAAGCGCGAGGCGCAACCCTTCCGTAGCAAAGGTCGATGGGTTTCTGCTTCTGAGCAGACATCGAGCAACGGTGCTTCGACGGAACTTTAAAGCTCGTCACAACGAAGTGCGAAAGCGCAAAATGACTTTGAAATTTTACAGTTGGACGCCTTCGCTACTCCAGGGTTCCACCTCGCTTGCCGTCTCCTCAGTCTAACTGCGGAATCCGGGTTGAACAGAGATCACAGGCCCACCGACCGCCGAAGGACCCCATCAGTAAACACGTAGCCTCGTTACTGCAGAACTGCAAAGAAAGGCGGCCTAGTCGCTGTGCTTGGTCGGAAACATCAGCGACTTGACGGTGACCGGAATGACTTCCGTGATACCTAGACATTCTCCGATATCGATGTAGTCCAGGTCGCCCACTTCGATGCCGTCTATCGCGATGATGTCCCGGGCGACCTTGAATTCGTCTTTGAGCATACCGCCCAGTGATTTGGCGATGTCCAGGTCGAGGGTCAGATACAGCGGGCATTTTTGATCGTCAGCATCCTTGAGAATCTGTGTGACCCCTTCGGCAATCCGCCGAACCGACTGGTAATCCGGTACGCCGCTCACGGTCAGCGAAAGAGCCAATCCAGAAGTGAAACGAGTCATGTCAAACTTTCTGAGCGACTGCTTGAGTACCTCGCTCACCGACTCTCCATCGCGGATCGATGCTTGAATCACTTTGAGGCCGTGCACTGGCAATGCCTTCTCATTGGAAACGTAACTCGTGTTACCGCTGGCCTGGATTGTGTATTCGCCGGCGCCGATGACCGTGGCGCGAATTCCTTCGATCGGCTCGCGTAAGATATCCTTCGACAGATTCTTCAAATACTCGCGCACGTTCTTTCCGAGCACGGGCCCAATGTCACCGTAGGCTTTGGGATCGCGGTCATAGACATGCTCGGAAACGCCGCCGGAGAAAACAATATGCTGTATTTGCGTTAAACCGCGGTAATTGGTGAGCGACGGTGTAACCATTAGCGAACTAGCCATGGGCGAGTTTGGTCCTTCTTCAATCGTCTCGAAGAGAATTCTCGCCATGTAGGCGCCGAAGTCTTCCTTCATTTTTTCACTAATCATTTGACCAAGCTCTACTTTGTAGCCAAGCTCTTTCATCATCGTCCGGCCGGCATCTTCGATGCGGGTGATCTCGTCCTTCTCGTCGAAAGCGATCAGACGCGCGCCGATGTTGATCGCAGCCGTTTGCGTCACGACGCCGTCTTCGATCAGAGAGAACTTCGTCGTGCCGCCGCCCATATCGACGTTGAGCACCGTCTTGTGCTCGGTTTTGGACAGATCAACGGCGCCGCACCCGTAGGCCGCGAGCAACGCCTCATGGTTGTGGCCGGCCGCTGCGCAGATAAATTTACCTGAGTACTTCGCGAAGTTTTCTACAATGGGCTGGGCGTTTTCTTTTTTGAGGGCCTCGCCCGTGATGATCACCGCGCCGGTGTCGACGTCTTCCGGCGTCAAGCCCGCTTCTTTGTAAGCCTCGTGAATGAAGGCATTGACCCGGTCCGTATCGATCTTGGTCGCCGACAAATAGGGAGTCAACATGATCGGCGAGCGATACAGCACCTCGCGCTTGGTGACCTTGAATTTTCCTGATAGCGACGCGCCTTCGCGCCTGAGCGTGATCAGCGAAAAAATCAAATGCGACGTCGAGGAGCCGATGTCGATGCCCACGCTTTTGAGCGAAAACATCTCCAGCCCCTCGATCTCGGTGACGATTTCATCCTCCCCGATGATGAAATTATCCGGATGGTCGTGATCGTAGATATCGTCGTGCATTGCCATACCTCTGATCCTTATCTATTCAACATGTGACACCGCCGCCGCACTCGGGCCGGGTTTTTCAAGGGTTCTCGATTGGCCGCAGCCACTTGTTCCAGTGGTTCCAAATGATTGGAACGATTGGAACTTCTTGAACGTTTTGAACCCCAATTCACCAATACATAAACAAGAATCCCCGCACTCGCGTGCGGGGATTCTTGTGGCAACCTTTTTCAATCCTGAAACCGGCTTACTGTTTGCCCATCGACTTGGACCACTCGTAGTCCGGGTTGGTATAACACTCCTCCGGCATAATACTCTTGATGCCGCGCTTGCCCAGTTCCTCTTCGAATTTTTTGCGGATAAATGGATCCTCGTTGGGATACTCGATCTGGTCCTTGGCGCGATCTTCAACCTTCTCCGCGTGGCCATGAAACTGCATCGGCGGATGGAGCGCCAAATAACGGGCCATGTCGCCGCCGGCGTTAAAGTGTTGGTGGAACCACTTATTGGGTGGGGTCACCATGGAGCATTCATGCCAGGGGCAGACGATCTTTTCCTTGCCCTCTTCCCACATGATCGAATAGCCTTCGCCCGCCGGAATAATGATTGCCCGGCCGGGTCCATGGCGGTGCGCCTTCTTGTAGGTCTTCGGGGCGAAGACCGACATATGGGCGGTCAGTTCAGAATTGGGAAACTGCATGAAAACGCTCTTGCCGCCGGCGCCGCGCCGCTCGTTGGCGTCGAGCTTGTTCCACGCGCGCATATCGGGGAAAAAGTTCCCGTACCAAAAGCCGCGCATGCCCAGGCCCTCGTCGGCGTCCTTCGCTTGAACCATCTTGGCTTCAGAATAGAAATCGCCGGCATCGGCCGCGCTGATTTTCGGCTCGTAGGGATTGTTGAAGTACATGTCCGGGTCAGGCAAGGCGGACATCGCCATCGGCATATAGCTGTAATGGAAGAGCTTGACCGGTTTACCGCCCTGCATGTTGCTGAAGACATGCCAGTGGTTGCGCGGCACCAGGAACATGGAGTGCTCTTGCCACTCGAAGTTTTTCTTCGCTTTACCTTCGCTGGCCCAGACGGTGGTCAGGCCGCGTCCGGATAAGACATAAACGATCTCATCCAAGGCAAACTTCACGGGCGGCAACGACTTGCCAGGCGGGACTTCGGTGACGCGCGACGCGCTAACGCCTTCTTGGCCCAGTAGTTGAATGAAGGCGGCTTTACAGCCTCGCTCTTCCCACCATTCCAGCTCGATAGTGCGGAGATCCTCGATATAATAGCCCGTGTGGATCGGAATACCCTTCGATTTCATCCACCTATCGTAGGTGAATTCTTTGCTCCACATGGTTATTACCGGTTCCTGTTTGGCTCCTTCGGCCATAAATTGTCCTCCTTACTTCTTGCTTCTTTCTTTTTATCTTCTTGCTTCTCTACTGGCAACCTGAAGCCGGACGAGGGCTCTTTTCAACGCCGCCTCGGCTATTTCCCAATCCTTTTCCTCTCGATTAAGCTCGGCCAACGTTTTTTCCGCCCGCTCTTTTGCGCGCTGCGCCCTGGCGATATCGATCTCATCGGCGAACTCCGCGGCCGGCGCCAAAACAGTCATGACGTTATCCAAGACTTCGGCGTAGCCGCCACCCACCGCCAGCGTCCTCTTGTTCGGGCCTTGCTTGTAGCTCATCTCGCCGGCCACCAGGGTGGATAGAAAAGAAATATGATTCGGTAGCACGCCGAATTCGCCCAACTCGCCCGGCGCGGTAACCTCGTCGACCTCCTCATCGAGGAGCATCCGGCTCGACGTTACTACTCTAAGTCTAATTTTGTCTGCCATCTTCTCTCTACGAGTACCCTAGGCCTAACGATTGGAACGACTGGAACAGTTGGAACTTATGGAACGCAACGTAAATTGTCGTTCTAGCCGTTCAAACAGTTCAAAAGGTCGCTCAAAATACACAGTCGTTTAGCTCGCCGCCATTTTCCCGGCTTTCTCGACGGCCTGTTCGATGGTGCCGACCATATAGAACGCCTGTTCCGGAATCTCGTCGTGCTTGCCCTCGACGACTTCTTTGAAGCCCCGGATGGTGTCTTTCAATTCGACATAAACACCCGGTGTGCCGGTAAAGGCTTCGGCGACATGGAACGGTTGCGACAAAAAGCGTTGAATCTTGCGTGCCCGGGCGACGGTCAACTTGTCTTCTTCGGAAAGCTCGTCCATGCCGAGAATCGCGATAATGTCTTGCAAGTCTTTGTAGCGCTGCAAGATCAACTGCACCGAACGGGCGGTTTCGTAATGTTCCTGGCCGACCACCAGCGGGTCGAGAATGCGCGAAGTCGAATCGAGCGGGTCCACCGCCGGATAAATACCGAGTTCCGCGATCTGGCGCGAAAGCACGGTAGTCGCATCCAAGTGCGCGAATGTCGTCGCCGGCGCCGGGTCGGTGAGGTCGTCGGCGGGCACGTAAATCGCTTGCACGGAAGTGATAGAGCCCTTTTTAGTAGTGGTAATGCGCTCCTGGAGCTCGCCCAGGTCCGTGGCCAGAGTTGGCTGATAACCGACGGCCGAGGGCATGCGCCCAAGCAGCGTCGACACTTCGGAGTTGGCCTGGGTGAAACGGAAGATATTGTCCAAGAAGAGCAACACATCGCGGCCTTCGTCGTCGCGGAAGTATTCCGCGAGGGTGAGCGCGGTCAAAGCAACGCGGGCGCGCGCGCCGGGCGGCTCATTCATCTGGCCATAGACCAGCGCAGCTTTATTGATAACACCGGACTCTTTCATTTCCAGCCACAGATCGTTTCCTTCACGCGTCCGTTCGCCGACGCCGCCGAAGACCGAATAACCGCCGTGCTTCATGGCGACGTTATTGATGAGCTCCATGAGAATAACTGTCTTGCCGACACCGGCGCCGCCGAACAGACCAATCTTGCCGCCGCGGGCGTAGGGGGCGAGCAGGTCAACTACTTTAATACCGGTTTCGAACGCCTGAACTTTGGTTTCCTGATCGATGAATTCGGGGGTGGGACGATGAATCGGATAAGATTTCTTAGCGTTCACCGGTCCCATCTCATCGACCGGTTCACCGATAACGTTGAGCACCCGTCCCAGCGTCTCGGCACCGACGGGAACGGTGATACCAGCGCCGGTATCTAGAGCGTCCATTCCACGAACCAGTCCCTCGGTAGTGTCCATGGCGACACAACGGACGGTGTTTTCACCCAAGTGCTGCGCTACTTCCACCACCAAATTTCCGGCCTGATCGCTAATTGCCGGGTTAGTCACTTTCAAGGCATTATAAATAGGCGGCAACGAAGAGTCAGAAAACTCTATATCGACAACCGCACCCAACACCTGGGTAATTTTTCCCGTGCCCATGGTTCAAAACCTCCGAATTTAGTGTTCCTGGCTCGTGTTCGTGAACGTGTATTCTTCGTCGTGTCAAGCACGAGCACGTTACCGAGCACGATTATGTTACTTCAAAGCTTCCGCCGTGCCGACGATTTCCATCAACTCGCGGGTGATCGAAGCCTGGCGCGCCCGGTTCATTTGCAAAGTCAATGAACCGATCATCTTAGCGGCGTTGCCGGTGGCAGAATCCATGGCGGTCATGCGGGCGCCATGCTCGCTGGCGGTCGCCTCCAATAAGGCTCGCTGCACCGCCACCTCGGTAACCCTTGGCAAGAGGCTAGCCAGGAGTTGTTGCGCTCCTGGCTCGTATAAATATTCCGTGTCTGGTAGCGCTTCGGTTTCGCCGGCTTCCGCCAATGCCACCGGTAAAAGTTTTTCCAAGGTCGGCACCTGCGATAGCGCCGAGCGGAACCGGCTGTAAAGAATATAGACCGCGTCGGATTCGCCGTTGACAAACCGGCCGATTAATTTTTGCGCGATTTCACCGGCCAATTCCTCCGGCACCTTGTAGAGAATATCGGTGTAGCGCTCGGCGATGCTCGCACGGCGCCGGCGAAAATAGTCGGCGCCCTTGCGCCCGACCAAAGTCAATTCAATTTCCTGGTTTACGCCATGCCGGCGGATGAATGCTTCCGCCGCGCGGATCAAGTTGGCGTTGTAACCGCCGCAAAGGCCGCGATCGGAGGTGAAAAGCACCAGATGGACTTTCTTCTGCTCGCGCACCCGCAATAGGGGATGCGCCTCACTGGCAACCCGGCTGGAAACATTTTTCAAGAGCTCGGTCATCTTTTCCGCGTAGGGACGTGCCTGCACCGCCGCCTCTTGAGCGCGGCGCAGCTTCGCGGCCGAGACCATCTTCATGGCCTTGGTAATTTGCTGCGTGTTGCGGACCGAGCCGATCCGCTTGCGTATCGCCTTTAAGGTCGCCATGGTTGCTGAGGTTTCTAGTTCCTGGTTTCCAGTTTCTGGTTAACTAGGCACTCGAAACCTGAGACTAGAAACTACGCCGTAAACACCCCTTTAAACTCACCCAGCGTGTTGTTCAGCTTGGCCCTGAGATCGGCATCAAGCTCGCGCTTCTTGAGAATGTCCGCGAACAAGTCCGGATGCTTCGATTCGATGAACGCGTAAAGTTCCTGCTCGTATTTTTTTAGCGCGCTCAGCGGCAATTCATCGACGAAGCCATTTGTGCCGGCGTAGATAATTAAAATTTGTTTCTCCACCGACAACGGCTGATACTGCCCTTGTTTCAGCAATTCGACCAAACGCGCGCCGCGGTTTAACTGGCGTTGCGTCGCCGCGTCCAGGTCCGAGCCGAATTGGGCGAAGGCCGCCATTTCACGGTATTGCGCCAATTCCAGCCGCAGCGTGCCCGCCACCTGTTTCATCGCCTTGATCTGCGCATTGCCGCCCACCCGCGACACTGAAATACCGACGTTGATCGCCGGCCGCACGCCGGAATAAAAAAGATCGCTTTCCAAAAAAATTTGCCCGTCGGTAATCGAAATGACGTTAGTAGGAATATAGGCGGAAACGTCGCCCGCCTGGGTTTCGATGATCGGGAGAGCCGTCAGCGAACCGCCGCCACGCTCGTTGCTCATCTTGGCGGCGCGCTCCAGCAAGCGCGAGTGCAAATAGAAAACGTCTCCCGGATAGGCCTCGCGTCCCGGCGGCCGGCGCAGCAGTAGCGACAACTGGCGATAGGCCACCGCGTGTTTTGACAGATCGTCGTAAATAACCAGGGCATGGCCGCCGTTGTCGCGGAACTGCTCGCCCATGGTGCAACCGGAATAAGGCGCGATGAACTGCAAAGGCGCGGCGTCGGAAGCCGTAGCGGCGACGACGATGGTGTAGTCCATGGCGCCGGCCTCGCGCAGCTTGTCCACGACCTGGGCCACGGTGGAGCGTTTTTGCCCAATGGCGACGTAAATACAGACAACGTCGCCGCCCTTTTGATTGATGATCGCGTCGATGGCAACGGCGGTTTTACCGGTCTGGCGGTCGCCGATGATCAGCTCGCGCTGGCCCCGGCCGATGGGAATCATGCCGTCGATAGCTTTCAAACCGGTTTGCAACGGTTCTTTCACGGGTTGGCGCGCCACGATGCCGGGGGCCTTAAGTTCGATACGCCTTCTAACTTTGGAATCGATGGGGCCACGGCCGTCAATCGGCTCGCCAAGCGCGTCGACCACGCGGCCGACTAATTCTTTACCGACGGGAACTTCGGCAATGCGGCCGGTGCGTTTGACGATGTCGCCCTCTTTGATCATGTGGGTTTCGCCGAACAGCGCCGCGCCGACATTATCTTCTTCCAGGTTCAGTGCCACACCAAAAATGCCGTGGGGAAATTCCAACAGCTCGCCGGCGGCGACTTTGTCGAGCCCGTAGACGCGGGCGATACCGTCGCCGGTGGAAAGCACGGTGCCGACCTCTTGGATCTCAACCGTCTTTTCGTAATCGCGAATCTGTTCTTTGATAATTCGGCTGATTTCCGCTGTGCCTATTTCCATCATTCACTCCTTAATAGCCGCGCGCGATACGCTGTTTCATCTTCTCCAGCTGCGTCCGCACGCTGCCGTCGTAAACCTTACCTTCCAGCTCGACCAACAAGCCGCCGATAAGAGCCGGATCCGTGTCTTCGTGCAGCACTATCTCTTTGCCCGAAATTCCCCGCAGTGTTGTGCGCAGCTGCTCCAATTGCTCCGGCGCCAGCGGGCTGGCGCCCACGACCCTGGCTTCGAGGCGACCTTTGATTTCGTTCAACAGTCGCCGGTAGCAGCTCACGATGCCAGGCAAATGATTTAATCTGCCGCGCTCCAAAAGCAAAGAGAAGAAATGGATAGTTAGCACCGAAAGTCCCTGGGCATTGGCGACCTGTTGGAGAATTCGCTTGCGGCTGTCGACGTCGAAGGCGGGATTGGTAAGAACGCCGTGCAGCTCGGAGCCGCTATTGGCGGCGTGAAACTGCTCGACCTCCTGGCCCACCTGCTCTTCCTGGCCCGCTTCCCGTGCGAGCTGGAAAAGCGCTCTGGTATACCTGCGCGCTAGGCTGCCTTCGATCATTGCGTCGGCCCGATGCTGTGAATAAAGTCGTCCACTAATCGCCCCTGGTCCGTTGCCGAAAGATTGCGCCGCACCAGTTCGCGCGCCGCGGCTTCGGCCCGGCCGGCCATTTCTTCGCGCACTTTTTGACGCGCCATTTTAACTTCCTGGTCCGCGAGAAAGCGGGTATCTTCGCCAATTTTTGCCGCTAGCGTTTGCGCTTCGCTCTGGAGCTTGTGTTTCTCGCGTTCACCGTCGTCGCGCAGGGACGCCTGCAGCGCCGCGACTTCCCGGTCCAGAACCGCCAAACGCCGCCGGTAATCTTGCACCAGCGCTGCGGCCTGCTGCTGCTTGGCGGCCGTCTCTTCTATCGTCGCCAAAACTTCTTCGCGCCGGGATTGCAGGAAGCTCCGTAGCGGTGGAAGAGCATAGCGGACGATTAGGAACACAAAAATAAGAAAATTGCCGAGGGGAAACCAGATTTCGTGAATGGAGGGCCCGTGCTGTTCACCGGCCGCTGAAGAAGCCCAAGCCTGGGCGCTGAATAAAATATCAAAGACGCTCACCCGACTTTTCTCCCCAATAGCTTACTCGCCATGTCTTGCGCGACTCCGGCCACTTCCGCGGCGGCCAGCTCGCGTTCACGTTCCAGTTGGCTTTGAACCTCGCGGCGCACACTCTCCAGCGCACGCGCCGCCTCTTCGCGGGCCTGCTGGAGCAGCCGCTCGCGCTCCTGTCGACCTTCTTGGATAATTGCGTCCTTGGCCGCCGTGCCGGCGCTCCTGGCTTGGCTGATTTTGCCTTCGTATTCGGCCTTGAGCCTTGCACCTTCTTGTTCCAACTCGCTGGTATCGTGGCGCGCACCGGTGGTCTTGCGCTCGCGCTCCTCGAGCAAGTTCATGTACGGCCGGAATAGTACTTTGCTCAGTATCAGCCACAGCACCAAAAAGATAACGACCTGGTAAAGAATTGAAATATCGAGTGAAATCATATTTAGCTTCCGAAATGGACAAGCTTTTTGTGCCCCTTGCGGATCCCCCCAGGCGATGGCAAACCCGACCCCCAATGTAAGAAAAACCCGCCTTCACGACGAAATCGTGAACGCGGGATCTTGGAATGGGATGAACGGCGAAACGAAATTACTCTAGGGAATCGGGTTGCAGCGCCGGCGCTGACGCCGGCACTGTCTTGTCGGCGCTTACAGCTTGTGAACTCGCGACTCCACTTTTTTGCTTTGCCATTCCCATGGAGCAGTCACCGTCGAACACCACACCCTCAGTGACTGTGAGTCGGGGCGTGATGATATTGCCAACGACTCGAGCCGGTGATATCAGCTCCACTTTTTCCTTGGCCGTCACATTACCTTCCACCCTGCCGCGAACGACCACGACCTGGCTGGAAATCTTGGCGCGAACCTCCGCGCCCTCGCCAATTGTGAGGGTGCCGTGACACTGAATCTCTCCCTCTACGTTGCCATCAATCCTGGCGGCCCCCTGGAACATCAATTGACCGGACACGCGGCTACCCTTGAAAAGGTGACCGACCAACCCGGTTTCCACAGCGGCCGCCATCGGAGCTACCGGCGGTTTCGGTAGCGGCGGCGTCACCGGCGCCGCAATCTTCGGCGGCTCTGGGTACACCTTGACCACCGCTGCAGTACTCTCCGGTTCGCTGTCCGTACCCTTTTTCTCACCAGGACCTCGATCAAACCACGCCATAGGAATGAAATTCCCCTCTACTTTGGGCAACTTTGGTCTATAGCATCCGGCACTGCCGAAGTCAAAACATGGGGCGATCGCGTTTTACAATATTCCAGCCGAGTTAGAATCCAGCTTTGGGAAATCACCGTGACTATCGTCGCTCGCATCCAGTTCGATTGAACAATCCTTCGGTCCCCTGGGAAATTCCATTGACCCACCCATGTGATTTGCGTATTTTGGGCGGGATCGGAAAAAGAGAACCTTCAGGGTTTCGCATGCCTTAACACGGATCCGCCACGGGACGGATCAGCTACAGTTCTCAACGCTGAGGCGCCGAGGGGCGCGGAGGAGGCTAGAGTGAAACGACTTCTGGCATTCACAGGCTTGATCGCCGCTTTGTGGTGCGCGGGCGGTTCGCAGGCGCAAGAAAAAAAAGGCCCCGCTTACGCCACGCTGAAAACCAGCATGGGCGAAATCGTCATTTTATTGTTCGAGGACAAAGCGCCGAAAACGGTTGCCAATTTCGTCGCTTTAGCTACGGGCGCCAAAGAGTGGACCGACCCAAAGACGAATGAAAAAGTAAAACGACCCCTCTACAACGGCACGATCTTTCATCGAGTCATTCCCGGCTTCATGATTCAGGGCGGCGATCCCCTCGGCAACGGCACGGGCGGTCCTGGCTATCGATTCGAAGACGAGTTCCATCCCGACTTGAAGCACTCCAAAGCCGGGATTCTCTCCATGGCCAACGCTGGCCCCAACACCAACGGCAGCCAGTTCTTCATCACTTACAAAGCAACCCCATGGCTCGACGGGCGCCACAGTGTGTTCGGTGAAGTGGTCAAGGGCCAGAACGTTGTCGACGCCATCGGTAACGTCGCCCGGGATTCTCGCGATCGGCCCGTCAAGGAAATTATAATCAAAGAAGTCGTGATCACGCGCGGAACTTACTAAGTCCGATTCGCAGTCCCTATTGTTAGAAAAGCTAACAATCGAAGCATTTCTTGCCCAATGTAAACTTTCTTGACACGGATCACACACTTGCCCTATTATCTGTTCCTGCTGAAAACCATTTGCGTTCTGCGACTGGTCTCAGCATGAGAGAAGAGTTGTCGATGGCTTCTAACTAGTTCTGCTCAACCTGGGCCTAGTCGAAGGATGTCCGGGCTTTTTAACAGAATCATTTAGTGCGGTAGGACTATTTTCCGGTAAACCGTCCGGGCCAATCGGACTACTCACTGCATGCTTTTGTGACCTTTGTGGTGCCAATGTAACACCGAACCTGTATAGCCGATGAGCGGTCAATTCCCTGAACATCTCAAGCCCTATGCCCCGGGGCGCGATGCCGAGGGTGTGTTGTTAAAGTCGCTTAGCGCGCGCGCAACACCGTGGATTATCCTCGTCGTTTCTCTCCTCGCCACGGCATTCGCCTGGAACCAGTCGAACCAGCTTCTGAATGATAAAACGCGTGCTCGCTACCATCGCGCGGTTGAACAGATCGAGATCGCCCTCAGGGACCGCTTGCGCATCTACGAAGCTATTCTCCGCGGCGGCCAAGGCCTGTTCGATACCAACGAGAACCTGGATGTGACGCGGGAGGAGTGGCGACGCTATGTGGAAAGACTGAAATTGTCAGAACTCTATCCCGGCTTTTTGGCGGTGGGCTTCTCGATTCGAGTTCCGCGAGCAGCATTGGCCGTGCACGTAAAGAGGATTCGGTCGGAGGGTTTTCCGAACTATGCAATCCGCCCTGAGGGGAAGCGCTCCGAATACCACTCGGTGATTTATCTTGAGCCCTTCAACGATACAAACCGGCGCTATTTCGGTTATGACATGTTTTTCGAGCCCGTGCATAGACTCGCCATGGAGCGTGCCCGCGACACAGGGCAACTCGCGACCTCAGGTAAGGTCTCATTGGCAAGGGAAACAGACAGGGACGTGCAGGCCGGATTTCTTGTATACCTTCCAGTGTACCGAGGCGGGCGACCGCCGCAGACCGTGGAAAAGCGGCGCAGGATGCTTCTGGGATTCGTCTTCAGCCCATTCCGGATAAACCACCTCATGAGCGGGCTAGTTGCGAAGACTCTACCGACGGTTGCATTTCAGATCTTCGATGGGGGCCAAGTGAACGCGGCCGCACTTATGTACGACGGCATTCCGGCCTCGCAGGACGGCCATCGCCCCGCATTCTACCATACCAGCCCGTTTGAGTTTGGCGGCCATACCTGGACTTTGAGTTTTAGCACCCTGCCTACCTTCGAACACGCAACCGAGCATAGCGAGCCGATCTTGGTCGCGGCCGGCGGCTTGGTCATAAGCTTGCTTCTTTTTGGTCTTACCCGGTCTTTAGCCAAGACCCATGAACGAGCCCAGGTGCTTGCGATCCAGATGACAACGGAACTGAACAAGAGCCGCACGGAAATCGCTGCCAAGAACCGCGACCTCGAAACACTGCTTTACGTAACGTCCCATGATTTAAGGGAGCCGCTGCGCGCCATCGAGAATTTCGCCCGCCTGGTACACGACCGCTACGCTAAGTCCCTCGACGACAATGGCAAGGACTTTCTAATGCGAATCGTCCGCGGCGCGAAAAGGTTAGACCAACTACTTCTCGACATACTGACCGTTTCCCGCGCCCAACGCATGGAAACGAAGCCCGTTGAAGTCAGTGGCGAAGACATCGTCCGCGAGACTCTGAGTCGCATGGCGCAGAAGATTCGCGAGACTGGCGCGAGCATCCATGTACTTGACGGCCTTTCACAGCTGCGTGTCGATAAGACCTGGGCAACGGCGGCGCTTTACAATCTCATCGGCAACGCGCTGAAATTCACTCGCGATGGCGAGTCGCCGGATGTGGAGATTGGGCCCTATCGGGACGCTGACAGCCAAAAGGCCATTGGCATCGCGGTGCGGGATCGAGGCCCTGGGATAGCGCCGGAACATGCGGCGCGCATTTTCCAACTCTTTCAGCGCGCTGTGGGGCGCGAAGTCGAAGGGACCGGCGCCGGATTGGCAATTGTCAAACAGATCGCGCAGCGCCAGGGTGGCGATGCTTGGGTGGAGGCACGGGTAGGCGGTGGCTCGGTATTTATCGTCACGTTTGGGAAAATGGAGAGGGAGAGCACCCAAGGATGGACGCCAAACCGATAGGCTTTCTGCTTGTCGACGACAACGACGACGATATTCGCATCGTTCAGGAAGCACTTGCTGACGTCAAACTCATCGACATAGTTGGAGTGGTGCGGAACGGAGAGGAAGCTCTCGCCTATCTGCGCCGGGAGCATAACTACAAGGACGCCCACGCGCCTGACTTGATCTTACTCGATATCAATATGCCGAAGAAAAACGGCTTTGAGGTTTTGTTGGAAATCAAGGCGGAGCCTATTCTAAGACACATCCCCGTGATAATGTACACAACCAGCCAGCGACACGAGGATATCCTGCAGGCGTACATGGCCGGCGCATGCTCGTACATTTCTAAACCAGCAGACTTTCGAGAGTTAAAAGAAGTAATGCTGAATCTCGAGCGATATTGGACAAGGGTGTCACGGCTTCCGGGCAGGTTTCACAATCAGCTCCCTTGAGAACGACTGCGGATCCGCGGCCACCGCTCTCCTAGAGATATGCGCATTCTTTTAATAGAAGATAACGACGACGATGTTGCCCTCATCCGCGAAATGCTCTCCGCCACGGGGGAAGAATCTTTCAAGCTAGACTGGGTCGATCATGTGTCGCTGGGGAAACAATATCTCGCCAAGGCGCGGCCGGACGCGATCCTACTAGATCTTTCCCTGCCGGACAGCAGCGGGCTCGCCACGTTCGAGAAGATACATGCAGCGGCTCCAGAAGTCGCAACTCTCGTGCTGTCAGGGCTTGATGATAATGGAGTTGCGACAAACGCCGTGCGTCTGGGCGCCCAGGATTATCTGGTAAAAGGCCGGTTCGATCAAAGCCTGCTGATCCGCTCGCTGCGCTACGCCGTGGAGCGCAAGCGGGCCGAGATAAGAATTCTTGCGCAGCAACAACGTCTTGCGGCACTGCATGAAATTAACTCGGCCCTCACCTCGACGCTTGACCCCGACGCGGTTCTCAAGTTTCTTATCGATAATGTGGATGTGTTTCTTCCCCGCAGCGCAGGCCTCGTATGGCTGATCGACGCGCAAAGCGGACTTCTCGAGAGAGCCGCGTGCTGGAATGTGGACCAGAACCAGTGGGGAGATCGGCAACTCGACAGCGCGCCCCCTCTCGTCCAAACAATTATTGAATCCGCCGAACCGGTTATCGTTCGTAATATACAGTTAGATGCCGGGGTGATTGATAAGGACTTTTTCGCCGATCAACAAATCGTGTCCTGCCTCGGTCTCCCATTACGAGTTAAAGAAGAATTGCTTGGCGTTTTGCTCCTTCTTACTCGAGAAGAGCACGACTTTACCGACGAAGAAGTCCAATCGCTCAAAATGCTTGCCGGGCAGGCGGCCATCGCCGTTCACAATTCCCGCTTATATAAGATGGTAAAAGAACAAGCCAGGGGACTGGAAGAGGCAAATAAAATGACGGCGGATTTCAGCGCGATGATTGGCCATGATTTGCGGTCTCCCCTCACGAACGTCATTGGGGTTGCTGATATGTTAGAACATGAGCTTATAGGACCGGTCACGGACGAACAAAAATACTGGCTCAAAAAGATTGGCACGACCGGCCACAATTTAGTCAACATCGTGAATGATTTTCTCGATGTGTCAAAACTCGAGTCCGGCCATATCAACTTGCGCAAGGAGGACTTTCAGATTGGCGATCTCATCCTCGAGGTTCTTCAGAACTACCAGGTTGCGGCGCGCAAAGAGAACATAGAATTAACCCACAGCATCGATCCGGCGATCCCAATGATTCGCGCGGACCGCCGGCGTATCGAGCAAGTCTTAGACAACCTGCTCAGTAACGCCATTAAGTTCACAGGGAATGAGGGAAGGATTAAAGTCATCGGGGCACTGGGGGATAGCGGGAAGCTCAATATTCAAGTGAAAGATTCGGGCGTTGGCATTCCGGCGGTAGAACTCGATCAGCTCTTTCAAAAATACCGGCAGACCACAAACATCAAGTCGGCCAAGGAAAAGGGCACGGGACTTGGCCTGGTGATCTGCAAGATGATCGTCGATGCCCATAATGGACAAATAACAGTCGAAAGCAAGGAAGGGAAAGGGACGACGTTTTCGATTTTATTGCCGCTTCAATCTTAAGCTCGATCATGGGCCAAGAGGAAGACTGAGGAAAATCATGAATAATCATACGTTGGGAGCAAAAATAGCCCTGGCCCTCCTCCTTCCGGTGTCGCTTCTCATGGGAGCGCCAACCGATGCTGCCGTTGCGACGCTACCGAAGGCTACCGCGGTTTATGGCGTCATCGCCACTGACCCGGTCTATCTCGCGGTTGCGCAGGAGAGAGGATTCTTCAAAAAAAATGGCATCGAGATAAATTTGACGCATATTCCGACCAATCAGGCGGTCCAAGCCCTAGCCGGTGGAAAAATTCAATTCACCACCGTTGGCCCGCAGGTGGTGGAAGCCAATCTCGCGGGCGCGGACACAGTTTACATCATGGGCGTCGTCAACAGCTTCGTCCTGTCCATGTACGGCAAGCCGGATCTTGCCAATATCAAAGCCTTGGCCGGCAAAACCCTCGGCGCTACCAACAAAGGCACGCCGACGGATTTCGCCGCCCGCTTGTTACTTAAACAAAACGGACTCATGCCCGACACCGATGTGAAGCTTACCTACTTGAAAGAAATCCCCGCTCTGGTGGCGGCGGTCAAGGAAGGCATCATTGATGCGGCGATGATCGCGGCGCCGAGCACGTTGACGGCAAGAAACCTGGGCTTAAAGGAACTGGTGAACGTCACTGACCTCAAGATCCCCTACGTACAACATGCCATCGCCACCACTCGAACCTATATCGGTTCTAACCAAGATGTCGTCCGCCGCTTCGTGCGCAGCGCGGCGGAAGCGTTGGATTTCACGCGCAAAAACCGCGCGGAAATCCTGCCAATCATGTCAAAGTTCACCAAGATCAACGACCCAGCTCAGCTCACCGAAGCGCTGGACACCTACGAGAAGGCCTGGGAAAGAACCCCAATGCCTTCGCAAAAGGCCATCGAAGCCGTGTTGGCGTCGTCGATAAATCCCAAGGCAAAAGACACCACGTGGGACCAGTTTGTCGATGATCGCTTTGTCAAAGAACTGGTGGCGGCGGGAATTTTCAAGTAGACGCAGGCCTATGTGCCGCCGTAAAAATGGCAAACAAGCCGGATGGCCGCCCAAACCCCGCCATCAGCTTACCTCTTACTCAAGATCGTAGGGTACACCGAGCTGCGCCGCCACTGCGCGTAACCCCTCGAGCACCGAACTGTGCAGCGGAATGCCGTGCTCGGCGCGCTCCTGGGCGGTTTCGTATTCAATCTCCCCCGCGACATAGACGCGCTCTTGTCCTTGCGCCGGCGGCGTTGACTTTAACTCACGCATCAGCCGGTCCATATCGCGTTTGAATTCCGTCGCGGGCCGGAAAGCGTCGACGCGAATCGCGCCGAAGAAATGGCCACGGGGATCTTGGTTTTCATTCAATGCCGTGATCGTACCTGTCAGCACGCCGCAAAGAATTTCCACGAGTACGGCAAGCCCGTAACCTTTGTGACTGCCGCCGTCGCGCGTGCCACCCAACGGCAGCAGCTTGCGCGCCTTTTGCGCCGTGCGCGGGTCTTTGGTCGGTTCAGCACGCTCATTGAGCGCCCACCCGCCGGGGACGGACTTTCCAAGCCTGGCCGCAAGCTCCAGTTTCCCCGCCGCGGCCGTGGTGGTTGCCATGTCGAGAACGAAGGGCAATTCTTTGCCCGTCGGAACCGCGAAACACATCGGGTTGGTGCCGTACTTTGATACCCGCCCAAAGGTGGGCACGACTTGTCTGCTCGCGTTGGTCATGGCGATGCCAATCATGTCGTGCGGCAAGGCAAGCATGGAGTAGTAAGCCGACATGCCGTAATGGCGGCTGTTGCGCACGCCGACCATCGCGACACCCGCGCTTTTGGCCTTCTGAATCGCCATTTCCATCGCCCGGTGGCCGATCACCATACCCATGCCGCAATCGCCGTCGAGAAGCGCCGTGGTCGCGCTCTCCGCGACGACGCGAATATTTGGGCTGGCGGTCATCGACCCCTCGGTTAACCATTTCACGTACCAGCTATGGGGATTGAAGCGAATCACGCCATGCGTGTCCACGCCGCGCAGATCGGCGGCAACCAACGCCTGCGCGGCGATTTCCGCGTCATGCGCCCGCACGCCGAGCTTCTCGAAGCTCCGGGTCACGAAGCGCGTGAGTTTTTTGTGATCGATGCGTGTCATACCATCTGGAAGGATTTCCATGGCGTCCTCCGTTTGGTCAATGACGCACACCTATCGAGGAAACCTTCGCCCTGTCAAGGCGCTTGACGCGATCATATGGTTCACCCGTTTTACGCCAGGCTCGATCCTTGATATGTGGAAGCATTGGCGCTGCGACAATTGGAGAAATGGGTCGGCAGCCGATTAATCTAAGACCTTAACTACAGTGGCTTCTGCGCCGAATCGATACGAGGGCGGCAAAGCAGTCATTCAGCACAAGTATGCTCATGGAGGGTGTATAATGATGGCGATCATTCGTCAGGCACGTCGCTGGTTTTCCCCAGCTTCAATCAGCTTTCTCCTCATACTCGGCTTTGGCCGGTTGGACGCCGCGGAGTTGCCGCTCGTGCGTATCGCCCACGGCGCGTTCAGCGAAAAAGTCGAGGTGATGTGGCTTGGCGCCGAACAGCGCCTGTTTCGCAAGCACGGTGTAAATGTTGAAGTGATTAACATTCGCAGCGGACCGCAGACCATGGCGGCGCTAGTTTCGGGCGATATTCAAGTCGCGTACACGATTCCGGGTTCCGTCGTGAGCGCGGCGGCCAGTGGTTTGGACGTGGCTTTTTTTGCAGGCATCGTCAATAAAGCCGACGGCGATTTCATCGCCTCGCCAAAAATTCACAGCGCCGAAGACCTAAAGGGAAAACGCGTCGGCGTCCAGAGCATCGGCGGTGGTGTCTGGTCGATGAGCATGCTTGCGCTCGAGCATCTTGGCTTGGAACCAACCAGAGACAAGATGACGGTGATGATCATCGGCGACTCGCCGGTTCTTGCGCAATCCCTGGAATCCGGCGGCATCGAAGCGACCTATCTGAACTACACCCATAGTCGTTCGCTTAAAGATAAGGGCTTCCCAGTTCTTCTGGACCTGGGAAAGGCGCCGATTCCGTATCAAGGTCTCGCGGTCGCGACGCGGCGCGGCTACCTCAAGCAGAGTCCACAAATTGCCGACTCGCTGATGCGCGGATTCGTCGAAACCGTGGCCTTTATTCACAAGCCGTCAAACAAGGAAACCGTAATCAAATCACTGGCTAAAAATCTGCGCTTGAAGAACATCCAGGATGCCGAAACCGGCTACCATGCGCTGCAGTGGCTTTACAACCTTGACATCAAACCAACGATCCCGGGAATTCAAAACATGGCGCGCTTGCTCGCGCTCGGCAATCCCAAGATCAAATCGGTGAAGGTCGAAGACGTTGTCGACGATGCGCCCTGGCAGCGCCTGGAAAAGAGCGCTTTCTATCGCGACCTCGTGGCTCAGGCGAAGAAATAGAAGCGCTGCTCCTGTGACGTATTCGTGAATGCTCGACGCTTTGCCGTGATGTGACCGCGTCGCTCTCCGGCGTGGCCGCGATCAACGCGGTGACAACAACAAACCCAAGCCCAGGAGCAACACGAAAAAACCAAGAACAATCAATAGCGCAACACCGACCGGACGGCGGTAACGGTTGGGATCGTAGGGACGAATCTTTGCGTCGGTCGGACCCCGTTTGAAACGCCGATGGCCGTCACCGGCGAAATCGAACAGTGACAGCGGGTTGGCGCCGAGCCGGCAAAGTTGCCGCGCGCCGGCGAGCGTCAACGCGTCCATCGCGGCGAAGAAATCATTCACGGCGATAACCACGTTACGTCGCAGCCAGGGAGCCGCCTTGCGGTAGAACCAGTCGACATCGAGCGTGAGCGCTGCTTTGGGGGTCATTTGACGGCTAAAGAACCAAAACGCCAGTCCCGTAAAGGCAAAAAGCTCAGCCGTTTCCATCAAATGAAGCGAGGTGTAAGGGCGATAGTCTGCGACGAAAAACAACCCGCGGTAGAAAAGATCAGGCCGCAAACCGATCGCCAGATTGATAGCGCTGGCGAGCGCCATGGCGCTATACATTCCCAGCGGAATGGAATCCGTTCGAATCGCGCGCCTCGGTCCAAACCAGGTGAAATAGGGCAGCTTCAGGCCGACGCTCAGAAAAGTTCCCACCGACGCGACGCCTAAAAGCACCGCCACCCAATCGTGGTGGTCGAGCTCCGCGGCGTGCACCACCAGCCACTTACTCACGAAACCGCTCAGAAGTGGAAACCCGGAGATCGACAGCGCGCCGAACATGTAGAAAACTAGAACCCAGGGCAGTGAGCCGATAAGATCGCCCAGTTCAGTGAGCTTGCGCCGCCCCGTCGCATGGACCACCGCTCCGGCTGCCATGAAAAGCAAGCCTTTATAGAGTATATGCGCAAAGGCGTGGGCCGTGGCGCCGTTGAGCGCCGCCTCGGTTCCGATGCCAATGCCGGCGACCATGTAACCCACCTGGCTAACGATATGATAAGAGAGAATGCGCCGAATGTCGTTTTCCAATATGGCGAAGACGACGCCGTATAGCGCCATCAGCGTCCCCGCTACGATCAGCAAATCAGATCCGGGAAATCCCCGGGCCAGCGCATAGACCGCCGCCTTGGTCGTAAACGCGCTGAGAAAAACGCTGCCCGTCACCGGCGCCTCGGGATAAGCGTCCGCGAGCCAAGGATGTAGCGGGGGAATTGCCGCGTTCACAGCGAAGCCAAACAGAATCAGCCAGCCGGGACCAGCGCTGTCGAGGCGATTAAATGCGAGAGATCCGCTTTCATGCACCTGCCAGATGATGCCCGCTAATAAAACTCCGCCGCCAAGGAGATGAAAAAAAAGGTAGCGGATCCCCGCTTGCCCCGATTGCGCGGTGTGCGCCGTGAAGATGAGCCAGGCGGAGGCTACAGCCATGATTTCCCAAAAAACGTAGAGCGTCAGCAAGTCGCCGGCGAAGACTACGCCCACGGCGGCGCCGGCATAGAGCAAAGCCGCCACCTGCTGGCCCAAATCCCTGAGATGGAAACCGTAGATCGCTCCCAGCAAAGCCACCAGAGTAAAAACGTAACTGAAGGCGAGACTCAATCGATCCACGCGGCTCAGCACCAGGTCATAACTTAAGAACCGCCAGGTGAGCGTCGCGCCTGGTTCGAGCTGGGTCAATAGCGCAAAAGCGAGGACCGGCGCTAAGACGAATAGCCAGGGCCGCAGCGCGCGCGGCAAGAGCGGCATCACCAAGGCGCCCACAAGCAAGGGCGTCGCGGGAATAGGGTTAATCACGGTTCGCCCTTCCGCCCCGGTAATAGTTTTCGTCGCGCTGCAGCCAATGCGTTCCCAATGCTTGGGCGAAGAAAGCCAGGCCCAGGCAGACGAAAAAACCGAAGAATGCGAAAAACCCCGGCACATGGTACCACCATGCGGAGCCGTGATGCTCGCCGGACAAGAGCCAGAGTTCCGCGCCGATCGCCAGTGCCAGAGCCGCGGCAAATAGAATCGTGTGTCTAGCTTTCATTTCACAGCGTCTTGCAACACGCTCATGGCGGTCTCATTGGCCAACGAAAACCAATGGAAAAAAGCGTCCGGGAAAATGCCCAAGCCGACCGAAAGCAACGCCGTCAGGCACAAGGGCACGACCATCAACGGCGACGCCTCGGCGAACGTCGTAAAGCGCTCGGAACGCCGGAAAAAAGCCCGGTAAACGATGGGAAAAAAATAGCCGGCGTTGAGCAAACCGCTGATAATCAAAACGGCGAGAAGCGCCGGCTGTCCCGCCGCCAGTGTGCCCTCGGCCAAGAACCATTTGCTCAAAAAACCGCCGAGGGGCGGTACTCCCGCCAACCCTAACGATGCGACAGCGAAGGCGCCCAGCGTGACCGGCATCTGTTTGCCGATGCCGTCCAGCTCGCTGATATTTTCCCGGTGCGTCTTGGCGTAAATCGCGCCGGCGCAGAAAAATAACGTTATCTTCATCGCAGCGTGAGTAATGATATGAAACAGCCCGCCGCGCCAACCCGCGGGGGTGAGCAGAACAATACCCAAGACGATATAGGATAGGTGCCCAACCGTTGAATACGCCAGCCGCCTTTTCAAATTGTCTTGCGCCAAAGCCAGGAGCGATGCCAGAAGAATCGTCGCAGAAGCCAGAATCGCAACCAAATCAACCGCTCCGGACTGCTGTAACATCTCGGCGCCGAAGACGAACCCCACGACTCGCGCGAAACCGAACACGCCGGCTTTCACCACCGCTACAGCATGGAGCAGGGCGCTCACCGGCGTCGGCGCCACCATCGCCGCCGGTAGCCAGCTGTGCATGGGCATCAGACCGGCCTTTACGCCGACGCCGATCACGAACAGAATTAGCAACGCCGCCAGCTGGGTTGTACCGGTTTCGGCGGGAAGAATGCCGCCGGGTTGAAAATCCAGCGACGCTCCCATGTTCTGCGCCCAGGCCACCGCCAGGAGCAGTGCGGCGCCGCCGCTGAGGAGATAAACGAGATACTTTCGGCCGGACGCCTCAGCCTCCGCGGTTCCTTTATGCACCACCAGAGGATAAGTCGCGATGGTCAAAAGCTCGTAGAAAATTAGAAACGTGAGCAGATTCGCCGCAAAGGCGATGCCTATGGTTGAAGACAGGCAAACCGCGAAGCTGGCAAAGTATCGGGTCTGGTGTTCCTCGCCGAGACAGCGCATATAGCCGATAGAATAGACCGAGGTCAGAATCCATAACAGCGAAGCGGAGAGCGCGAAGCTTATCCCCAATGCATCAACCCGCAGTGCCAGCGCGATGCCCGGAGAAACTTCGAAGAGTGAAATGGCCGGAGTCCGGCCGGCCAAAACGTCCGGGAGCAAGGAAAAAACCAGGCCGAACTTCACCACCGCAGCAAGTAGCGTCCACCCCTCCCTTACATTGGGCCGACGTCCGGACAGCACGATCAATATCGCCGCCAGCAGCGAGACCAGCACCGCGAGGAGCGGTCGTGACGCTAAGACAAAATCCATGTTGGCAATTAATTCTAGCCGTCAGCGGTGATACAAGCCGTTGGCTACAGGCTCCAACACTCCGGTGACGATCAATGAATTCAACAGTCCCAGCGCTACGATGCCCGCCGCGAGGATCAGCGTCGGCAGTAGCATGCTCAGCGGCGCTTCTGCGGCGCGCCCTTCGTCTTTCTTTCCTTCAGCTTTGGCGTACACTTTTTCCAGCACGCGAAAAAAATAGACCGCGTTAAGCAAACTGCTCATGAGAATCACCGCGACAAACCAACCATTACGGACCTGCAGAGCGCCGAGCAGCAGATACCATTTGCTAAAGAATCCGGCCGCCGGTGGTATGCCGATCATCGACAGCGCCGCCACTGTAAACGCGGCAAAGGTCCACGGCATTTTTCTGCCCATCCCTGCCAAGTCAGAGATCTTCACCGACCCGGTCCGATAGCGCAGCGAGCCGGCCACGAAAAAAAGGCAGCCTTTCATAAAAGCGTGATTGACGACGTGGAGCAACGCGCCCACCAGCCCCAAGGGATGAGCCATGCCTAAACCTAGGCCCACATAGGCAATCTGGCTCACGCTGCTGTACGCCAGCATGCGCCTGAGATCCTGCTGTGCAATGGCCATGACCGAACCCAAGATAATGCCCGCGGCCGCAAGCCAGGAAATTACCGGCAGCAATGGAAGTTGATTGATAGCGAAAGCCGGCTGAAAGACGCCGAGAAAGACGCGAATCAGCACGTAGGCGGCGACTTTGGTCATGATTGGCGGAATCAATCCCGCCACCGCGGCGGGCGCGTAAGTGTACGCGTCCGGCAACCACAGATGGAGCGGAAACAGCGCCATTTTCAGAGCCATGGCGACGGCAATCAGAATCGCGGCCGCGCTCACGGCGCGAGAATGATAAATTGGCGCCAATCGCTCGGCCACATCCGCCATATTCAGCGACCCCGTTGCAAAGTAGAGAAAGCCTACACCAAGCACATAAAAGCTTCCGGCCAGGCTGCCAAGGATCAAGTAACGGATAGCCGCCACCGGCGCCTGCTTATCGCCGATGGCGACTAAAGCGTAAGCAGAGAGGGAAGCAATTTCTAGAAATACGAATAGATTGAACAAATCTCCGGTGACGACCATGCCGCAAAGACCGGCGAGGAGCAAAAGCGCCAGCGCGTGACCGGTCACAAACCGATCCGGTATTTCACGCCGCGCCGCGGGCCGAAAATAGATGAGCGAAAAAAACCCGGTGACCGTTACCACCACCGCCATGAATGCAGAGAGCGGATCGAGAACGTATTCAATGCCGACGGGCGGCGGCCAGTTCCCGAAATGATAGTGCAAAGGCGCTTCCGCGATGACCTTGCGCAGTCCAAGGGCGGCGAAGATGGCGGCGCTGCCGCTTCCCACGAGAGCCACCGCCGGCACGAGTCCCTTGTGCAGCATACCTGCTAACGGGACCAAAAAAGCGGCCAGAAGAAGCGGCGCCGGAATCAAAATCGGAAGATGATTCACGATTCCCGCGTCATCCTCTCCAGCAACGCCGTTTCATCCAGTGTGCCGTATCGACGGTAAATGGCGACGGATAGCGCCAACGCCACTCCGGTCGTGGCGACGCTCACGACAATGGCGGTAAGAATTAAAACATGAGGTAGAGGATTGATATATTGCGCGGCGGCAGCGAAGCGCGGATCCCACACCGGCACGGTCCCACCTGGCTGCACCGCGCCGTGAATATAAAAGAGAAAAATCGCGGTTTGAAAGATGCTGAGGCCGATCAATTTCTTGATCAGATTGCGCTTGCCGATCATGCCATAGAGGCCGATGACCAGCAAAAGTGTTGTGACCACGTAGGTGAAATTGGCAGAAAACCCGGCGAGGTTCACGGCTCACTCCCGATGAGATAATCAAAGAGGATCACGAGCGTTCCCCACACCACCATGCTGACGCCAGTTTCGACGATGAGGATTCCCAAAGACCTGAGCTCCGGTCCTTGCAGCCCAGGGATGGGCTGGCGAGCGTAGTCGAGAAACTCGCCGCCCATCACCAATGGCAATATGCCGGCGCCAAAATAAATCAAGATCCCGGTAGCCGCCACCGCGGCCGCAGCCGTGGGAGAAAAGTGCCAGTGTTCTTCCTCTTCGCCCAACGCCAGTCGGAGTAACATCATCGAGGCCGCCAGAATGACGCCGCCTTGAAAGCCACCGCCGGGCCCGTAGTGGCCGTGAGTAATGACATATAAAGCGAATATCTGTATGAAAGGGACGATCAATCGCGCCACCCCGTCGACGATGGTGTTATGGAATTTCCCTCTCACCGTCGTTTTCCCCGACGCAGAGCCTGCGGCAGAATCAGCATCACCGCCAGTCCCGCGGTAAATATCACCGTCGTTTCCCCCAGAGTGTCGTAGCCGCGGTAGTCGGCCAACACCGACGTGACAATATTCGGCGTTTTCGTTTCCGGCAACGACCCCTCGATGTATCGCGGCGTGATATGCACGCGAGTGGGCGCCGCCGGGTCGCCGGGCCGCGGTAGATCGCTTTCGGCGTATACAAACAAAAGGAAAAACGCCCCGAGGATAAACGGCGCGAGAGCCTTCAATCTTCTGACCTCCGTTGCATGATAAACAGCGCCACGACAAACAACACGCCGGTCACGCCCGCGCCAAGCGTCGCTTCGGTAAACGCGACATCCACGGCCCCCATCGACGCAAACAAAAGGGCCATCACGAAGCTATAGCCGCTGAGAATCACCACCGCCGCGAGCAGGTCACGCACCGAAAGCGCGGTGATCGCAAGAAAAACCAGAACTAAAAGCAGCCAGAATTCTATATGCCAGATCATTTTTCCGCCGCGTCGCTGTTTTTCCAAATAGCCACCCCAGAACGAAACGCCGAGCGCAGCAGAGCGTGAGTCGCCGTTGGATTGGTAATGAAAATGATGCCGACCGTGAGCAAAATCTTGCAGCTCGTGAGATCCGCTCCGTTGTGCGCGGCCAAACCGCCTAATACAAGCACGCTGCCCAGCGTCTCCGCCTTGCCGACGGCGTGGGCGCGGCAATAAAAATCCGGCAGGCGTAAAAAACCGATAGCGCTTACGAGCAGAAAGACGCCGCCCGCGAGCATCAAAAGCACCGTGAGCCAATTCACGGTTTGTCCTCCCGGCTGCGTTCAAAATATTTCGCCAGCGCCACCACACCGATGAAATTCAAAAGCGCGTAGGTCAACGCGAGATCGACAAACATGTCCACGCGATTGTACATGACCCCGATCAAAACCAACATCAGCACTGCATTGGTGCCGATGAGTCCGGCGCCGATGGTGCGGTCGAAGATCGTCGGCCCGGCGGCAATGCGGTATAGACTCGCGCCGAATAAAAGCACGACGAAAACCGCAAAGCCGAGAAAAAAGTTTTCCATGGCATCAGCCTCCGGGTTTGTCGATCCAGCGGATCTCGGTCTTGGCCTCTTCCCGTTCACCGAAAATCCGCTCCAGCTTGCTTTGCATCTTGGCATCCAGCAAACTCTGCGCCGCCCCGGGGACTAAAGCGTGCACGGAATAATCACCGTCGTCGAAATCGATCGTAATCGTGCCGGGGGTGAGCGTGATCGAATTGGCGAGAATGATGTGGCCGGTGCGATTGCGCAGCCTGGTGCGAAGCCGCAATAGGCCCGGCTGAATCGGCAACTTTGGATGGAGCACGATGTACGCCACCTGCAAATTTGACTGCACCACGCTCCACAGGAGCCAGAAAAAGTACAGAACGAATCGTCCGATGCCGGTAAGAATAGAATAATCTTTTTCGCGCCGCTGCCCTTCTCCTGCTCCATCAGGCCGCGTCAAATCCTGCGTCAAATAGATCACGAGCAATGCGCAGACCCCACCCATAACGAGATATTTCGTCTCGAAACGTCCCGACAGAACGATCCAAAAGGCATACAAAGCGGCGAAACGAAGTATCACCATGTCCGTGCTTTCGCCAAGGCAACCGCGATTATTACGGGTACTGATCGAATGATCAAAGCGCGTGGTGCGCGCCCGAAAAAGAAACCCGGAAAGCGCTATGGGAATTCATAACGAACCGAGATTTTCTTTGCAACTAATGCGGCCGGTACAGGACCCGAGATCTCCGAAAGCTTGGCGGTTCTGAGAACGGCGCAGTGTTGAGAACTGCTCGTGCAACTCCTTCAACTGAGGTCGTCGTTAGTTCTGAGCGGTCAGCAAGGAAAGCAGATCGATCACCTCAGCGCAACTCCGAATGTTATACTGTGCATGGGTCCCCGAAATTCCGACTCGGATCGATACCGCCGACGCCGGCATGGATCTGAACAGGTCCTCGTCGGTCGCATCATCGCCGATCGCTAGAATGAAATCGTAGCTGCGATTGCCCATCCAGAAGGCGGCGGCATTTCCTTTGCTTACACCCGCCCGGCGTATTTCCACCACCTTATTTCCCTGGACCACCTGCAGATCGGCTTTCCCGGTCAGGTTGAGGAGATGGTCAACCAGCTCGGCCGCTCGCACTTCCCCTTGTTCAGGATCGGCCACGCGGTAATGCCAAGCCACCGATTCTTCCTTTTCTTCGACAAAGCTACCGGGCAATCGATCCGCGTAAGTTTCAAGCGTCGGGAGCAATTCCTGCTTCCACTCGTTCACCGCCATCTTGGCTCGCTGCCAAGATTCTCCTGCGAGCTTAAGCCAGGCGCCGTGTTCCGCGATCAATCCTAGCGATATATCACCGAACCATTCTTCCAGCGTTCGACGGTCACGTCCGCTGGTGATGACAACGCTGTTTCTCGAATCGGCGCACAGCGTATTCAAGAGTTTGATGCTTTTACCATCGGGTGTGGCCAGCGCGGGGCTTCGCACCAACGGCGTCAGAGTGCCGTCGTAATCAAGGAATAACAGCCGTCGGTGAGCGGCTTGGTAAAGAGCAACGATGGTCCTCGATGCTGTCGCTGACAAGAGTTTGGATTCTATGCGGTTCTGAATTTCCCTCATGCCCAGGAGAGCAGTCAAGAAGTCGCCGGCCCAACGGTTCACGTCGTAGCGTTGCAACCGACGTCGCATGATCCGATTCCGTTTTACCTGGTCCTCGGCCGGGGTTTCCAGCGCCTCTTTCAAAGCCATGGCGATTTCTGCCCGGTTGTTGGGATTGATGATGATCGCTTCCGGCAGTTCCTTAGCGGCGCCGGCCATCTCACTCAGTATGAGCATCCCCGTTTCTTCGCCCCTTGTGGCTAGATACTCTTTGGCGATGAGGTTCATGCCGTCCCTGAGCGGTGTAACCAGGCAGACGTCGCTCACGGCATAGAGCGCGGCGAGAGACGAGAACGGCACATGTCGGTACTGATAGATCACGGGGGTCCAACCCACGCGTCCAAATCGACCATTGATCTTGCCGACCAATTCTTCAATCTGCCGCTTCATCAAATCGTATTGCATCACGCCGATGCGCGAAGGGACCACCACCATGAGGAGCGCGACTTTACCTTGAAATTCCGGATTGGTTTCCAAAAACAGCTCATAGCCCTCCAAGCGGTTCGAGATACCCTTGGAGTAATCCAGCCGATCCACGGAGAGAATCAACCTGACTCCGGACAACGCTTCTTCGAGATTGCGCCGCTCGCTCGCGGTATCCGGTTTGGCTGTGGCCCTTGCGAACCTATCGACATCGATGCCCATGGGAAAGGTGTCGACTCTGACGACATGATCCGCCGTCAGCACTTGGCCCATGTGATGTTCGTAGCCGAGAATGCGCAGCACTGATTGGAGAAAATGGTGGGTATACTCGTAGGTGTGGAACCCGATGACGTCGGCGCCCAATAGTCCTTCCAATATCTCGCGGCGCCACTGTCCCGGCAGCAGGCGAAACACCTCAAAGGAGGGAAAGGGAATATGCAGGAAAAATCCTATCGACAATTGACGTTGGGGTGCCCTCAGGAGACGAGGCAGCAACATCAAGTGATAGTCATGAACCCAAACGACGTCCTCCGGCTTAAGAATAGCGTCAAGGGCGTCGGCAAAAAGCTCGTTAATCTGTTTGTACGTCTGCCAAAAAGCCGGCTGGTAAAGTGTATACGAAGTAAAATAATGAAATAGCGGCCAGATCGTTGAGTTGCAGAAGCCCTGGTAGAATTGTTCCATCTGCTCTTCGGAAAGAAACACGGGATAGGACTGGAAACGGCTCAGCGCCTGTTCGATGACGCTGGCGCGCAGCGGCGGATCGACGCTGTTACCTGGCCAACCGACCCATAAGTGTTCCGGAGGCAGGGCCGCGCCCTGATCGAGCGACTCCCGAAAGGACGCCAGACCGGTGACCAGCCCGCCGGCGCTTGCCTGGAACACCAGGCGCCCACTGTCGACGCTGACACTAAAAGGCAAGCGGTTGGAAACGATAACCAGTCTTCGCCCGCTCAAATCCGGTGCCAGCTTGTCTTGGGTGGAAAGTGCCGTCATAGATAAACCACGTCACCCTGTTTATAAAGAGAAAGAAAAAGCAACAAATAGTCTTTGATATGCCGGGTTATAAGAAAATTATTTAGAATATGTTCCTTGCCGTTGGCGCCGAGCCTGCGCGCAAACTCAGGCGCGCCGATCAGCTGTTTAATCCACTGTGCGGTGCCTTCGATGGTGTGGGTCAGGATTCCCGAATATTTGTGCGCGATTTGGAGCGGGATGCCACCCACGGCTCCAGCGATCGTGGGTTTGCCCTTCCACAGTGCCTCGCTGACCGTCAACCCAAACCCTTCCTTCAGTGACTTCTGGAGAATGATCGTGGAGCCCCGTTGCAACGCGTTGATTTCGAGATCGCTGGCGGGAGGAAGAAAAAGCACGAAGATATCTTTGTCTTTTTCCGCTTCCGCCTGCACCTGGTCCATGATTACAGGACCTTCCGGATCGTCGGTTGCGCCGCCGCCGGCGAGAACTAACTGCATGTCGACATACTCTTTAGCTAGCTTATATGCCTTAATGACCCCAAGGGGATCCTTAAGAAAGTCGAAACGGGATATCTGCGTGACCACCGGTCTTGTTCGATCGATGCCAAAGCGCGCGAATACGGCGTCAATGGTTTTCTCGTCCAATTCCTTATTCTTATCGCTAAGCGGATCGATAGACGGCGCTATCAACACCTGCGGGATCGACAATCTCCGGGAAAAAGCCGGCGCGGAAAAGACGGCCGCCTCATAGCGCATGATAAAGTGCTTTAGAAACCGCCAAATCTCGGGATCGGGCCGGGAAAAATCAATATGGCAGCGCCAGACCCAGTTTTTCCCCAGCGCGGCCCGCTTTTCGACCAGAGCAATGGGCTGGGGATCGTGCACAACGACGATGTCCGTAAAATTTAGCTGCTTGGCATTGTAGCGGTTGACTTCGAGAAAATGTTCGTACTCATCGGCGCCAATTTCAACCGACACGCCGTGCAAACCGTTGTGGAATTTCTTGGTTGTAGCAAAAAATTTCTCGTCGCCCTTGATCACGTCCCACACCGCGTTAACGCCCAACTCGCGCAAAAGCGGGATCATGCGGGACAAAATCTCCGCTACACCGCCTCCGACAGCGGTTGAATTGATGTTTTGGACCGTCTTACTCCGAAGCCGATCAGCCAGGAGACCGAGTTCTTCGATGGTGGCTTCGCCGACAATCGGGATATAGTCTTCAATGCGAATCATATTTCTTTACCAACGCGACGAGTTGACGGCGCAGTCCGTCGAGCGTGTACGAATATGGGTCCAGCCGTTTGCTTTCGTTTGCCAGCGCGATCTTGCCTTGATCGCGAAACCACCGGGAAAAATCGTTTTCGCCGGTTTTCAGGCGCATCTTTGCGTCAAACACGTGAAAATAGATACTGTTAATGCTCACTTTGTCCACGACGTCGGCAAACTCCTCGACCGTGGGCGCGACGTACCCGGTCGGCAAAACAAAGGTTCTGCAGGCCATGAAGTGGAATTCCTCGCCCTCGACACATTCGATTCTTCGACCGGTTAAGGCCAGATGACTTTCCAAAACGTCGATAAGTTTCTCACGCAGCGCGCTAATACCGTTAAAACGAACGGTGTCGACGCTCCACAGCCGTTCGCCCAAGGCATCATCGCCTAGAACGTTGGTGACCCAGTAAGCAAAATCATTAGGCGGTTCGGGGGAAAGAAAATGATGCTGTTGTAAGAATCGATGCGTATGAAAATAAATCGACGAATCGGGCACTGATCGGATACCGGTCAACAATTCTTCAATCGTTTTAGCCCGCGATCCCAAGAGCAGGGTTTGGTCCAGCTTCGTGAAAAAATGGAATGAACCCATGAGTCAGCTCCACTGCCATTTTATCCAAATCGCCGCGCCAAAGTGAAGCGACTTAAGTATGACTATCGATTTTTCGCCATACTCGCTTTTAGTTGCCATGTGATTTCAGCAGCTGGGAAAATTGCTTGTGCAGCTTGCTCAACTTGGGCGGGATCGTGTATTGGCAATAGGGCTGATACGGGTTATTGGCGTAATATTTCTGGTGGTAATCTTCCGCCGGGTAGAAGTCGGTCAACGGCTCCAACGTCGTGACTATCGAATTTTTGAATGTCTTGGCCTCGTCGAGCTCTTTGATAAACGTCGCGGCTTCCTGTTTCTGCTCTTCGTTGGCGTAGAAAACTGCCGAGCGGTATTGCGTGCCCACGTCGTTTCCCTGGCGGTTGAGTGTCGTCGGATCGTGGGTTGCGAAGAATACCGTCATCAGGTCGCGAAACGATATCCGGGCTGGATCGAACTCGATCTTGATCACTTCGGCATGCCCGGTGTGCCCGCTGCAAACCTGCTCATAGGTCGGATTCTTGGTCGTGCCACCGGCGTAGCCGGAGACCACCGAACGCACGCCGCGCAGTTCGTCAAAGACCGCTTCAACGCACCAGAAACAACCGCCGCCGAAAACCGCGATGGCATTTTTGTCGTCGCTCATTGTTCGCGCTCCCTTGTGTGCTTATTGCCCACCCGTCCCGGTTCCGGGAATTTAGCCAGCCGCAAGCGAGAAATTAACCGGGTTTACATCAGGCCGTCGTTGTAATTCGCCTTGGGCACGAAATTGAAGAAATGTCCGGAGCCTTCAACGATGCGCTGCGAGTGCGGCGTGCCTGCCGGAATATTCACCCCGACGGGGCTTTCCACGACGGCTGTTTCATTCTCGACGGTAAATTCAATCTTGAGGCCGGCGAGGTCCGGTCCGTTGCCGATGGCGATATGCTGCGTGTCGCAATTGTGCCGATGTTTTTCCACATAGTTCGCCTGTGTCGGCTTAACGTTGACGACGCTGCGCACTACCGTGTAAAAACCCGCCTCGGGTTTGAGCTTGCCGTCGACGAACACATAGCGCACGCCTGGCGCCGCGTCCGTATGATATTTGATTTCGGCGGTCGGACGCACCTGTGGGTGAAATATGTAACCGGCATACTTGTCGAACTCGCGCTCACCTTTGGCGAGATCAAAAGGCTTCTCCTCATGCGTATAGCCACGATCGCGGAACAACACCGTGACGGTTCCCGCGCCTTTGGTGACTTTATACTCGTGCACGGCGCCGGTGGGGATATAGACGCAGGCCGGCGAGCGGATTTTGTGCGCTTTTCCCTCGAAAATGATCTGCCCTTCCAGGCCCGTGAGATCGACATTGTCGCCGATGAAGTAATAGAATTCATCGGTGTTGTGACAATGAGGAACCTGATAATCGGGTACCGGCGACGGCAAGTCTCTCGCTTCATGAATCGCGACGTAAATATCTGCATCCGGATGGGAATCGCGATTAATAAACACATGACGCTTCACCGGCAACACGCTTAGTTGGCGCAGCGGTCGTTTCTCTTCGTGCTTGGCGCCGACGACTCCCGGCCTGGCCTTAACGATGAATTGATCGATCATGGTGATAGCTCCTTTACCGGCGTCAAAGCATTAGTCGTATTTCTTCCGGGAGTCAACGCCCGGCTTGATCGCCAGGGCGGAAGCAAGCCAATGCTGATCGCCGTGATGGGTCCGCACCCGCCGGGAAACCCTTGGAACCTCGGTGCATATTACGCTAACTGCGCGCGCATGTTAAAGACAACTCGCATTCCTTTGAGCACCCAATGGCCCTATTTTCATCGACCGATTTCTTGACATCGCTCTATGGAAATGATTGTTTTTGAAGTTCTGAAACAAGACGGAGGACCCCCTATGGCAAGAATGCTGATCGGCAGCGAGCTGGTTGACTCGGACAGCAGAGAAACCACCACGATTAAAAATCCCGCCACCGGAGAAGTCGTCGACACTGTCCCCAAGGGAACGATCAGCGATATCCGGCGCGCCATCGACGGAGCCAAAGGCGCGCTCAAGAAATGGTCTGCTATGGCGCCATCCAAGCGCGGCGCCGTTCTGCTGGAGGCGGGTCATAGGATTCTCCAAGAGGAAAAAGAACTGGCGACCTTGCTAACCAAGGAGCAAGGCAAGCCCATGCGCGAATCAATTTTGGAAATCCGCCGTTTTGTCCATACCTTGGATCACTATGGGGGTATGGCAAAAACCATGCGTACCAGCGCGGTCATGCTCGACACGGGCCGCCACGGCATCGTGTTGCGCAAGCCCCTAGGCGTCTGCGGCTCCATCGTGCCGTGGAATTTTCCCGTATCTCTGATGGGCAACAAGCTCGGTCCGGCGCTCCTCGCGGGTAATACCGTAGTCGTCAAGCCAGCTGGCACAACTCCACTCACGGATTTGCGCTGCTGTGAAATCATCGACAAGGCGATTCAGGACGCCGGCGGCCCCAAGGGCGTGCTTAATGTCGTCACGGGTCCAGGCAGCGTCGTTGGCGAAGAGTTGTTGGTTAATCCCACCGTGCGCAAGATCGGATTCACCGGCGCGACCGACACCGGCCGCCGCGTCATGCAATCCGCCGCTAAAGACTTCAAGCATGTGACTCTGGAGTTAGGCGGCAGCGATCCGATGATTGTCTGCGACGACGCCGATATCGATCGCGCGGTTAGCGCCGCCTCGGTCGGCCGTTTCTTCAACTGCGGCCAGGCTTGTCTGGCCGTTAAGCGCCTGTATCTCTTTGATAATATCGCCGCTGATTTCATGGCCAAATTAGTCGACAAGGCCAAAAAGATCGGTGTCGGCAACGGCCTCGCCAAGGGTACGCTCATGGGTCCGCTGCATACCAAAGAGCAGCGCCAAGAAGTGGAAGAGCAAGTGGAAGATGCCGTGAAGCGCGGCGCAAAAGTTATTTTTGGCGGCCAGCGGCCCAAAGGCGACGACTTCGACAAAGGTTTTTATCTCCAGCCGACTCTGGTCGCCGATGTCGACCCCGCGTCGCGGATGATCCAGGAAGAGGTCTTTGGGCCGGCCTTGCCGATCATGCGCGTCAAGAACCTCGACCAGGCCATCGAGCAGGCCAACGGCTCGATTTTCGGATTGGGCTCGTCGATCTGGACTCGCGATATCAACCGCGCCATGTATGGCGCCGAAAATATCGAAGCCGGATACACGTGGGTCAACTCAGCGCAAATTATCTACGACGAGTTACCATTCGGCGGTGTCAAGCAGAGCGGCCTCGGCAAAGAACACGGCGACGAGGCCATCGAGCACTATACCGACTCCAAATCGGTGGTTATCGCCACAGAGACCCAGTCTGAGATTATCGGCGGAGAATAGATCGTGTTCGTAATCCGTGGTCGTGCTCGTTTTCGGAACTAGCATCGCGTTTCGCGGGCACGAGGAACGAAAAGATGAGAGTCGATCTGCCTGATATTTATAACGCCGCCACGACCTTCGTCGATAATAACATCGCCGCAGGCCGTGGCGGCAAAGTCGCCATCTACTACGAAGATCAGAAGATCACCTACCAGGAAGTCTTCGAGAACGTTAACCGCACCGGCAACATCTTGAAACAACTCGGTATAGAGTTTGAAAATCGCGTGCTGGTGATTTTGCCCGATTCACCCGAGTTCGCCTACAGTTTTTTTGGCGCGATAAAAATAGGCGCAGTGGCTGTTCCCACCAATCCTTGGATGTACGCTAGGGATTATGAGTATCTGATCAAAGATAGCCGGACACGGGCGATCATCGTCCATGAATCGACCTTGCCGGAGATCGAAAAAATCTGGGACCGGACGCCCTTTTTGAAACATATCATCGTCGTCGGCGCGCCCAAGGGAAAGGCGCTCTCCTACGAGAGCCTGATCGCCAAGGCTTCCGACAAGCTGGAAGCTGAGCAAACCACACGCGACGACGTTTGCTTCTGGAGCTACACATCCGGCAGCACGGGCACCCCAAAGGGGGCGGTGCACTTGCAACACGACATGATCACCATGACCGATCTGTTCGTGAAACCGGTGCTGGCGATGAGCGAAAATGACCTGTGCTTCTCAGCGTCGAAGATGTTTTTCTCCTATGGCTTGGGCAACTCGCTCTATTTTCCCTTCCGCTTCGGCGCCTCCACCGTGCTCTGGCCGGAAAAGCCCGATCCGGAAAAAATACTTCAGGTCATCGAAAAATACCGGCCGACTTTCTTTTTCTCCGTGCCGACGCTTTTCGCGCGCTTTTTGCGCGTCGAAAAAAAATACGACCTGAGCTCCTTGCGCATCTGTCTTTCATCCGGCGAGCCTTTACCGCCGGCGATTTTCCATCAATGGAAAGAACGAACGGGATTGGAACTTCTGGACGTCGTAGGTTCGACCGAGGCCACTCATGACTTTTTAGCCAACCGACCAGGGAGGGCAAAAGCGGGGAGCAGCGGCGAGGTCACCCCGGCCTTTGAAGCAAGGATCGTCGATGACGAAGGACACGAAGTCCAGGTGGGCGAAGTCGGCAACTTGCTGGTGAAGGGCGACGCAACCGCGCCGTACTATTGGAACAAGCATGAGCAGACCAAACGCACAATGCTCGGCGAGTGGTTGAAGACAGGCGATACCTACTATCGCGACGCCGACGGTTTTTATTGGTACTGCGGCCGCTCCGACGACATGATGAAAGTCGGCGGTCTATGGGTGTCACCGATTGAAATTGAAAATACGCTCCTGGAACACCCCGCGGTGCTCGAGTCCGGAGTGATCGGCGAGCCAGATTCCGACGGTCTGCTAAAGCCGAAAGCCTACGTGCTATTAAAGAGCGAATTCAAGCCCAGCGATCAACTGCGCGTGGACTTGCAGAACCTGGTAAAAAGCAGACTCGCACCCTATAAGTACCCCCGCTGGGTAGAATTTGTCGACGACCTGCCAAAAACCGTGACCGGGAAAATTCAAAGGTTCCGTCTACGCGCTAAGAATACTGAAGATCGGCAATAACGGAGCGATTTTCCATCCGCCTTTTCGAACCTCGATTATCCGCCAGGGAGCAATCATGGCTGCGAATATCAAACAACTCAGAGAAAAACTCGCCTTTTCCTGTAATATTCTCGCCAACGAGGGGCACTGGGATAATATCCTTGGCCATGTCTCCGTGCGCGTTCCCGGGCAGAATAGAATTCTCATGAAACCCCACAGCTTTGGCTTCGAGGAGATTCGCCCTCAGCATATCATCGTTGTCGACATTGAAAGCGGCAAAAAAGTCCAAGGGGCCCACGAACGCCATTCCGAGGTCTTTATCCACACGGAAATCATGAAGGCGCGGCCCGACGTAAACTGCGTCGTGCACTCCCACCCGCCCTATGCGACCGCTTTCGGTGCCCTTGGCCAGAAACTCCGCCCTATCAGTCATGAAGGAAATATTTTCTACGAAGGTCTGCCGATTTTCGACTACACCACGGCGCTGATCCGCACCCCCGAGTTAGGCGTTGAAGTGGCCAAAAGCCTCGGCAAATGCCGCGCTCTGCTAATGAAAAATCATGGCTCGACGGTGGTTGGTGAAAGTATTGAAACGGCTACCTTGTACTCGGTTTTCCTTGAGAAAGCCGCGCGCATTCAACTAATGGCAACGGCTTCAGGCGATCCATCCTGGACCAGTGACGAAGAAGCAGCCGTCAAGTACGAGCAGATTTATACGCCGCACCGGTTGGAATCAATGTGGGATTATTTTGTCCGCCGGGCGAAGAAATTTCGCACGTCGAGCTAGGCGCGCGTCTGCGCGCCGGCGACTGACGAACCCTTTAAAACCCTCTGTCCTGTAAGTCGGTGATCGCGCAGTGGCCTCAGCGACGATTGGCGCAGTCAATTGATCCGGATCCCGCAGTTTGGCTGAGGAAACGGCAAGCGAGGTAGTAGCGAAGGCGGCCAACTGTAAAATTTCAAAGTCATTTTGCGCTTTCGCACTTCGTGGTTACGAGCTTTAACGTTCCGTCGAAGCACCGTTGCTCGACGTCTGCTCAAAGGCAGACGGCATCTCCGCCAGAGGCGGATCAGCCTTCGGCTGAGACTTTGCTACGGAAGGGTTGCGCCTCGCGCTTCCTGTCGAGCGCAACTGCGGAATCCGGGTTCATTTCGCCGGTCCTTCGTTGGCAATCCCTGCCAAGCATGCTAGATAGGGCGCATGAGTGAGAAAGTTCATCTAACACTGGCTGTCGGTGACTATGAGAGCATTCGAGCCCTAAAAGAGGGAATCGTGAAGCCGGACGGTATCGACTTGACCGTCCTGACCGACATGACTTCCGACATTCGCCATTGGCGCATGCTGCGCAACCGTGAATTTGACGTAGCCGAACTCTCCATGTCGAATTATCTCATGGCCAAGTTCACTGGATTACCCTTCGTCGCTATTCCGGTGTTTCTCCATCGCCGATTTCGCCACAGCTTTATCTATTTGAATACGAACAAGGGGATCACCAGACCCATCGACTTGATCGGCAGGAAAGTCGGTCTGCGCAACTTCCAGGCAACCGCTAACCTATGGATTCGTGGCATCTTGGAGCATGAGTACGGCGTAGCGCACCGGAGCATTAATTGGTTCAAACAGGACGAAGAAGAAGTCGATTGGATGCCGCCGCCGGATTTGAACATTCAGCGCGTCGCGCCAGGCCAAGACGTCGAAAAGATGCTGGTTGAAGGCGAGCTGGACGCGCTAATTCATCCGGAAGTTATAAAACCAATCCTCGCCAAGGACAAAAGAGTTGCCCGACTGTTCCCCAATTACCGCGATCTCGAAATGGACTACTACAAACGCACCGGGATTTTCCCGATCATGCACACCACCGCAATCAAGCAAGAGGTCGTCGACAAATACCCGTGGGTGCCGATTAACTTGATGCAGGCGTTCGAGGCAGCGAAAAAAGTCGCCTACAAACGCATGGAAAATCCCCGTATTGTTCCCCTCGCTTGGTTTCGTCACTTTCTCGAAGAACAGGAAGAGGTCCTTGGTTCGGATCCTTGGCAGTACGGTCTCGGTCCGGTTAACCGTAAGGCGCTCCAAACCCTGATGCGGTATTCTCAGGAGCAGGGGTTGCTCGGTAGGCGAATAAGCCTTGAGGAACTTTTTATTCCCACCGAGGCGCACTCGTAATCATGGAAAGCCATGTGAATGCGGCAGAGCCAGGCAGCGGTCAGCGAGATTGATCTTGGGCAGCGATTTGGCGTAGATTTGCATGCGCCGGAGGAGCTTGGTAAGGAGAAATCATGTTCGGAAAAGGCGTTAATCAAGAAGAAGAAGCTCTGTTGGGGAATATCATTAGGAGCATCAATAAAAAAATCGACTATTCCGCTCATGAAGGGGAGGGGTCGCGCTTTACCCTTCGTATTACCCTGCGCGGCCACGAGGGGGATTTGATTCTGGACCTCGACGACCTCAAGCAGGCCAAAATCGACATGGTGAAGCGGCACCAAATTCGGCAAAAGATCAAAGCTCGTTGCGAGCATCTGGACAAATCTCGTTATGGCGAAGATGTCCTTGGCCTCAAGGTGGCAAAACTATTGCGCGCCTCGCCAAAGCCGGAGCCGATGGTTCACCGCGGTGGTTTTGGGCGCGGCTCGAGACGATAACCCCAGCGTGTCGCAGTATTAGTTTTCGGTCGGAATGGCTTGGTTTTCGCTGGCGTCATCGCCGCTGACTTGAGTTGCCGTTCCGATCCTCGCGGAGATTTTATGCCAAGCCCAATCTCGGTTCGCCAACTTTTGGAACGGCATGGGCAGCTCGTCATGCCAGGCGTCTATGATGCCCTGAGCGCTAAGATCGCCGCCCGGGCCGGCTTTGAAGTGGTGTTTATCACAGGCTATAGCGTGTCGGCTACGCTTCTTGGCGAGCCTGATTTTGGCCTCCTCACCCAGACTGAGGTCGTTAGCGCGGCGGCGCGCATTTGTGCCGTGACCGACACGCCGGTAATTGTCGACGCGGATACAGGTTATGGGAACGCCATAAACGTCATCCGGACAGTAGAAGAACTTACCCGCGCCGGAGCGGCGGGGATGTTTCTCGAAGACCAGGTTTGGCCCAAGCGTTGTGGCCACATGAAAGGCAAACAAGTGATCGCTCTAGCGGAGCAACTCAATAAATTGCGCGCCGCTATCGATGCCAGAAAAGACCAGGACTTTTTCATCGTCGCTCGTACAGACTCACGCCAGGCCTTGGGATTGAGTGAAGCAATAACTCGCGGCATTGCTTTCAAAGAGGCTGGCGCAGATGCGGTGTTTATCGAAGCGCCGCAAAACAAAGAGGAAATGAAGGAGATCGCCAGGCAAGTGCCTGGACCCCTCGTCGCCAACATGCTGGAGCGAGGTGTAACACCGCTCATGGACCCCGCAGAATTAAAAGAGCTTGGATTTCAAATGATAGTTTGGCCGTTGGCGCCGTTATATTCAGTGGCTAAGACACTGGCCGAGACCTATGGCACGCTGCGGCGCGAAGGTTCAACAATCAAGATCCTGGACAAACTAATGCCCTTCGACGACTTCAATGAAATAGTCGGCCTCAACGAAAAATACGCCGCGGACGCGCGCTACAAAAGCTAAATCATGACAGGCGGGTGCCGCGAGACAATCAATCCTACAGCCTCATCGGCATAAGAACGTAGAGATATCCTGGATTTGCCGATTTACGGATAATGCTCGGACTCAACTCATCTTTCATCTCTAACTCAATCTCTCCATCAGTTCCCAGGACACCTAAAACATCAAGGATGTAACGGGCGTTAAAACCGATGGATATCGGCGCACCATTATACTCGGCCTCGATTTCTTCAACCGCTTCCCCAAGATCTGGATTATTGGCGGAAATCGAGACATTATTCTCAGAAAATTCCAGTTTGACACCTTTATAGCGCTCACTTGAGAGTATCGATACGCGCCTGAGTGCTTGCAATAGCTCGTTGTGATCTATTTTGGCAAGATTCTGGTTGCCTTGGGGAATGACTTTGGTGTAATCGGGAAAGTCACCGTCAATGAGGCGCATAAATAATTCGACCTTATCCTTGCTCACAAGCGCCATGTTTTCCCTGAACCCGATCGAGATCTCACCCTCATCGCCATTCTCCATGAGCTTTCTTAACTCGCCGAGACCTTTGCGCGGCAGAATAACGCCTTTGCTCAGTCCCAGCGCCCCCAATGACTGCTCCTCGAAAGCCAAGCGATGCCCGTCCGTCGATACCATCCTCACCTTCCCACCTTCACCTTGCTCCAAAAAAACCCCATTGAGGCTATAGCGCGTTTCATCCGTAGATACGGCAAAAATAGTCCTTTCGATCATACCGCGCATTATGCTCGCCTGCACGGTTGGCCGTCCTTTACCATCGAACTTGGGAAATTGCGGAAATTCCCGAGCGTCCATGCCGACTATTTTGAATACCGATTTACCACTTCTTATCTCAACCCAGTCATTCTCCAGTCTTTTCAAGTGCACTTGCTCGGCCGGTATTTCCCGCACGATTTCGTAAAGTTTTTTCGCGTTAACTGTCAGCATGCCGGCTTTGACAATTTCCCCTTCGACTTCTCCCGTGACACCTACTTCCAGATCCGTAGCCGCCAGTTGGATTTTGCTCTTTTGCGCGTCGATCAAAGCATTCGCCAAAATCGGCATGGTATTGCGCCGTTCAACGATACTCTGCACCCAATAAAGCGTGGCGAGAAGATCTCCTCGCTTAGCTTTGATTTCCATACATCCTCACTCTCCGATAGTGAACAAACATTCCTAAATCTTTTCTTAATTAATATATTCTAGGAGTAAAGATAGCGGCTGTGGATAAGGCGACAAACTATTAAATTACTTTTAAAAACGGACTCTTCTTCTGTGGGCTATTTTGAAGAGTTAAGCCGATTATTGCAACCCCGGACCGGCCAGAGATTATTTATCAACGTTCGTTAACAAGTAGCGCCCTCGTTGCTAACAGAATATTCACCGCTATTTTCGAACGTTCAGGTTTCGCTCAATGCTTTCGATCGCCGATTGCATGGAAGGGTCGGCTTTAATTTTCTTTTCGATGGTTTTGGAGGCGTGAATGACGGTCGAATGGTCTCGTCCGCCGAATTTATCACCGATGGTCGGAAAAGAGCTTTCGGTATGCTTGCGGCAAAGGTACATCGCCACTTGGCGAGGCAGGGCAATGTTTTTGGTTCGTCGTTTGGCCTTTAGGTCGCCTAATTTAATATGATAATAATCACAGATCGTTTTTTGGATACCCTCGACAGTTACATCGCGCTCGGCCCCCCTGAGCATATTGCGCAGGACTTCTTTGGTAAGCTCCAAAGTGATTGTTGATTTGGTCAGGGAAGCAAAAGCGCCCAACCGAGTAAGCGATCCTTCCAGCTCGCGCACGTTTGAATCGATATGAGTCGCTAAGAAAACTGCGACATCATGCGGTAATAGGACTTTTACGTTCTCGGCCTTCTTCTGAAGGATCGCCACACGAGTTTCCATATCGGGCGGCTGGATATCAGCGATCAGGCCCCACTCGAACCGATTTCGCAGCCGGTCTTCCAGGCCGGGAATTTCCTTGGGAAATTTATCGGCCGTTATGACGATCTGCTTATGCGATTCGTAAAGTGAGTTGAAGGTGTGAAAGAATTCCTCTTGGGTGCGCTCTTTGCCGCCGATGAACTGGACATCGTCAACGATCAATAGATCAATATTGCGAAATTTCTTCTTGAACTCGTCCATCCGGTCTCTTCTAATGGAGCCGATGAGCTCATTCATGAAAGATTCAGAGCTAAGGTAGAGGATTTTCGCCGATGGGCGTCGAGCGGAGGCTCTATGACCGATGGCATTAACAAGGTGAGTTTTTCCCAGGCCGACGCCGCCGTATATGAACAAGGGATTGTATGTTTCTCCGGGTTGATTAGCTACCGCTAAAGAGGCGGCATGGGCGAATTGATTGCTTGCGCCAATAACAAAGTCTTCAAACGTGTATTGTGGAATGAGATTGTTTAGCCGCTGCGGCTTGTCGCGCCCCCGCTCGGCGAGATTCTCCGAGGGACGCGACGATTCTTCGATGGGTGGGTTCTGATCGACGCTCAAGGTGACCATGATCTCGTGGCCGGCAATCGATGCCGCAGCGCCTTCAATGGTCGTGATAAAATGTTCCCGCAGCCACTCACAGTGAAGTTTGTTCGGCGCTTGCAAAACAAAAACATTTTTCGCAGACGATGCGATACGGAGTGGCTTGATCCAAGATTCAAAGTTTTGTTTTCCTAAACGCTCGCGCAAAATGGCAGCAACTTCAGGCCAGATGTCTTTCATGATTAGCACCAGGCAAATTATGCCCGTGATCATCGGGCAAAAAAGTTACAAACAAGCTTATCCACAGTTGTGGATAAGTATATTAACTCCAATAATTACAACAGTGTTGAATACTGTTAATAACATTCACTAACAGCGAACTTAACGCGCCATCGCGAGTCTACTTTCTACTCAGCCTTGGCAAAAAAATAGAACACATCGCACGAAACAGAGGAAAAATATCGGTGAAAATTGTTCGTCCGATGTTCGGACGCGATTGTAATAATCCTTTTCACATTTTATTGCAACAAAAAACTGTGAAGAAAAAAAATTTTCTTTAATCACACTTAGATCGACAGGAATTACGTATGATAGTACTTTCATCACGCAGAAAAATTAGTGACCGTAGAGTCGCGCTGCGCGATTTTTGCCTCTATTCACGCTGCAACAGTTTGCTGGTTGATCACTCTCGTTCTTCGTGCTAGAAGCTACCCAGTGGGGACAGTTGGTGGCAGCCCCGATCGCCAGCAAGATCGCCAGACTCCCTTTCTGCGTAAAGCGGGCATATACCTAGGAGTTGCGTTCGAATTACCGGGAACCATTCTTGGAGGTTTGGCCATCGGTTACCTCTTGGATAGTTATTTTCAAACTTCGCCATGGCTATTGATCGGGTTGACCGCGATTGCATTTGCCGGGGCCTTCGTGAGACTGGTTCACTGGGTGCGGTTTTTTACACGGGAACGCCATGGGAACGGCGGTAAATAGGACTATACTACGAATCGAACTCTGGCACGTCGGATTGCTCGTGATATTGCTTGGGGCATTAGCGCCTGCGCGGCTAGTGGAGCCCAAAGCAATGCTTCTGGGCGGGCTGTTCATGGGAATTAATTTTCTCCTTCTCTGTTACGGCGTGGCATGGATCTTGACGCCGCTCGCCGGCAGAGGCCGGGTTAAAGCGGGAGTCGCGTTGCTGGCGCTTAAGGTGGTGCTTTTCTTGGCACTGCTATCCCTGCTGTTTTTCAAGTTGGGTCTCGACGCGATCTCGTTTGCTTTGGGATTTTCGACACTGCTTGTCGCCATCGTGATCGAGGCAATAAGGTCAGGGATTAGCTTGGGGACTTATTAATAATTGAGTAAACAAACAGCGACTGAGGGGTGAGACCTGGAGAGCGCGGGCACAGGAGCGCAAAGGTTGTTTTCAGGCTCTGCCGACGGGCATTTCCACCTATGGAAAGGACGGGGTGGTGGCCGGCAAGGCAGAGAACCATTGACCGCGATCGGAAGGGCTCACCTCTCGGTCGCACAACTAGCGACATAGTCTCTAAATAACAAACTAAATCATGCATCACCCGTTTACTTGGCATGCCTTATTGCCGGAAGGATTACAGCACTTGGTTGGCGAACATACCTTTTTTGCCGTCATCGTCGGCCTACTGCTGATACTTTTTGCCATAAAGGCGCGCGCCGCGCTTGCAGCGGCCAAGGATCCCGTGGTTCCAATAGCGGAACTTGGTCCGCGCAACATCGCCGAGCTATTGGTCCAGTTGGTAGTAAGCCAGAGCGATGCCATTATCGGCAAACAAGGGCGCAAATACGTGCCGTTTTTCGCAACTTTTTTCTTTTTCATATTGTTCAGCAATCTCTCGGGCCTCCTGCCGGGTTTCGCGCCGCCCACTGGAAACCTGAATACGACGCTAGGACTCGCCGTCGTATCATTCATCGGTTACAACGTGATCGGCGGGCGCGAGCAAGGGCTCGATTACTTGAAACACTTCTTTGGTCCGATGACCAGCCTGCCGGGAAAAAGCATTGTCGCGAAAATCGCGTTTCTACCCATCCTGCTGGTTTCCGTGATATTCTTTTTTATCCTGGAAGCCTTTTCCCACGGCTTTAGGCCGGTTTCACTCTCCCTGCGGTTGTTCGGCAACATGATGGGTGATCATCAAGTCATCGAAGCTTTCATTGGGCTTACCAAGTTGGTAGTGCCGGTGGCCTTTTACCTGATGGGCACGCTGGTTTCCGTGATTCAGGCGTTTGTCTTTACGCTTCTTAGCATGATTTACGTCGCCCTGGCCGTCAGTCACGGCCATGACGAAGAACATAGCCATGAGTCGCACTAATTACACCACTAGGCGACAGGCCGTCGTGGCGAGGATGAGGACAGAGGCGTGGCAGGCCGGGTTCGCTGGAAAGGAGGACGAGGATGAAAAGACTGTTTGCCATCTTGGGCGGGCTTTTGGTGAGCTGGATCGGCTCCGGCATTGCCATGGCCGCTGCTGAAGGCGCGGTGGCGGGCGGCGATGCGCAAAAAAGCGTCGCCATCGCCATTTCGGCCGGCGTGGCCGTCGCCATCGCTGCTTTTGGCGCCGCGTTGGGCCAAGGGCGAGTCGGCGCCGCCGCGATGGAGAGCATCGGGCGCAATCCCAACGCCGCCGACAAGCTGTTCCTGCCGCTCGTCTTGACCCTCGCGCTGCTCGAAGCTTTGGCGCTTTACGGCTTCGTTATCGCGATCATCTTGACCGGCAAGATCTAGCCGTTGGATGCGAAATCCGAGGGCAAGGGGGTGAGGAGAGTTCTCCTCGCCCCTTTTATTTTTCCGGCAATTCCACTTGGTAGAGCTGCACCTGGGTGTAGCGCAACAGTTCTTCAAGGGTGTGAACTTTGTAGGGCTTCAAGTAGTAGATGTTCTTGATGCCGGTGTTGACCAGTACCTTGAGGCAGTGAATGCAGGGCGTGTGAGTAATATAGATCGCGCCATCTTTGATATTTGAGCCGTTCTTGGCTGCCTGGGCGATGGCGTTCATTTCCGCGTGGATGGTGCGAAAGCAATTTTGCTCCGTATCGCCGTTGGGGGTCTTCGATTCATAGATGAGGCAGCCGACATCGGTACAATGGGGCATGCCCGCCGGGGCGCCATTATAACCGGTGGCGAGGATGTTTTTGTCGCGGACAATCACCGCGCCCACCTTCGCCCGGGTACAGGTGGACCGTTCTGCTACCTGTTGGGTGATCGTCATGAAGTATTGATCCCAACTCAGTCTATCGCTCATCTTGATCCTCCGGGATTTATGGATGTTAAGGCGCGCGAATGTGAATTTTATCGCCGACTCGCGCGCCGCAATGGTGCTGCGCGTTGCCCTGGAAAACAGCGACTTCCAACAGCCCCCAGCTGTTAATCAGTGCGATGAAACGACTTTTCCCGTCCGCGGCGTAATTGGCTGCCAGCCCCTGGATTGCAACGTTACCGACGCTAATCGCAAGCTTATCACGGGGTAACCCCTTCAGATCGTCCTCGGTAACGTTGGTGCACAGGTTGCCAAAGCCATCGATGTAGACGATCTCGCCTTGCAGTCCGCTCGGGGATTTAGCAATGCTCGGCCAGGCGATTCGGGAAAAATCTGGCACGGCTTCCCCAAACGCCGTGACAGCGGTGCCAAGTGAAAGATGAGCCGCTACCGGCGCAAAGATGTCGCGGCCGTGAAAGGTCGAGCTAACCGGTTGGCGATGGTAGGCCGCGTTGGACAAATGAATGATCCGTACTGGCTTTTCATCAGCCAGGGCCAGGCTCAAAACCCCGTTGTCAGGACCTACGAAGTAATTCCCTATGGCTTCGATTAATATCGGCCGGCGTGCACTGCCGACTCCGGGGTCAACCACCGCTACATGAATGGTGCCGCGGGGGAAATGATTCACGGAATGGCGCAATATCAACGCCGCGCCCATGATATCCTGTGGCGCCACCCCATGACTCAGATCGATGACGCGCGCTTCGGGATTGACGCCGGCAATGATGCCTTTCATGATGCCGACGAAGGGGTCTTTGTAGCCGAAATCGGTGGTCAACGCGATGATCATGGGCTGCACCGTCATTGGGCAAGAAATCTAACGGAAAAGCACTCGACATTAAAGCTTTTTCCGCCGCCACTGCGCGCCAATGCCCCGGATCGATGGTGCCGACGATCGGCAGTTGACTGGAAAAGTCGTAAATCAACCGCCGCCAAAGACGAGAACGTCCACCCGCATATTGTTATCCAGACTTGCCAATATGTCGGTTGGAAAGAGAACCCCTGACCGGGCCCGGTGGCACCATTGTCGGCTAGCGCTCGAAAAGCTTTTGGTCCACCATTTCACAAATGACATGGCCTACAAGAATATGGGTCTCCTGGATGCGCGCGCTGGTTTTGCCCTCGGATGCTTGCAACAAGAAATCGACGTTGGCTGCCATCCTGCCGCCGTTGCCCCCGGTCAATCCAATGGTCGTGATTTTGAGCTCCCGGCACGCTTCGAGCGCTACAAGAATGTTAGCGGAGTTGCCGCTGGTCGAGATGGCCAACACGACATCGCCGGCTTTTCCCAATGCTCTTAGTTGCTTGGCAAAAACTTGCGAATAATCATAATCGTTGGCGATGGCCGTCAACGCCGACGTGTCTGTGGTCAACGCCAGGGCAGCCAAGGGTGGGCGTTCGATAAGAAAACGATTGGTAAATTCCGCGGCGATATGCTGGGCATCCGCCGCGCTGCCGCCATTGCCGAAAATTAACAGCTTGTTGCCGCGTTGAAGCGCGGCAGCCAAAGCTTCGATAGCCCGCACGAGCACGTCGAGGTTTTCGCGCAGAAAGGCTTGCTTGACGCGGATGCTTTCTCCAAAAGCTCGGGAAATGGCTTCTTTCATGTTGTTAAGGCGACTTTAGCTAAGCCAAGAATGGCAGGAACCCGCTTCGACCACAAGTTCCGAGAGGGGTAAAGCTATTGACAAAAAAAAGCCCTGATACCCTCAACCACAAGTTCTTGCTGCGCCGCGGTTATCTCCGGATAGAGCGGCAGCGCCAAAACCTGTCTTGCTGCAAGCTCGGCCGCCGGAAAATTCCCTTCTTTGTACCCCAGCGGGGCGAAACATTCCTGCAGGTGCAGTGGCAAGGGATAATAAATCTCGCTCTGAATGCCGCACTCCGCCAAGAAATTTTTTAGTTCGTCGCGCCGCTGGGCGCGAACGACGTAACTATTGAAAACGTGGGTCTTGTCGGCCGGCGGCCGGGGTATAGAGATAATTCGCTCGTCCCCGATAAGGCCGCGTTGGGTCAAGAGCCGGTAATAGGTTTCGGCCCGTACAATCCTTTGCGCGCACCATTCGTCCAAATAGCCTTGCTTGACACTGAGCACCGCCGCTTGGAGCGAATCGAGACGCGAGTTGATACCGCTCAACTGATGGTGATACTTCCTGGTCTCCCCATGCGCGCGCAGCGTCTTGATTTTGGCCGCCAAGGCGGCATCGCCGGTAGTCACTAGCCCGCCGTCACCGTAGCCACCGAGGGTCTTACTCGGAAAAAAAGAGAAACAGCCGAGATCACCGATGGCGCCCGCGAATTTTTCCGCGCCTGCGATTTTGTTTCGGGCGCCGCAAGCCTGGGCGACATCCTCAACGACGCGTAGGCCGAATTTTTGCGCCACCGGTAGCAATTCCGCCATCGCACAGCACCGGCCGAAAAGATGGACTGGAAGCAGCGCTTTGATGCTAAGGCCCGTCTTGGCATCCATGGTCCGGTTGTTTTCGCGCCGCGCCCGCTGAGCGAGAAATTTTTCTACTGCCCCGGCCGAGATGAGATAATCGCTCGGCTCGATGTCGACAAATAGCGGCGTCGCGCCGAGGCGGGTGATCGCCGACACAGTGGAAAAAAAAGTGAACGGCGTCACGATGACGCCGTCGCCTGGACCGATATCCAACGCCATCAGGGCGAGCAGCAACGCATCGCTGCCGGAGGCCACACCCGCGGCGTGGGCGCAGCCCAGGTACTGCGCCATTTGCTCTTCGAACCGGCTCACCGCAGGTCCCAGAACAAATTGCTGACTCTCAAGCACTTCGTCGATGGCGCTCAGCACCTCGGCGCGCATGCCGGCATACTGAGCGCGCAGGTCAACTATGGGGATTTTATATGGGCTAGACACTGGTTTTGACGGCCGGCGACTGTCCTTTCAGAGTGTTTTCAGCCACTTCGGCAAGGAGCGGGTCGTGCTCGTGGTCAAGGGCGAATACCCTGAACTGGACCACCTTCGAAGGGATAAATTCAAACAGCTCGGCCAAAGACTCCTTGGCGATATCGCCGCTGGAGGGCTCGAAGATGTAAATCTGCTTTTTACCCATGGCAAAAGGGTTTTCCGGCCGGGGATCCTGGGTCGCCATGTCGATGCGAAACACGAGCTCGCGCAGAGCGGGCGGCAATGCCGAGCGGATGCGCTTCTCCCAATCCGTATCTTGGATGAGCGACACGCCGTAGCGCAGCTCGTTCAACGCCAGGGTCCGGTCATAAGCCATCTTCCACTTTACTTCGCGGTTTAGCACCGATTCCCATTCCTTGCCGAGCGCTTCAAACTCGCCAGCGGCGCGGCGCCAGCGCGTCACCTCCTGGAGCAATGACCAATCGGTGAGGTACATATACTCATCCATATGCTCCAGCGGATTGCCGGGGAAAAGCGCTTTCATGGTCTCGGGAAAAATATCGCGCAGATGGAGATCGATGGCGCGGGTCGTGCGATGGTAGTAGACGTTGGTGTAAAGATAGAGCCGCGCATTGAGAAACATGGTCAAGGCGCTGTTGCCCGCCTTGTGCAGCGTCAATCCTTTGGGCGTGAAAAACGTGTAATGAATCAGCCGCTCGCGGTCGACCGGACCCACCGCCACACCGCACATATAAGAGTCGCGCGATACGTAGTCGAGATTATCGAAGGTAAAGATACCGCCGGTGAGGGGCTGAAGGAATCTGACCCACATGGGTTTTCGGTGGTCTTCCTCACCGTTTTTTTTGATCGGAAAGGCCACGTCCTCGGGGCGCAGTTCTTCCCCCGCCGCAAAAGAACCGCTTGGACTGCGGCGCAGCTGGCGAATAATATCGCCCAGGTGTTTGTGAATAATCGTTTGGCCCAGGTCTTCGTGGGTGAGATCGTAGCGATGCAGAAAATTGTCATCAAAAAAATGGCCGAAGGGACCATGTCCAATGTCATGGAGCAGCCCGGTCACGCGCATATACTCCTCGATATACGGCGCTGAGGGACACTCAGACCCGAGCACTCGGCTAAGCGATGGATAGAGGTGTTTGGCGAACTCTCCCGCCAGATGCATGGCTCCCAGGGAATGCTGAAAGCGGCTATGTTCCGCGGAGGGGAAAACCCAGCGCGCGCTTTGCAGCTGGTAAATATAGCGGAGCCTCTGCACCCAGGGCGAGTCGATGAGCGCTTTTTCCGTTATCTCGGATTTGGTTTGGGGAACGGTAAACTGAATATACCGATGGATGGGGTCGGCGATAAGTGCCGTGCCGTCGAACTCACCTTCAGTTACCTGTGCCATTGGCAAAGTCTATACCTCGAAGATCACCTGCGCGATCCACTGATCGCCGGTTTTTTGCATATGGCTCTGATGATAGGCCACCGCGGTGATCTCTTGTTTGATCTCGTGTCGGTCCGGGTCGAGCTTTTCGCCGCCCACTTCTGCCTTGACCACGGTATCTTTGACCTCGCGGATATTGAACTCCTTCAGCAAATAAGCGCTTCCCTGGTAAAGGTAGAGGAGCTCGCGCAGCCAGTTCACCAGCAGATCATCGCGGTCACTGCCCTCCACTTCCAATTGCATGCTTTCCTTAGCTTCAATTTTGTCACTTTCGGTCATGACGTCAAACAGCGCGGAGGCGGCGTTCACGAAAAGGTTCGCTTGAGATTTGCCCGCGATTCGCACCACGAGTTCCGACTGGCGGGCGGTGATCCGATAATTCTTTTCGCTATCCATCAGCTTCTGGCCTCGGTATTAAATACGCTGAATTCTCTTCCTTTAACTCGAACAGAGGGCGCCGGCCGCTGAAATCGTCATCCAGGCGCTGCTTGATTGCCGGGAAAGCATAACAGTCAACGCAGGTGATGATATCCGTAGGCTGAGTCAATTTGCGGTACCGGACGGGGGGAGCATCGACTTTGGGATTGACGAAGTATGCCCATTCCGTTGGGCCCGTGTGAAGCAGATAGTAATCCACCTTATAAGTTTTTTGCCAGTGAATCGTTTGCCGGACCTCTCTGCCGCAGTGATGACACTGCATGTGCCTCCTTATAGCCGGTTTATAAGGCTCGCCGCAAACCCCGCGCCGAAACCATTATCGATGTTCACCACAGTGACGCCGGCCGCGCAGGAGTTGAGCATACCCAAGAGCGCCGCGATGCCGCCGAAACTCGCGCCATAACCGATGCTGGTGGGCACTGCGATCACAGGCTTATCGATCAAACCCGCGACGACGCTCGGCAACGCCCCTTCCATGCCCGCAACGACGATCAGGACTGCGGCGGCGTCCAGCTTTTGCCGGTTGTCTAACAGTCGGTGAATACCTGCGACCCCGACGTCGAAGAGTCTCTCCACCCGGTTACCCATCATTATGGCCGTCACGGCCGCCTCTTCGGCCACGGGAATATCCGATGTGCCGGCGCAAACTACCAGCACCGCGCCCTTGCCGACAATGCGAACCGGCCGTGCCGTCCAAGTTGCGGCGCGCGCGGCGGCGTGATACTTGAGGCCGCGCACCGAATTTTTCATGCGCGCCATTTTTTCGGCGCTGACACGCGTCACGAGTATATTGCAGCGATCGCGCTGCATGGCCCGCACGATGGCGGCGATCTGTTTCGGCTCTTTGCCTTGACCCAGGATCACCTCGGGAAATCCCTGGCGCACAGCCCGATGGTGGTCCACCTTGGCGAAGCCGAGGTCTTCAAATGGCAAGTGGCGCAGGCGCGCCACCGCTTGATTCACCGAGAGCTTCCCGTTGCGGACTTTGTCGAGCAGCTCGGTCAAGCGCGAGGCATCCATCTCGTTTCATTCAGGGGCGCCATGACTGTTTCAATCGCCCGGCATCCGTTGGCCAAAATGGTCATGGCCCCACACGGGCAAGCTTCTCTTTTTGCCCAAGGGATCGAGAACGGTGATTCCTTCCCTTTTAGTCACGCAGGCGCCGATCCTGGTGATGGGCACACCCGCGCTTCTGGCCAAGGCTTGTATGGCCGCGCGTCTTGGGCGCCGAGCACAAAACAGGAGCTCGTAGTCCTCGCCGCCGCACAATGCCAAAAGGCTACCCTCTTTGCCCGCGAGCATATGGTAGGAGCGCGAAAGCGGCAAGTTTTCTTCCCATATGACCGCGCCGATGCCGCTGGCGTTGCAGATGTGACCGAGATCCTGCAGCAAACCATCGCTGATATCGATCATCGCCGCCGCCAATTTACGCCGCGCCAGAAGCAAGCCGACGCGGGAGCGCGCTATGGGTTGATGGTGCCGCTTGACTAGAAAGGCAGCCGCCGGATGGCGGAGCGCAGCCGAATTGCGTTTCAAAAGTTTCAAAGCCAACGCCGCATCCCCCAGGGTACCGGTGACATAAATGTCATCGTCGATCTTCGCGCCATGGCGCGGGATTGGACGATGGGGGGCATGGCCCAAGACACTGACCGATACGAGCAGCGATCCGGCAACGCTGATGTCGCCGCCGACGAGGGATACCGCGCATTTCCCGGCCAGGCTGTTCATGCCGCGATAAAATTCGTCTATCTGCTCGGCGCGAAAATGAGCGGGGATACCGAGAGATACAATGACATAGGCCGGCACGCCGCCCATGGCGGCGATGTCGCTCAGGTTAACGGCAAGGGATTTGTAGCCAAGATCGAAGAGCGAAGTCCATTTGAGATTGAAATGAACGCCTTCAAGAAGTAGGTCTGCGGTGACCAAACATGACGCGGAAGGACAGTCTACCCATGCGGCATCATCGCCGATGCCGAGCCGCACGCCGCGCCCTCGCCGTGTTGCGCGGCGGATTTTGTCGATCAGTCCGAATTCACCGAGCTGGCTGAGCTTCATAAGTTCGAGGTGCTAATCGGCAGCGAATCCAACCGGGTCGGTGAATTATCCAGGTAGCGACGTAATGGCTATGGCCTGAGCGGGACAGCCCTTTCACGGTGATGCTTGCGCGGCGGCTGCTTGGCACCAAACGGCAGTTTGCGGCCGCGGACTTTGAGAGGTCTTCGCGCATGCGCTCCTTGACGAGTTTTGACGCTCTTCGTTCCACTGTCCAGCAGAGCGATCTTGAGAACCTCCGACATATTATTAGCCGCGACCCAACGGAGCTTTCGGCGTAGCGGTTTAGGAATTTCAGCCAGGTCTTTTTCGTTACGATCGGGAATGACGATGGTTTTAATCCCGGCCCGCACCGCCGCCAGAGATTTTTCTTTCAAGCCGCCGATGGGTAGAACCCGACCACGGAGCGTAATCTCTCCGGTCATTGCAACGTCGCGACTCACCCGCCGCCTGGTCAAGGCGGAGATCAGGGCGGTCGCCATGGTGATTCCCGCCGAGGGTCCATCTTTTGGAATCGCCCCAGCAGGAACATGGATGTGGATGTCGAGTTTTTGGTAGAAGTCCGCTTCGATACCCAGCGTCCTCGCATGGGCGCGGGCATAACTTACGGCCGCCTGGGCGGACTCCTTCATCACCTCGCCCAGTTGCCCGGTGAGCGTCAGATTACCGCGTCCTTTAGACAGCGACGCTTCGACGTAGAGAATCTCGCCGCCGGTACTCGTCCAAGCCAAACCGGTAGCGACGCCGATTTCGTGGTGCTCCTGTTCGGCCTCGGGCAGGAATTTTGGCGCGCCAAGGTACGATTGAATGTTCGCCCGCGTGATGCGCGTCAGGTCGTCCTTCCCCTCGGCGACCTTGCGCGCCACCTTGCGGCAGATCGAAGCAATTTCCCGTTCGAGATTACGCAGACCGGCTTCTTTTGTGTACTCGCCAATGATGCGCAGCATGGCGTCGTCGGAAATCTCCAGATACTTCGTGGAGATTCCGGTATCTTCCAACTGTCTTGGAACAAGGTACTTGCGGGCGATTTCGAGCTTTTCTTCATCGGTGTAACCGGAGAGCTGCAAAACCTCCATACGGTCAGCCAAGGCCGCGGGCACTGGATCCAAAAGGTTCGCGGTGCAAATAAAAAGCACATTCGATAGGTCGAAGGGCAAATTGAGGTAGTGATCACTGAAAGCGTGATTTTGTTCAGGATCGAGCACCTCGAGTAGCGCCGCCGATGGATCACCGCGGAAATCGGCGCCGACCTTATCGAGCTCGTCGAGCATGAATACCGGATTGCTGGACCCCGCCTGCTTGATGCCCTGGATGATGCGCCCCGGCAGCGCGCCGACATAGGTGCGCCGGTGGCCGCGAATCTCGGCTTCGTCGCGCACTCCGCCCAGTGACACGCGGACGAAGCTGCGGTTGAGCGAGCGAGCGATGGAGCGGCCTAAAGAAGTCTTGCCCACCCCAGGAGGCCCAACAAAGCAGAGAATCGGTCCTTTGATCTTCTTGCGCAGTTTGTTGACCGCGAGATATTCGAGGATGCGTTCTTTGATCTTTTCCAGGTTGTAGTGATCTTCGTCGAGAACCTGCTTGGCTTTCTTGATGTTGAGATTGTCCTTGGTCGTCTTGCTCCAGGGCAATTCCACGAGCCAGTCCAAATAGGTCCGCACCAGCGAGGCCTCGGAAGATTCGGGATGCATCTGCTCGAGGCGGCGCAGTTGTTTCTCGGCCTCCCCTTTGACTTCTAAGGGCATTTTGGCTTTTTCAATTTGCTTTTTAAGCTCGGTGATTTCCTCCGCGCGTTCGTCACCTTCGCCCAGTTCCTGCTGGATTTGCTTCATCTGCTCGCGTAGAAAATAGTCGCGCTGGGTCTTGGTCATCTCCTCTTTCGCCTGGTTTTGAATGCGCGCCTGCATGGTCGACAGTTCCAGCTCTCGGCTCAAGAGTTCGTTAACTTTTTTAAGTCGCTGAATGGGGTCGAAGATTTCCAGGATCGCCTGGCTTTCATCGATCTTCAGCCGGAGGTTCGACGCCACGAGATCCGCCAACACGCCCGGATCGCTGATATTGTCGGTGACCATCACGATTTCCGGAGGGAGGTTTTTGAGATTTAGAATCTGTTCGATTTTTTCCTTGGCGGTGCGCATCAAGGCCTCGACCTCGATGGACACTTCGGTCAAGGCCGGTTCCACGACCTTGCGGATATTCACCTCGAAAAAAGGCCGTTCGCGCACGAAGCCTCCGACTTCCCCCTTGGCGAGGCCTTGGACGAGAATTTTCACGCGTCCGTCGGCGAGCTTGATCATGCGCATGATCGAGGCGATGGTGCCGACGCTGTGAATGCCCTCGGGTGACGGGTTCTCGTCGGCGGAGTTTTTTTGCGAGACCAGGAAGATCAAACGGTCCCGGGACAGCGCTTCTTCCACGGCGCGAATCGACACGTCGCGGCCGACGAAGAGCGGCAGCATCATGTAGGGGTAAATGACGATATCGCGGATCGGCAAAAGCGGCAGTACTTCAGGGATCTCGACGTGGGAGCCCTTGTTTTCCGCTTCGTCCATTTTCCATTCAACTTCGCTCATGGGCACTAGTTAACCACACTGGCACGACAGGTCAACAAAAATAACGTTTAATTGCCATTTTTTAGGGGATTTGAGAATTATGACGAGCCTGATAATCGACTGATAAGGCGTGAAACTCGCCATCGAGGACGGGCCGGACGCAAAACCGCCGCTGCTCGATGACGCGTGGCGGTTTAGCCGAACAAATCTTTCATTTTGTCGAGAAATCCTTTGGCCATGGGGTTTACATCTTCGCCGCCGGCCGCGGCAAATTCTTTCAAGAGTTCCTTCTGGCGCGCCGTCAGGTGGGTCGGAGTTTCAACTCTTATACGGACATGCTGATCACCCTGGTGATAACCTTGAACGTCGTTTATCCCTTTGCCTTTCATGCGAAAGACTTTGCCGGATTGAGTACCGGGCGGGATTTTCATCTTTACTTTACCGTTGAGCGTGGGCACGTCGATTTCCGCGCCGAGGGCGGCCTGCGCGATACTGATCGGCACGTCGCACAGGATGTCGAGATTTTCGCGAATGAAGATCGGATGAGGCTCCACTTCAATCACGACGTAGAGATCTCCCCCGGCGCCCCCTGCGGGGGCGCTTTCGCCTTCACCTCTAAGCTTCAGCCGCGAACCGGTATCAACGCCAGGGGGTATTTTGACACTGAGGGTGTGCAGTTTGCGGATCCGCCCCGAGCCGCTGCAGCTCGCGCACGGCTCTTTGATGATTGTTCCGTGTCCGTGGCACTGATTACAGGTGCGCGATACGCTGAAAAATCCTTGCTGAAAACTCACCTGCCCGCGACCGCGGCATGTCGGGCAAGTCTGCGGTGCCGTGCCCGCCTTGGCGCCGCTGCCGTGGCAAGTTTCGCAGGGGCCATGGCGGGGGATTTTGATTTTTTTCTCCGCGCCGAAGACCGCTTCTTCGAAATTCAGTGTTAGATTGTAGCGGAGATCGTCGCCGCGGCCACGTCCGCGCCGGCTGCCGCCGCCGAAGAACTCGCCGAAAATATCGCCAAATACATCTTCAAACCCGGCGGTGAAATCGAAGCCTCCGGCAAATGGACCGCCTTCGCCGAAGGCGGCGTGGCCGTACTGATCGTACTTTGCGCGCTTTTCCGCGTCCGAGAGAATTTGATACGCTTCCGAAACTTCCTTGAACTTCTCCTCGGCCTGTTTATCTCCAGGGTTGCGGTCGGGATGA
>DATBLC010000105.1:0-6431 GCA_036555515.1 Binatia bacterium
GCCGAACAGTGTCCATTGCGTCCAGAGGTCTAAATCACCTGTAACAGGCCGATCAAAAAGCCTAAGATACCGAGCCCGCGAATGTAATGGAGTGTTGGATTATCGGAGCATTGCCACTCGAACCGATCACTCCATCACTCTAGTGTAGTGTCTCACGCTGTTGGTACTTTATCCGGTGTATAACCACCGCGAAGGTTGTAACGCGGCAGAGCCACAAGAAACTCGGAATATCTCCCGCAAAGACGCTAAGGCCGCGAAGGTCGGAGAATAAGAATAACAATGAACAATTTGTCCCAAGATAATTCATCTCTTCCCTCCGAACTTGGCGTGCTTTGCGCCTTGGCGGGAGTCCAGTCCCCCTGATCGAGATTTCACCCCATGTTATGTCGAACAATAAGTGCCTTCATTTAAGAGGCACTACACTAGCAGGCTGCTGAAAAATGCCGTTCATCCTTCGACAACGCTCAGGACGAACGGAGGAAGGGCTGAAATCATTGGAGAATTTCCGTTCGTGCTGAGACTCTCGAAGCATGAGAACCGTTTTTCTCAACTCGCTACTATTCCTGTACGCCAGTCTGCACCAGCAACGGCCGGTCACGGCGCGTGATAATTCGCCTCATTATGCTGAATCGTGTTTATGAGTACCAGCGCGAGAGACCGGCCCGCGCTGCGAGCAAGAGCAAGCAGATTAACGACCGCTTGGTCGCGGCGCCAGTAAGTCCGATAACCCAGCTGCTCGTACTGTTTGATCTCCGGGAGCCGCTCAGCGTAAATAACAGCGGCGCGGCTCGCGGCCGCTGCTCCGTGAAGGCTCCGCGCCAGCGGTAAACCCTGTCCGGCGTTATTGCCGATGACGATGTAATCCACAGCGTCAACGAGTTGCCCCAACAGCCGTTGAATTGCCGGCAACGACACTTCGTCCCAGTTTGTCATTTCGAACCGCGCCTGCGCAGCGGTCAAGAAACTTGGGTAACCTTGGGCTACCTGGAATATCCCGGCGCGCTGAATCAACCGCAGCCACGGCAGCGGCGGTTCGGTGACGAAATGGCCGACGGTGACTTCGTTGTCGAGGATCACGACGACAAAATGTTTATTCTTCAATGCGCCTAATTCAGCCTCAATTAGCATCATTTCCTTTCAGCCGAACCCGGATTCCGCAGTTGCGCTCGACAGGAAGCGCGATGCGCAACCCTTCCGTAGCAAAGTCGATGGGTTTCTGCCTTTGAGCGGACATCGAGCAGCGTGCTTCGACGGAACGTTAAAGCCCGTAACAACGAAGTGCGAAAGCGAAAATGACTTTGGAATTTTACAGTTGGACGCCTTCGCTACTCCAGGGTTCCACCTCGCTTGCCGTCTCCGCAGTCTAACTGCCAAATCCAGGATGAACCGCGCCGGCAACCCGGTTCATCGCGCAACGTCGGTTAACGCCTCAAGCGCCTGCCAGCGCGCATAACATTCTTCCAGGTCGCCCTTCAACACTTCAAGCCGCTCCATCGTCGCAGTGATTTTTTCGCTCGACTGCCGGTAAAACTCCGGGGCGCCCATGAGCCGGTGCAACTCTGCCTGCTCCGCTTCCAACGCTTCGATGGCCGCCGGCAAGGCCTCGAGCTCGCGCTGTTCCTTATAAGTTAACCTGCGCGGTTTGTCGCCTGGTTTAGCCTGCGGTGGCTGCCTATCGCCGTGTTTCCTCGTTTCGCTGGCGGTTTCGGGAATTTGCCGTTGATAGCGCTCCCAGTCGGCATAGCCGCCGGCGTATTCGCCAAATTTACCATCGCCTTCGAACACCAAGGTGCTGGTCACCACGTTATCGAGAAACGTCCGGTCGTGGCTTACCAGCAGCAGCGTCCCCTCGTATTCGGACAACAGTTCTTCCAAAAGCTCGAGCGTGTCCACGTCCAAATCATTGGTCGGCTCGTCCAAAACCATCATGTTGGCCGACTGGGTGAATATCTTTGCCAGCAGCAAACGGTTGCGTTCGCCGCCGGATAAAGCTTTGACCGGTGCGTCGATGCGCTGGGGCGGAAACAAAAAGTCCTTCAAATAACCGATCACGTGGCGCGAGCGGCCCTTGACCGTGACATAGTCCGAGTCCGTCATGTTTTCGCGCACGGTCTTTTCCGGATCGAGCAGGCGGCGGTGCTGATCGAAATAAGCGACTTGCAACCTGGTGCCCAAGACGACTTCGCCGCTGGTCGGTTGGAGCTCGCCCAGGATCAACTTGAGGAGGGTGCTCTTGCCCGAGCCGTTCGGGCCGATGATGCCGACCCGGTCACCGCGCAGAATTCGCGTCGACAAATCGCGAATGATCGAATTATCGCCGTAGCGAAAGCTCACGCGCCGCACATCGACGACGAGCCGGCCTGACAGAGCACCGGCGTGAATGCTAAAATTGGCTCTTCCCTGGGCCTCCAATCGCTCCGCCTTGTCGCGGCGCATGGCCTGCAACGCGCGCACCCGGCCCTCGTTGCGCGTGCGCCGAGCTTTGATTCCCTGGCGAATCCATGCCTCTTCTTCGGCAAGTTTCTTATCGAACTTGGCGCTGGCCCGCTCTTCGATCTCCAATAGTTCTTCCTTTTTGCTGAGATACCCATCGAAGTCGCCGGGAAAAGAGGTAAGCTTACCGCGGTCCAATTCAACGATGCGGGTCGCTAATCGGCGCACGAAGGTACGGTCGTGCGTAATGAACATCACCGCGCTATTGTAATTGAGCAGATACTTTTCCAGCCAGGTGATTGAGTTGATATCCAGATGGTTAGTCGGCTCGTCCAACAGTAAAAGATCCGGCTCGCTGACCAGCGCGCGCGCCAGCATGACCTGACGACGCGTGCCGCCGGAGCAATCGGTCAGCCGCTTATCCTGCGGCAGATTCAACCGTGTAAGCACGGTTTCAACTTTCTGATTGATGTTCCAACCGTCCAGCGTTTCGATGCGCGCCTGCAACTGAGCCAACGCCCGTAGCGATTCGCGCCGCGCCAGGCCGTGGTGATGCGTCAAATTATGAAATTCGGCAAGCAGCGTGCCCAACTCGCCGAGACCACCGGCCACGACCTCGAAAATAGTTTGTTCCGTGTCCGGTGGAACTTCCTGTTCTAAATGAGCGACCCGGAGCGTATCCATGCGCCAGATTTCGCCATCGTCCGGCGCCGCGGCGCCGGTAATGACACGGAACAAAGTGGTCTTACCGGTACCGTTGCGGCCGACGAGGCACACACGCTCGCCGGCATCGACTTGAAAGTCGATATGGGCCAGCAAGGGCTGATGGCCGTAGGCCAGCGAAACATTATCCAGTCGGATTAACGGCATATGAGCACCAGCGCAATGGCGGTAATGATCTCCCTCGAACCGAACCGCCGGGTGCCGGCAGGGCAGCTGCCGGCCGCGCCGGATCTTAGCATAAATCATCGCGACCACGAACGTAAGCCGCGCCGGCACAAGGACAGGCGAAGCGGTTGGAAAATTCCGCTTCCTAGTCTATGTTCGGTAAGATCGTAACCGAAAGTTATTCCTCGTGACCCCACTGACCGATACCGCCCTCGACGACCGGCTGATTCAATTAATGCGCCACTTTGGCCTCGCGCGCGCCCACTTCGCCGCCTGCATGTCGCGCGACTGGGAGGGGTTGGCCGCCAGATATCCGGAGACAATCTCGTCGCTCACCCTGTTAGCGCCCATGGGTTTCAACATTATGGCGCTGCATGCCGCGAAGTTTCCGCTGCTCCTCATCGCCGGCGACCAGGGGCGTCCGGCCAAGGATACACAGAGCGTTATGGCCAAGTTGCCGCAAGCGGAGCTGGTGACTTTGGCAAATTACTTCAGTCCGCCGTGGGCCGACTGCGCCGCCGACCGCGGTGACGAAGTATTTGCCGCCATGCGCGAGTTCATCGCCCGAGCCAACGCCGCACAAAGGGCTTCGAGTATTGTCGATCTCGCCGAAGGTTCCGGTGAAGTCGCCGGCGTTTCGTTTCGCGTGCGCGGAAAAGGTATACCTCTAGTGCTCATGCCGCTCGCCCTCTCGCCGTCACAGTGGGAGCCGCTGATACCAGCGCTCAGCGAACACTTCTGCACCATCGCCCTGGGCGGCGCAACTTTGGGGATGGTGGCGCATCTTGAAGCGCGCGCACAGTCAGGCTACATGCGCGTCATCCATCAAGTTATCGATGAGACTCAACTTCAACCCGGACAGTCCGTCTTGGAAGTTGGCTGCGGCCCCGGCGCGGTGATACGCAGACTGGCCCAGCGCACGCGCGGCCGGAATCCCATCGTGGCGGCGGATGTAAACCGCTACCTGCTTGGCGAAGCCGCCGCTCTCGCGCGGCGAGACGGCGTCGATGGCATGATCGAATTTAGGGAAGCTGACGCCGAGCATTTACCCTTCGGAGAAAACCGCTTCGACGTGGCTCTGGCTTGCACGGTATTAGAAGAAGGTGACGCCAATCGCATGCTCGCCGAATTGGTCCGCGTCACCAGACCGCGTGGCAGAGTCGGCATCGTCGTACGCTCCGTCGACATGCCGCGCTGGTTGAATCTAAAGCTTGAACCGGCACTCAAAGCAAAGGTGGAGGACCCCGGTTTGATCAGCGGCAACGTTCAAGAGCGGGGCTGCGCCGATGCAAGCCTTTACCGGCGCATGCTCCAAGCAGGATTGATAAACCTGGCCACGATGCCGCAATGGGTAAGCCACAACAGCGGCGAACGTCTGCGCTTTATATGCGACCGCATCGCCGCCACGCTCGCTCCGGAAGAACTCAGCGAGTGGCGTCGCGCAGTAGCCACTGGGGAGGCGGACGGCAGTTTTTTCATTGCCGAGCCGTTTCACTGCGCGGTGGGAACGAAGCCATAGGTTGCGGGTTCGCCCCTCGCTCACATTGGCCCGTAAGCTCAACGGTTTAATCCGGGTTGAACTGAACCCGGATTCCGAGTTGCGCTCGACAGGAAGCGCGAGGCGCAACCCTTCCGTAGCAAAGTCGATGGGTTTCTGCCCCTGAGTAGACATCGAGCAGCGGTGCTTCGACGGAACGTTAAAGCTCGTACCAACGAAGTGCGAAAGCGCAAAATGACTTTGAAATTTTACAGTTGGACGCCTTCGCTACTCCAGGGTTCCACCTCGCTTGCCGTCTCCTCGGTCTAACTAACAGCGGAATCCGGGAATTCTGCCTGAGAGCGGAAGAGATCACTACACGGCGCCACGATGATTCAGTGAATAGCGCGGACCAACGCGCATCGAGGTGGCCCCTCATCTCAGCCTCGGCAGCACATGATTACCTAAAAGATCGATCTGTTCGTACCAATCGGCGTAGCGTAAGCGGAGGTCGTAGACGACATGTTCCGCGCCCGCTTCTTGGTAGGCGCGCGTCTCCATTGCAACGTCCTCCGGCGTCCCGGCCAAGAACGCTCCGCGGATATCTTCCAGCGTAGAAAAGTTGCCCGAAGGCGGTTTCACCCAGGTTGAGGGATTGTAGACGTCGTCGATCAGCGAACTGATTTCGATGCCGTGAAGCGCCGCTTCCCTATTCTTGGCGACACTCGTAAACGGCATTACCGCTGCGGTGATCAACGGCTTTCTCGCGGACTCGCAAAGCGCGCGAATGTATTCGATACGTTTGCGATAGGTCAGGAGTGTAATCCGCGCCGGCATCCAGCCGTCCCCAAACTGCACCGCGCGGCGACAGGACGCCGGCGTACCGCCGCCAACCCAAATTGGGATCGGCGTTGCTGGGGTTGGTTTGAGCTGAACTTCTTCGAAACGAAAATATTCACTCGCGTAAGACACTTTTTCACCTGCCCAGAGCCGGCGGCAAATATCGATATTCGCCGCCATGAGATTCACTCTATCCTCGAGTTTGTGTGGCCGGCCGGCCGCGGCAAACTCATGGGCATATCCGCCAATACCCATTCCCATGATAATGCGGCCGTTTGAGATCACGCTCAGACCGGCGAAGGCTTGCGCCAGATGAATCGGATGGCGATGGCAAATCGCCATGGCCGTGCCTAGACTTACTTTTTTGGTCGCCGCCGCCACCGCCGCGAGCAGCAGCAGACTTTCGACGTGCCTGTTGTCGCCTCCTTCCCCCGCATGTGGCGTGAAGACCAGATGATCCCTTACCCAGAGGGAATCGAAACCGTGAGCTTCAGCCCGGCGCGCGCCCTCGAGGCATTTTTCAACGGATGTGTGGGCACCGAAATGGGGCAACAGTAGACCGATTTTTAATTTGCCAGCCATGGGTTTTTAGATACTAAGGAGTTCGGGACGACTGCGATTCACATGTTTACATACTTATTAAGGAGTCCACAATTCAGTAACCAAACAGCGACCGAGGGGTGAGACCTGGAGAGCGCGGGCACAGGAGCGCAAAGGTTGTTTTCTGGCCCTGCCGGCGGGCATTTCCACCTATGGAGAGGACGGGGTGGTGGCCGGCAAGGCAGAGAACCAT
>DATBLC010000106.1:0-27612 GCA_036555515.1 Binatia bacterium
CGCTGCCGAAAACGATTCCCGCGGACGCGGGCATCAAGAACGTGTGCGGACATATGATCGTGCGCGTCGGCGATGCCGAAAAAGCGATGGCCGAAGCGGATATCGTGGTCGACGAAGTTTACGAAACCAAGATGATCCACCCGCAATATCTCGAGCCGCGCATCGCCGGGGCGCAGATGGAGCCCAGCGGACGTCTCACCGTTTGGGCCAATGCTCAGGCGCCCTTCCCGGTGCGCCAGGAGGTGGCGAAGACGCTGGGCCTGCCCCTCAACAACGTGCGCGTCATCTCCGCGGGCCTGGGCGGCGGCTTCGGCGGCAAGGGCAGCGGCATCACCTCGGGCGCCGCCATCGAGCCCATCTGCGGTCTGTTGGCCATCAAGGCCAAGCGGCCGGTGATGATCGTCCTTGACAAGGCCGAAGAAACGATTTCTACGACCATCCGCGCCGGCGCGAAAATGTATATCAAGACCGGCGTGAAAAAAGACGGCACCATCGTCGCCCGCACGGGCAAAGTATTTTACGACGCCGGCGGTTACTCGGGCTTTGGCGTTCAAGCCGGCGGCCGCTGCACCAACATGCTCGGCGGCTGGTACTTGATGCCCAACTGCCATATCGAGGGCTACACGGTTTATACCAACAAGCAGGTCTGCGGCCCGGTGCGCGGCCCCGGCGGCCCGCAGGCCGCTTTCGCCGGGGAATCGCATATGGACTCCATCGCCGCCAAGCTCGGCATGGACCCGACGGAATTTCGCCTCAAGAATATTCCTAAAGCCGGCGACAAAATCGTCGGCGTGCCCAAGCTGCGCGATGTTTCCCTCGGCGAGACGATCAAAATCGCCAAGGAAAAAATCGGCTGGGGCAAAGTGAAGCTGGAAAAGAACCAGGGCCTCGGTATCGCCACCGGCTCATGGATCGAGAGCGCCGGTCCCGGCGGCGGCGCCATCGTAAAAGTCAACGAAGACGGCTCGGTGACGGTGCACATCGGCAAGATCGACATGGGCACCATCCCCGGTTTTGGTATTCCATTGATTGTCGCCGAGGAACTCGGCATCCCGGTGAGCGATGTCACTGTGGTCAACGTCGACACCGACGCCAGCCCATGGGACGCAGGCACCGTCGGCAGCCGGGGCATCCTGGTTTCCGGCACCGCATCTCGACGCGCAGCCATAGACGCGCGCAATCAGCTTTTTAAAATGGCCGCGGGCAAACTGGAGGCGAGCCCGGACGATCTGGAGATCGTTGACAAGCAGATCCGGGTAAAAGGCACGCCGACGAAATCGGTGCCGCTTGCCACCGTCGCCACCGACGCGCACAACGTCATCGGCGAAGTCATCGGCCGAGGCTACTGCGACAACCTGGAATTGGTGGCTGAAGAAAAAGCCCACGGCAGCTCGCAGCCCTTCACGACGCACGCCTGCATCGTCGAAGTGAGTCCGGACACCGGCAACGTCAAGGTTCTGAAATACGTCGCCGTCCACGACATCGGCCAACCGATCCATACGGCGGCCGTCGAAGGCCAGATCGAAGGCGCCGCCGCCATGAGCATTGGACAGGCGCTCTGCGAACAGGTCGTATTCGATAAAGACGGCAGAACGATGAACCCGTCGTTCGTCGATTATTTGATGCCGACGATCAACATGATGCCGCGCATCGAAACGACGCTGGTCCACGGCTACCCTGGCGCTGGCCCTTATGGCGCCAAAGGCGCCGGCGAGATCGCCTGCGTCCCGCCGATGGCTGCCATCGCCAACGCGATCTACAACGCCACCGGCGTGCGCATCAAGACCTTGCCCTTGAGCCCGGAGAACGTGCTGCGCGCGTTGAGGGAGGCGGGGAAGGGGTGAGCCGAGCGAAGTCGAGTGTAGGCGAGCGGCCGGAGCGGGTTCAAAACCCGCTCCGGGCCGTACCTGCTAATTTACTCAGGACACGGTCGGCCTTGCTACGGTTTCAACCGTCGGATCCTTCGCGGCGCTCAGTTGCGCAAGGGGAGAAGGGCTGAGCAACGGTTTGAGGTTCTTCATTTGCTCCTGGGTTGATTCCATCATCCAAGACTCCGGCGCTATGGCCATGGCTTTCTGGAAGAGTTCTTGGGATTTGGTTTCGTCGCCAAGACCCAAATGAGCTTCGGACATCGTTGCCAAAACCCAATAGCGCGCGCGCCGATCCTCTTTACTCGCTTGCGAGTTAAGATCTGGATCAGTCGGCACAGGGTTTGACTTTAGCCATTCCTCGCACAGACCCAACACTTCCTTGCGCACCCGGCGCGCCTGAACGTAATCGGCTATAGCTTCCGCCGGGTCTGTGTGATTGGCCGCTCGGACATTGAGCAAATAGGCGACATTGATGCCGTTATAATAATCGTTGCGCAGATAGAACCCTCTCCGGTAACCGCGCACCGCTTCATCGAGATCGGCAGGATTTTTGGTCGCTTCCCAAAGATGTTTGTGAACCGAACCCCAGAGGCCGAGGGTTTCGGTGTCGTTGGAATTATGCGGGCTCAATAGGATGAGAAGATCGCGGGCTTCCTTGAGCGCCGCTTCCGGCGACGGTTGCTTGCTCTTGGCGGTAGCAAGGGCGAGGCGCTGCAGAATATACGGGTCCTCGGGCTTCGTACCTCCTAGCTGATTTTCAGCCGCCGGCCCTTTCCTCATGTTGCGCACCACCGTAAGCAGGCTTTTGGCGGTTACGAAATCGCCTTTCTTTTGTGCTTCGTCCACCTGTTGCATGAGAACGCTGTGAGTGGCGGCCGCTCCATCGGCGTCTAACGAAACGACCGCTTTTTCGGTTGCCTGGGGTCCGGCCGCCGTCGCGCTGGCAGACTGAACAGCAGCCTGTATCAGCGCCGAGACGGAAGGCGGGTTTAAACCTTTGAGAAAAGCATAAACGGGGCTGTCTTCGGGGCGCGGACTCTTTTTCATGATTTCCACGATGGCTTGAGTCAGCGCCGTGCGGAAACGCATAACTTCTTCGAAGCCGATGTCTTCGCCCAGATGATGGTACTGGCGCACCGCAACATGATTCACGTCAAATGGAAATGTCTTGATTCCGTCCTCAGCGATGACCACCGTGGTGTACGGACGCAGGGCGTGGCGTACGCCAAGCTCATAAAAAGCGTTTTTGTTCGAGGTGGAAAGATCGGCGACCACCACGTCGGCCTTTAAGAGTTGCTCGTACATCGGTACGTCGATCAGTCCCGAGTGAACGATTTCATCGGCCCGTATGCATTCCAGCCCGGCGGCCTGGACGGCGGGTTTGATCATGTTTTTGTATGATTTGTCGAGATCGAGCGTGCGGCCGGTTTCAAAGTCGGTCTTCTTGCCGAATCCCATGACCACAAAACATGTTCCTCTGGCATCGCCTGCCTTAGTTTCATCTGCCATAGCGCTATTCCTTCCTTGGCAACGCTCCAATTCAATTTCGTAAGCGCCGTTTACTATATCAAAACTGTCGTCGGGCAGGTAGCACAAAGCACGCCGCGAACTTGCCAAATTACAGGTAAGCTCAAGTCTGAGCCATGATCTCTTAGTGCTGCGCCTGCGGCCGGCCGCCCCCGGGCGGCAGGTGTTCGTGAAAAACTGCGCTTCGTCGCTCGGTCCACGGGATCGGTGATGTCAACAGCGTAAGGATTCAAGCAAGAGTTCGATCAGCTAGGCGGGAGGGGATCTGCGCCCGCGATCTTTTTGAACAGCTCAATTACCTCCGGCTCACGGGGAATTTCTCTGATTACTTTTTCGTGGTCTTCGGGCAGAAGCGGTGACGGGTCATTCCCGACAATCTTTTTGTATTCCTTTTGGAAAGCGGGATCCAAATAGGTCTTGCGAAATGCTTCCTGAAGTATTCTAACGCGGTCGCTGGGCGTTCCGGGAGGAAGGAACGAAGGGGCTCCGCCAACGCGGAAAGCGCGCTGTAGAATCACCACCTTGCGCGCTCTATCCGACCTGGCAACGCTTTCGAGTTCTGGGAGATTGCTGAACTGAGGGTGTTTTAATCCCTTGGGAATATCGATAATCGCATGAAAGTTCACCACGCCGCCTTGCAGCCAGTCCACGTTACGCACGACGCCGTCAGCGCCCGAAGCGCGAGCATCGATTTCGCCGCGCAACAGCGCCGGGTCCAGCTCCGCGCCCCCATACCCCGTGACGAATTTCGGATCTTTAAGACCGAGCACATAGCAGAACAGGCGCCCTTCGACGTAGGTGGAAAAACCCACGGATTGCCCTCCGACCCTGATTCCCGAAGCGGTCCTGAGTTTCTCCAAGCTGTCCCAACCAGCCTGCTTCCGGGATAAGAAAATAGGATGATAAGCGCTGTAGGGTGATCCCAGATAGGTGAACTTATCCAGATCATACAGGATTCCCGACTCCCCAAGTATGGCGAGCGAAACCAGGCTGGCGCCGGCGTTGCCGATCGCGAGCCCGTCGGGACGCGCCGATCTAAATACGTGATTTGCCGCTTTTCGGCCTCCGCCGCCGGGCATAAACTCGTTAATAATGGTGGGATTGCCTGGAATATATTTCTGCAGGAAAGGGATGAGAGCTCTAACTCGTAGGTCTCCCGTGCCCCCGGGGTCTCTTCCCTGAATGATCGTGATAGTCTTTCCCTTGTAAAAATCGCTCTGTGAAAAAAGCGCGGAAGGTAGAACGACTGAGCTGGCAATGAAAGCGACTGCAAAGACCCGACCGGTATATTTCGTTCCCATGGCAGATCTCCTATGAGCGTGGCGGCGCGGGCGTGGCGCCCGCGATCTATGGCTCTCTTATAGCCAGCTAGTCCGAGGAATAAAAGGGCACAAATTTCTTCGGCTTCTAAAACAAACAAATCTGCTTACTCCTTTTCTCGGCAAGTCCGTTGAGCACCAGGACGTTAGGGAAGAAACAACGTGTCAGACATTAAGGAGTCCACAATTGAGTAACCAAACAGCGACCGAGGGGTGAGACCTGGAGAGCGCGGGCACAGGAGCGCAAAGGTTGTTTTCAGGCCCTGCCGGCGGGCATTTCCGCCTAAGGAGAGGACGGGGTGGTGGCCGGCAAGGCAGAGAACCATTGACCGCGATCGGAAGGGCTCGCCTCTCGGTCGCACACCAGCGACATAGTCTCTGAATAACGAACTCATTAGTAACTCGACTTCTTTATCGTCCCATCGAATCCTGACGCATGGATGCCGCAGGTCGTAGTATGGGTTGCAACGCTCGGTGCCGAATCGACTTAGTAATAAATTCCATGGGCAGCGGATCTCTTAAGCGACGCGGGCGATGCGCTTGCCTTGCATGACTTCCGTGTCATGGTTGGGAAAGGCGAGATCGGGTCGCGCGGCGGTGGTGAGGGCGCGCTCCAGCGCAACTACGGTGTCGCCCAAGTTGTAATACCAGCCCACAGGGATGTGATCGCGGATGTTTTTGAAAGTGTACGCAATGTCGCCGCAGAGGACGGCCTTCCCGGCTTCCGTCTGAAGCGCCACCATCTGCGAACCCGGCGTATGCCCTCCTGCCTTGAGAAGCTCCAGTCCAGGGTAGAGCTCTAAATCTCCGTCTACCAGTTCGACGCGTCCTTCCCGAGTTAATCTTTCCAACGCGGGACGCACCTTCGGGCGAATTTGGCGGTTAAACACCTCGTGGCGAATGAGTGGTCCGGTCCAAAATTCTAATTCGGCCCGCTGAATAACGAATCGGGCGTTCGGAAAATAATCAAAGCCGGTGAAATGATCTTGATGAAAATGCGTAACCACGACGGTCTTTATCTCATGTGCTTTGACTCCGACCTCCGCAAGCAGCGTCGGCGGATCGATAAAGTTTTTCCCTTGAGCCCATTCCGGTGCCACGTAGTCGGGATGGTATCCGGTATCGACAACCACCGGGCCCTCAGGTCCGTTAACGAGCCAAAAGATATAGGCAACCGGTTTGTCGCGTTCCAAATCACTGCGCACGCAAGGCATGATGCCCGAACGCCACCAGTTTTCACTCATCCCAACCATCATCGCATGTATCGAATGGTTTAAAGTCATTGTCGGACTCCTTTTAGCGCAGCCAGAAAAGGAATAATCCTGGTCCCAATTCGCGGTCAAGCACAACTTACCCTGCGCGGGATTTAATCATTAAGAAAATTCCTGCAGAAAAGCCTGCCGGCCATTGGTGCTTCCTAGCACCACGAGTTCACTTTCCTTAGTCAGTCGAGTTGATTCCGAAGGGTTTGTGATCATGCGACCGTTTTGCTGGATACCAACAACGTTAAGCCCCGTTCGCGCCGAGATTTCGCTTTCGCCCAGGGTTAGGTCGGCCAGAGATTTTGGCAGTAAGACGCAGAACAATTCGAACCCTTCGCCGAGAATCAGCAACTCTCGGCCGCAATCCCATCCGGCAGGTTATCGCTAACAAATTCAGGCCTGGGTCCAGTTCTACCCGTACCCAATAATTGCCAAGAGTATTCGACCACTATCACATCTGACGGTACTTAATCTATCCGATTACAGGTTGGGCAGATTGATTTGGCAGGCCTAAATTTTGTCGTGTTCTAGTTTGGTTCCCTCGTGGTATGTTCAATGACCTAGCTCAGCCGCAAAGGAGTGGGTTATGACGCGTCATGCTTTCTTAATCGCAAGTCGTAATGGTTTCCTCAGCATCGTCGGGATTTTCGCGCTGGCTCTCGTGCCGGAGATTACGCCCCGCGCGGTTTTCGGCCAGTCGGCAGAAAAAGCTTCCGTTATGAGGATCGGCATTATCGGGTCCGGCAATATCGGCAGTACGGTGGGAACGCTGTGGGTAAAAGCCGGCCATCAAGTGCTGTTCTCGTCCCGGCATCCTGAAGAACTGAGAAAACTCGCGGACAGTCTCGGACCGCTGGCGCGCGCCGGCACCGTTAGGGAAGCCCTGACATTTGGCGACGTCGTTTTCGTCGGAGTTCCCTATGGCGCTTACCCGCAGCTCGGCAAGGATTATGCGCGTGAGTTTGCCGGCAAGATCGTACTTGATGCCGGGAACGCAGTTCTGAAACGGGATGGCGAAATCGCCAACGAAGCGCGTGAGAAAGGCATCGGCATCACATCGACAAAATACCTGGCGGGAGCGCGTATTGTCCGCGCGTTCAATACACTCAATTACCGCAGGCTCGCGGGCAATTCGAACCGTTCAGGAGACCGCATGGCAATCCCCATTGCAGGCGATGACAAGGATGCAATGGCGGTTGCGCAGATCTTGGTCCGGGACGCCGGTTTTGATCCGGTAATCATCGGCGGGCTCGAACAGGCCAAGTACTTTGCCCAAGGCGGCCCTTTGTATGGACAAGAAATCACCGCCCAGGAAATGCAACAGCGCCTCAATACGCTCCGCTGAGCCAGAAATCTACCGTCGGGTCCAAAGTGCTTCGAGTTTAGCCGATAGCGCTTGCGACGTTCAGAGGAGACGATCGAAGGAATATGGAAGACAGCGTGCGCAACGATCTTCCCCTCAAGAACTTCACATTGAACCCCGGTTCAGCAGTTAAACTGGAGCCGGGAAACGAGGAGGAACGCTGGAGTAGCGAAGGCGTCCAACTGTGAAATTTCAAAGTCATTTCGCGCTTACGCGCTTCGCTGTAACGAGCCTTAACGTTCCATCCAGGCACCGCTGATCGATGTCTGCTTAGAGGCAGACGGCATCTCCGCCACAGGCGGATCAGCCTTCGGCTGAGACTTTGCTACGGAAGAGTTCCGCCTCGCGCTTCCCGCTGAGCGCAACTGCGGAATCCGGGTGAATCCGAATCGTGCCATCTTGCGAACGGTTCCGTGAAACGATAGAAGGGCGATTGCGTCGATTGTTGAAGGACCATCGACGGCAATTAACACTTATTAAGGAGTCCACAATTGAGTAACCAAACAGCGACCGAGGGGTGAGACCTGGGGAGCGCGGGCACAGGAGCGCAAAGGTTGTTTTCAGGCCCTGCCGGCGGGCATTTCCACCTATGGAGAGGACGGGGTGGTGGCCGGCAAGGAAGAGAACCATTGACCGCGATCGGAAGGGCTCGCCTCTCGGTCGCACACTGGCGACATAGTCTCTAAATAACGAACTCATTAGTAACCCAAAGACCCGTCACGCTGGACTCGAGACCGAAAACGCGAGGAGGTAATTTTATGCTAAGGAAAATTGTCGAAAGGTCATCGGCGGCGTCGTTGTCAGTGCTCTTGTTCATATCGGCAGGGGCCGCAGCCGAAGCTCCCTATTATGAAGGCAAAACACTTAGAATCCTCGTCTCCTCCGGAACCGGCGGCGGCACGGACACGTCGGCCAGGCTGGTCTCGCGCTTCGTCGGCAAATACATTCCGGGAAATCCAAGGGTTCTCGTGCAAAACATGCCGGGCGGCGGCGGCACGATTGCCAACAATTATTTCTTCAACGAAGTGAAACCGGATGGCTTGACCATATTGCAGGATTCATCTTCTGGCGTCGGCAACTTCGTTCGTGGCGGCGCGACGATCAAGTATGACCCGAGAAAAAACCGCACGATCGGCGGTATCGCCCGCTCGGGGAGCCTTCTCCTAATTCGAAACGACGCCCGGGAACGGCTCACAAACCGTAGTGCCAAGCCGGTCGTGGTAGGCGACTCGGACGGCATCCGCTCCTGGGTTGCGATGACGGTCTGGGCCGCCGAATATCTCGATTGGAACCTGCGCTGGATTTACGGCTATCCGGGCAGCAGAGAACTCCAGCTCGCCATACGTCAAGGCGAAATCGACATGTGGGCCACGGCTAACGTTAAGTTGGTCAAGGACTTGCAGCGCGAAGGCGTCGTACAGATTGTGCTCGCCGAAGATGAGCGGCGGCGCGAGGATTTTTCCGATATCCCAAGCTTTATCGAAATATTGGGTGCGAAAAAACCCACGGGTTTGCCCTGGGAGGCTTTCGTCGGTTGGGCGGGCTCACCGGAGCTGGATAAATTCTTGGTGGCGCCCGCAGGGACGCCGGATCATCTGGTGAAATTACTGCGCGACGGCTTTGGCAAAGTCATGAAAGATCCCGAAGTGGATAAGGATGGTGATAAGTTTTTCGGCGACGGCTGGAAACCAATCACGGCGGAACGAGTCGATGAGTTGATTCGCCTGGAAACCAGTGTCTCGAAGGAAGCAAAGGATTTTATCGCGAAGTTGCGCAAGAAGTATGGACTGCCGGTGGGCGAGAAGAAATCGTAACAGGTACTAAAAACATTGTGCGGAGACGGCACAATTTCTTGGTCTCGATTTATCAGGTCTAGAGTCTTGAGTTAGCTAGACCCTGGACCGCATCAACAGCAGTTACGGATTGCGAGATGTTCGAAGCCGCTCTTGAAGGTCTAGCCGGCGTTCTTCAACCCGACGCATTCATGTTCATGTGCCTGGGTGTGGCTATCGGCAGCCTGGTGGGCTTCCTGCCGGGCGTCGGTGGGCCGAGCACGCTGGCGATCATGCTACCCTTCGTCATGACGATGAAGGATCCGCTGCTGGTCATCGCGCTTCTAGTGGGCATGGACGCTGTGGGCAATACGGCGAGCGCGTTCACGTCCATACTTATTTCCGTTCCCGGCAGCTCCGGCTCGCAAGCGACGATTTTGGACGGGCACCCGATGGCCAAAAACGGCGAAGCCGCGCGTGCGCTCAGCGCGTCGTTCGTCGCCTCGCTTATCGGGGGTATTTTTGGCGCGCTGGTTCTATTCGCGTCGTTGCCGATGCTTCGCCCTCTTGTGCTCTCGTTCAGCTCGCCGGAATTTTTCATTCTCACGCTATGGGGCGTGAGCATGGTCGGCATATTGAGCGGCAACGCGCCCATCAAGGGTTTGTTGGCCGGTATCCTCGGCGTATTCATTTCTACCGTCGGATTGGACCAGAAGTCCGGCGTAGAACGATTCGCCTTCGATATCTCTTACTTTTGGGAAGGGATCGATCTGGTGCTCGTCGCTCTCGGTATCTTCGCTATCCCGGAGGTTATCGATCTCGCCGGCCGTAAAGGAACCATCGCTAAGGCGGAAGAATTCGGCCGTGGCTACATGCAGGGCATCATCGATGTTTTTCAGCACTGGTGGTTATTGCTGCGGACGTCGATCATCGGCGTTTGGGTGGGCTTTCTTCCCGGCCTCGGAAGTTCCGTGGCGGATTGGTTCGCCTACGCCCACGCCGTGCAGACCGAAAAAAACCGTCAAAACTTCGGCAGGGGCGATGTGCGCGGCGTCATCGCCTCCGAAGGCTCGAACAACGCCAAAGAAGGCGGCGACTATATACCGACGTTGGCGTTCGGAATCCCCGGCGGCACGTCATCGGCGCTCGTGCTCACCGCCTTTATTGCCGTGGGCATCAAGCCCGGGCCGGATATGCTGACTTCCCAACTTCCCCTCACTTTTGCGGTGATCTGGACTCTAGTGATCGCGAACATAATCGCGACGGCCATCTGCATGATGTTCGCCCGACCCATCGCCAAAATTTGCTTCATGCCCTTCTATACCATCGTGCCGCCCGTCGTGGCCTTTGTCTTCATCGGCGCGTTTGCCGCCAACTTCCATGACTACGATCTAACGGCATTGATGATCGTTTCAATGCTCGGTTTTTTCATGCGCCGCTACGGCTGGCCGCGGGCGCCTTTGGTACTGGGCATGGTACTCGGCGATAAGATGGAACTGTACCTGTGGCTTTCCTACACGCGCTATGGATTTGAATGGCTCACCCGGCCGACCGTCATCGCCTTAATCGTGTTGCTCATCGCCTCGATCGCATATCCGATCATCACTAGTCGAAGACGCGGGGCAGAGGCTTCGCTGGCGGAGGCGTAATGACTCGGGCCAGAGAACAAATTATTTTTACCGCGTTTATCGGCGTGGTGATAATGGCGGCCTTACTCGTCGCCAAGGACTGGCCCATCCGCGCCTCCATTATCATTATTTTGTTAGGCGGCATCGGCGTGGTGCTCGCGCTGGTTCAACTCGCGCTGGATTTTAAAGCCGCCCGCGCTGAAGGGTCGAAGGTGGTCCGCCCGACATTCGAAGTCCAAGCCATCGAGCATCAAGGCCGGTGGGGGAGTTTGGAAATCTGGGGATGGCTCTGGGGTCTCTTCCTCGCCGTTCATCTCATTGGTTTCCCGATCGCCCTTCCCCTGTTTGTTTTCTTGTACGTCAAGTCGTACGGCGGAAGCTGGTTAACCGCGATAATTCTTACGGCGGTCACCGGCGGTTTTCTTTACGGCATTTACGACTATTTCCTCAACGTCCCCTGGCCGAAGCCGTGGCTCGCTTTTTTGTTCTAACCCCGAAAAAATCGCGACGAGTGTATCATGCGCGTAAGGCGAAGTGATCTCGCTCAGTTGCTTCGGACCAGACGAGAGACCCCGGCCACGAGCAAACTCGTGAAGAACCAGCCAGCGATGATATCCACCCATCGGAACAAGCGGACGAACCAAGGCGCGAAGGAGGGCCCGTCGGAAAACATCGCCGCCTGACACACGGCACAGTCCGGCGACTCGCTTCTGTCACACGCAGCCGGCTCTAACGGGATGTCGCCGGTTCCGATCGGCTTCCACTTGCTCCGCTGCCCAAGGTCGACGATTGGCACGAACGCGTCGACCGCATATGCGATCGCGCAAAAGCCCTCGTAGTAAGGCGTCGCTCTTTGATTCGCACGATCCTCGAACGCTTGTTTATCGGATGGCACCAGTTCACCCGTCCGGTAAGCCGAACCGAACACGACGAAGCCCAGCACGACGAACGCCCCGATAAACCACAGCGCTCGCATCGGCCGATATCCATATGCGATGGTGCACTTTAGCATCCATGCCCACCACCGACCCAGGAGGGTTAGTTCGCCGTACGTCCGCCGATCGTCCTGCAAAGCAATCAGGATCTTTCGCGCCTCCTCGTCCTCACCTGCTCACGCAATACTCGAGCGAGTTGTTGATAGGGTTGCGGGCGAAACCAACTCGGGCGGCCTCTCTCCTTTGACCGCAGCTGCAACCGCAGCCAGTCCAAGCGGGTCTTGGCGTCGGTCTCGCTTCGAAGGATCCGGCCATACGTGAAGCCGTCTAAGTGAAGCCTGCCGGGTTCGGGCCAGCCGTCTCGGTGGTCGGCGAGACGCTGGCCGAAACACCCATCAGGTTGACATGAGTGTCCTTGCTTCTTAGCCTGTTGCACATCAGTACACCCTTGATGGTTGTGCGTTGAGCATTGAGCAAGCTTCCCGGGAGCGTGGCATCTGCGAGCACTAGATTGCCCTCAATCTCCATTCCCAGTAGTCGCACCTCGCCTTCGGCCCGGAAGCCGTCGCGAAGATAGACGCTGTCCCCAATCTCCGCGCCGCCCGCGTCGATGGCGATTCCTACGGTTCGCCTGCCGTCCGTGACCTGGCAGGATCTGCACGTCGCCACAAAAGCTTGCACCAGCGCAGTCAAGTGCGCCGCCGATCTTCGCCACCGTCAGGTTCACCTCTCCTTCGGCAGAGAACCCATTGCGAAGAAAGACGCTACCCTCAACACGCGTCCCAACCATCTGGAGTGCCGTTCCTCGGACTTTCGCACCGCGTGCTCCGTTTTCCATAGCTCCCACAATGTTGCCGGCGTCGCACTCAAGATTGCCACCGATCCGCACGCCGGCCAGATGCACCTGACCTTCGGCACGGAAGCGATTCGTCAGATGTACCGAACCCTTGATCCGCGCGCCGTCCGCCACGAGCGCATCGCGGCCCCTGCTACAGACTCCGCGGAAGTGCCCGCCAAAGCAGATCAGACTCCCTCCGATCTCGGAACCAATTAGGCTTACTTTCTCCTCACACCTGAACCCCTCGGCGAGGACGACGTCGCCTTTCACCCGCAGACCATCCGCTTGGATCCTCTGAGCGTGCGTGCCGTTGAGCGCAAGAACCAGTAGATCGGCGTGTGTGAGGCGCAACTCATTAACGAGCCAACAACGCAAGAGCACCAGGGGGAGGTCGACGGACACGAACGACAGATCGAGCAATCCATGGATCTTCGCGCACTGAACCACGATTCCTTGCGCATCGATCCGTCGCCGGGCATCCTGATTCACGCACAGCCAGCGGATCAATGCGGCACGTATCTCATGGTCGGTGTCCCACATGCCGGCGTACTCGGGATCGTTGGCCGGATCGTCGAGACCTTTGGCCGGATCGCCGCAGTTCGCCAGCACGCCGTCAGGCAATGCCCGAAGCATTTTCCGCTCCGCTTCTGTAAGGTCTCCGAACTTGCGATGCGCTAGGTCTTCAAGCGCCGGCGGCGGCAGCGAGTTAGCGATCTGGTCCATCATGTCCCCCTGCTCTTACAACGGGCGAGCCTCTTCAGCAAGGAGGGAGCGGACGCATTTACATGGGGTTCTGCGTTATTGCCACCCCAGCTCAAACAACGCACGCTTGATCTGCCGAGCGCGCACACACGCACCGCGTCCACCAGCACCTCGAACACGTTTTTGTTATCGCTAAGCCGAAGTTTGGCGGCAAAGCAGCAATAGCGCGCAGGAGCGGGGCATATGGCCGGTATCTCAGACCGCGCCTAAAGATTATTCAGGTTAGAAAGCCCGACCCCCCGACTCGCCCTATCAGAGACAGGGCGTCGATGGCTTCGACCCAACCGTTAGATTCACCGGCGTCCCGGCCGCAACAACGGATCCGGCTACGGGAGTCTGCGAGGTAACCATGCCGATATTGTTGCAGGTGGGATCGTCGTAGTACCGCACCTTGCCCCTGGCGAAGCCGACCGCCGTGATCGACGTGAATGCAGCGCTGACCGTCTGGCCCCTGACATCGGGCACCACCGATCGCGTCACGCCCATAGGACCCGCGGACAAGTCGCCGCCTCTCGCGAAGGAGTCGATGACAGAGCGATCCAGGTAGACGATCTTGTTCCAGTCGAGGTTGTAGGTGTCCATGGCTTGCGGGCTGGTGATCCAGTGCTTGCGGCCATTGGTGATAAGGTACACGGTAGGCTCTTCTTTGGACCGCGCCAGCTTGGCGTCGCTAGAGAGCGTGCCGCCATCCGAAATGGCGGAGAGGTCAAAAGCCTCGATGCCCTCCCAATTCCGGAACAAGTTGGAGTAGGTGGCCGCGTCCGGAATCAAGTACCGCTTGCCGTCCAGGATCAAGTACACCGCCGGGCTACCCAGGGACTGCAGCCTGCGGCCGTGGAGCTCAGGACCCGGCGGGGTGAGGTAGACGACCCCATTGTCGTCCTTCACGTCGCAGTAGCGGTCGCCGTTGAAATTGCCCACGGTGAGATCGGCCATGCGCTTTAGGGAGTCCCTCAGATACACCCAACTGCCGAGCCTGCTGCTGAAGTACCACCAGGTCGCACCGGTCGCGATGAAGCTGTCGTGCGTCCCGTCGGCGTTGAAGTCACACCCGAAGGGAGCCAACATTTCGAGCCATTTCGCGCCGAACGTATTGTTCTGGGAAACGAGATTCCGGTTCCGGGGGAGGTAGGCGGGGGGTTCTGGGGTTCTGCACCAGCGCCGCGTCGTCGAGCAAACCACCCCACTCGTCGGGGTGCTTGAACACGTTGAATTCGGCGAGCGCACCCTTCGAGGGCTTCGCGCGCACCTTGATGGCGGTGCCATGGTCGTACATGATCGTATTGTAGCGAAACACGAATCTCTCCCCGGCGGGCCCGCAGTACTTGTCAGCCTTGAAGCAGTCTTCCGTGCCGTGCACATCGAACTGGTGCGTGTGCAGGTTCAACGCGTCGCTGTTCAGCCCGCCGTGCTCGAGCACCAGGTTGCTCTGCGCGTAATAGCCAATGCCCGGAATGCCGGCCGCCGCGATGGCATGGCGGTTGTAGTCGAACACGTTCCTCGCGATCAGGGCGTACGCGCGCTCCTTCACGACCACCCCGTAGCCCAAACTGCCATAACGTTGGTTGTGGTGGACGAAGTTGTCATGCACCCGTACGGCGAAGGATTTCGTGGTTGGGATCGCTCCCCGCCGGCGTGAGGAAACGGTGCGATATCCGCAACGCCAATCGGCGGCGTCGGTCAGGATCGCCAGCTGCCACCTCTTGGCGGTACGCATCAGCGGAATGAAAAGCAGTCACCGTCCACGCCTTAGACACGCCTGATGGTAGTGCCGGCCGAAACTCATCCTTGATGAGTTGGCGCGTCAACTCGAACGGATCCGTGTAATAGGTCTGTTCCGGACTTCGCTTTTGTGTTGCCAAGGCGGGGGCAACGCTCATGCGGTTCTTGAATCGCCCTCGCTTGGAAGTATCCCAGGGAACGGTGAGTGCTAAACCATCCTCCTTTTCCGTTTTTACTTTGAGGATGTTGAGACAGCGCTGCTGCCGCTCAACTTCGAATTTTTTCCAGAACTCGACGTCGTCTGGTGACTTATCCTTCGGCGGTACAGGATTGATCAGCCGATCGTAGAGCAGCACGTCGCTCACGAAAGGAGCATCGCTCATATGGTCCCGCACCGAAAAAGTGCCCCATCGCTCTCTCATCGGTCACCTCCGCATCGTCGCATGGCGATGCCGATACTCAACATCAATAGTTGGCCCAACTAATGAGTGTGTTGATCAACATAGTATCGCTTGGTACTAAGGCACCTTGTTATCCACCTCAACGAGCAGGCACATCGACAATGACACAACCCTTCAGCCGAATACCCTGTTCAAGAAACCAACGACAGGCAAAGCTGCCCGCGTCCTTGTCGCTGAAGACGAGGTGCTGTGCCGCGAGAAACAATGCGGCTTGCAGGCCTTCGGCATTGTCGGTATCTCGCGCGGTCAAAAAGAAACGCGTCGGAATTTGATGGCCCAGGCGTAGACCCTCTGTAGTTCTGTAGGCTTCTTGTCAGGGAGAATTTTTTGCGCCTCCATCTTAAGGGCTTCTCCGGCCGCGAGCAACGCCATCCGTTCTCGCGTGAGCTGCTCGTCGCCCGACAGGGGTTGATGAGGACCCAGGTAGTCTGGCAGGACCGGTAAGCGGGCAAAGTTGAGAATCCAGACCCCACATTTTACTGGCTGCCCGCTGAATTCGGAGGGTGGCTTTATTTCGAAAACCCCGTATGGCTTTGCGGCTCGATCTTTGATCCCGAGTTCGAGCAAGTCCGCATCGAGTGTCCGCCAGAGCAGGACGTCGGACGCATAGATGGCGTTCCGATCAACGAAGTAGTCCAGAAGGCGTCGTGTGTCGCGTTCCTCTCACTCGGGGTAAAAGCTCTCCCAATACCGCGCTTCGGCGTTTGCGATAAAGATGAAGCAAGCACGCAACGGCGGTGGACCGCCGGGCGCCATGGGCCGATAAGCGATTCTCTGGAGGTTGCTTATGAGGCCTCTGACACCAAGGTTATCGAAGACGCCTCCGTCATACAGGTGCACGTATTGCCCAGGCGTGCCGAAGGAACGGAGAGTGACATTGTGGAACGCGGCCGGGAACGCGCTGGACGCCATCACCGCGTGAGAGATCGGAAAGGTGTCGAGGCGAGATTGATACGTCCTAAAGTAGTCCGAATCGAAGGTGACACGAGGGCCAACACCGCCAAGGAGCGTGGCGTTGATGTAGATCCGCGGTAGTCGGGACGGCATGTCCCGGAAGGTTCGGTCCTGGAACAACACATCATCGAATATGCCTTTCATCAAGTCGCTGCGATCGTAATCGGTAAAGGTGTACCGAAGCAGGTTGTGTGGCAAGAAAAAGCGCCGAATCCACTTACCCTCGAAATCAGTTCTAAGAAGCGGCAGTACGCGATCTAGATTCCAACGATCAGGTTGATCGCTGAATAGCCCGTAATACGCGGCGGTCAGAGAACTGCCCGAAACGGACGAAATCGCAGTCGTGTACTGAGGAAGAACACCGAGTTCCTCGAGGGCAAAGAGTACACCGGCCGCGAAGTTGGCGGCCCGGCTTCCCCCGCCAGAGAGAGCGATACCAACGAAGATGCCGTCCTTCACATCGGCGACGGAAAGTTGCGCTGCTCGTAGGTAGCTTTCTTCATGGCCAAGAGGCGCGGGTTCGTTGACAGCAGTGTAGATTGGGACGACTGCGCACCCTATGAACATCACACAGGTCCATGCAATGCTCAATGCAACGGCTACTACACGGGACATCCTACCCTCCCCATGAAGCGGCGGTATTGTGGGGTCCAGGCTATCGCGTAAGGCACTCCAATTCTAAACCCGAAATGATTCGCAATATGCTCCGCTTGCCTCTACCTGTCAAGAAATGCTGCCGAAGTCGGCGGCCTATCCCCCTAACAATCCGCAGCTTATCTCCTCCGGCCACCACAAAGCCTTTAGGATCGAGGTAATCGACGCGACGTTTCAATCATATCGCTGTTAGAACAGACTGCTCCGCCAGCAAATCACGTCACTGGTGCCGGACTTGGCAGGCATGAAATGGGAGCGCACTCGCCTGACGATCCAACGTTCCGTTTTAAGTTTACTCCGCCTCCCGCACAATCTTGCGCGGGTCTTTATCGTCTCGCAGGCCGACGAAACTGGCGTGCCGGAGATGCGCGTCGGGCGTCCACTCGGCAAACTCGATTTGTGCCACCAACTCGGGCCTTACCCATTTGCAGTTCTTCATCTCTTCCGTTGTCAAGGCCCACTGCGTGCGCTTTTTCTCCGGCAGATTCGCAAAGGGACAAGCGGAGATTTCCAGACCCTTGAGCTTGGCTGCTAGCGCACGCCGGGTGCGCGGGACAAATCCATTTCGCACCTTTGCTGCATACAGTAGTGTACCGTCTTGATAATATCCGACGATGATGGAATCGAGCGGGTTTCCCGGAACGTATCCGCCGATCACGAGCTCTTGGCCGCGGTTGATGCGGTACTTGAGCCAAGCACCGCTTCGCTTGCCGGATTCATAATACGAAGACCTGCGCTTGGCGACAATTCCCTCGAAGCCGAATTGCTTGGCGACGCGCAAGAACTCCGCAGGCTTGGCATCGATTATTTCCGACAGCTTTAGGGGAGCAGCCTCGCCACCGAGCTTCTCAAATATTCCACCAAGCAGCTTTCGCCGCTCTTCTAGCGATACGTTCAAGAAGCTCTCGCCACGGCAGATGAGAACGTCGAAGGCATAAAAAAGCAGTGCTTGTGCCTGTGAACGGTGATGCTGAAGGAGATTGAACGAGACCCGCCCGTTTTTATCGACGGCCACGATTTCACCGTCGAGAAGCGTATCCGGTGGGAGCCGTCCGCACGCGGCGGTAATACGCGGGAATTGGTCGGTAAAGAGATTTCCTCGCCGCGACCAAAGCGTTACGCCCTTGTCTCGTCTACCAGCAAGGCAGCGATAGCCATCGAATTTTATCTCATAGAGCCAGTCCTTGCCTTCTGGAAGATTCTTAACGGCCAGCGCATACATGGGTTCGATAAAGCGGACCTGGGCGGTGGGAAGGCGGCTGTCTGTTACTTTGGCTCTCGGCATGTTCCTCTTCAGTCCAAGAGAGCCCTAAATTGTATCGTCGTACCATTGGAATGTGCAGTTAGACCAGCGCTGGCGATCCGTCAACCCAAGAGACGGAGACAGAGAAAAAACCGGGCAGTATAGACCTGGCCGTCTTCGCGTACCCAGATGGTTATAAGCAGAACGACGGCCCGCGGAACCAGGGACTGTACATCTCGGTTCAATCGCAGCGGTGGTCAAACATCGCGTAACGCTGGCAGAATCGTAGATACTCAAGCCGGTTGGCGAATTGTGACTCCTGGTAGACGAGGCGCGGTGCTGGGCCTGTCGCGCAGCCTGCGAGATAAGCAGCGGAAAGAACTATCGCGAGAACGAGCGCTGTAAATTTCATGGCATTTTCCTTTCATCAAGCGGATTGCAACAAATGAAGCACAAGGTAAAAGCCAGGCGCCGAATAGATTATCGCCACGAAGGTTAAGCCCCGAAGTGGCGGGTCGGCTGGAAACCCATCAGCGAATACAAAACTACCGCAAGACACAGACAAAAATCTCCCCTAGAAAATATTTAGAGCTTTCACTTGACATGCAAGTGGTTGATTTTTTTGGTGGTCGCAGTAGGACTTGAACCTACGACCTCTCGCATGTGAGGCGAGCGCTCTAACCAACTGAGCTATGCGACCACGGAAGATCTTATCTACCACCTTGGGTGGGATGCTTCAAGCCGAGGAATCAAACGTTGCGCCTTCTCCGTTGCTTTTGCGCATCCACGGGGCCTGACGTCGAAATGCTCATCGAAACTAAAATTGACAGAACTGAATTCATTTAATTCCCTTTTATCGCTTTGTATGCCGCTTCGACATTGGTCGGGAACCTTTCCTTCGTGGCCCAGTGATCGTATTCCGGCATTCGCACTTCTTTTTTGATCTCATCCAGCGATTTGCCCTCTTTCGCCATTTTGCCTACGCGCTCCAATAGCAACGCGTAATATTTTTCCGTGTCGTCGAAGATTTTTACCGTTCCCGGAATGCCATGCCCGGGAATCACGACTTCCGGATTCAACCCTTTCATAATTTTGGCGGCAGCCAAAATATCGGGGATGGTAACGAACGGACGGAGAATGTTGAACTGGTTCACCACAATGCCTGACGCTGAGAACAGTACCCTTTCCTTCGGCAGCCAGACCGCCGTATCGGACTCGCTGTGCACGTTCTTAAGATAGAAAAGCTCAAAGGTCCGCTCTCCGACGTTGAGCGTCATCTTCTGACGGTACTCGATATGCGGCAGCTGCACAGTTTTTCTAGGTCTTGATTCTCTGCTTGATCCGCTGATTCAGGGACTGCAGCACCCCCGCATCTACCGCGGCTATCACATCCACCGCCGCGTCCAGCTCTTCTTCTGTCATCCCCGCTTTCCTTGCGTCCGCAAGGCGGCGCTCCACTCACGGATCGCACAGGCGCATCATCGCTACGGCGAGCCCCATAAGCATCTTTTCACGCTCGCTAAGACAAGTTACCGCATGCGCATCGCGGTAGAATACACGAAAGTCAGCCTTGGCCATCTTATGGTCCTCTTATGGGGTCTAGAGTCTCGAGTCCAGTGTCTGGATCTCCCCGCACCGTCATCGTGAAACCGGAAAGCCGGGCTGCGGTACAAGCTTCTCCCCGCAGGCGACTCAAAAAGACTCAGAGGCGAGGCGCGCGAAAAATCGACGAGCGCAGGCGTACTCATGTACGTCGGAGCGAGACGTTTGAGCGCAACGAAGCATATGAGTGTTTTTCAGTCGCCTGCCCTGCTTACGGTTTTACACCGCAAATGAGGGCATACGAAAAGCCGCCCTTCACGTGCACATGGTCGTCGTGACGATGCCAGGTAAAATAATTTTTCCTCATGCGCGCCGCCAATTCCGGCGCCTCGGTCTCCAACTCCTCGGCCGCCTCAAGCCAGTGGCGTCCGGTGGGAATGCCATCCATGCCTTCTTGATTGAAGCCGAAGGACATAATGTTGCTGCGCGGAATGCGGTAGCCCGCCTTCGTCAGCAGCCGCTGGATGCTGCTTGCGGTGTGAAATCGAAAGCTATCGCCATGGGTGCGGCGAAACACTTGATTGATCTTCGCCTCCAACGCGGTATCTACCGAATCTTTCGCTTCTTCGATAATCGGATCGAGAACGACAAACCGCCCGCCTCCTTTCAGCACCCTCAATACTTCCTGCACGACTCCTGCCGAATTGCCGAAGTGGTGCAAGCTGAAAGAGACGAAAGCACGATCGAAGGTGTTGGTTTTGAACGGCAGTTTGTCGGCTTCGCCCGCGCTCTGCACGTAATATGGAATCGGGTCTTTATGCTGATGGCCGACGTCGAGCATGGCCAACGCCTGATCGACGCCGACGATCCTGCCGGACCTGATATGCTTGGAAAGCGGCCGCGCCACGCGCCCTGTGCCGGTGGCCACGTCGAGCACCAATTCATCGCCACCGAGCGCCAGCATTTCGATCATCTTTTCCGTCAGTGAACCGCGGATCCCCGCCATGTTGGAACGCCGGTCAAATTCCGCGGCATGCGCGGGATCGTGGAAACGCGTCTTCTGGCCATGCGTATGGCCGTGATCGTGGGCCCGCTCGTGCGTCTGGCCATGTTCGTGTCCACTATGCTCATGCGAGTCATCATGCTGATGATCGTGCCCGTACCCGTGTGCGTGCACGTCATCGTGTGAATGGCCGTGCCCCTGGTCATGCGCTTCAGCGCCATGGTGATGATGTCCATGGCTGTGATCATGACCGTGCCCGTGTTCGTGATCGTGTTCGTGCTTCTGGGCGTACGCGGACTCAGCTTTGTGACCTTTGTGTTCGTTGTGGTCGTTTTCGTTATTCATTTCTTCGCTATCCCTTCCATGATCTCCCATTGTTCATCCGACACTTTCATGATCGAGAGACGAGAGTTGCGAACCAGATCGAAGCTCTTCAGCTTCGCATGGGCCTTGACCTCGGCCAATGTCACTGGCCGCGGCAACGTCCTGACAGGTTCAACGTCCACCACCAGCAGCTTGGGGTCTTTCTTGCTCGGATCGGGGTAGGCGCCGCCGAGAGCCTTCGCCACACCGACAGCGGCCTTCTGGTCACCGGTATGATATATAAGAATCTGCTCACCCTTTTTAATGTCGCGCAGGTTTTTAAGCGCCAGATTATTCGCGACCCCGTCCCAGACGGTCTTCTTGTCTTTCACCAATTGCTCATATGAGTAAACGCTCGGTTCAGTCTTGAATAACCACCGGGTTGCCATGCCTGATGTCCTCCTATGCTCTTATAAAACACGCCCCACACCCAACACAACTGCTGGCCGGTCACGACGTTCAAAAAGTGCAGGCCGTTCAAATCGTTCAAGCCTTCGAACAATCAGGTGATCGTTTGAACGACTTGAACTGCTTGAACGGCTTGAACTTCACCCAATGGGGGTTACTGTCGATATACTTTGTCGATAAATCCGCCTTTATCCAGCTCGCGCACGAGACTTTCATCCACGAGGTCTTCGAAGCGAAGCTGCATGCCGGGCTTGCGGCTGACCGCTTCTTTGATTTGGACCTCTACGCCGGGCCGCGTGACCAGCGGCACTCGGTCATAGAGCTTCGCGCTGGCGGTGTATGCGGCTTCCAGATAGGTTTCATTGGTCTGGCGGCTAACTTTGGACACGATTTTTTTGCTCTCTTCTTTGCGGGTTTTGAAAAAATGCATGGCTTCGATATGCGCCATAATAACCCTCTTCACAGTATCCCGTTGGCGAGACAGATAGCTTCGCGTCGTCGCAGCGCAAATATAAGGAAATTCAAACGGCTTCGGAAAATCCGCAGTGCTGATGAGAATCCTGAACGGCATGCCCTTGGTCAGGTGAATAATCCCTGGAGGCGACGGAAAGCCGGCAATCCTGCCGGTGCGAAACGCCGCCGCCCGTTCCGTCGAGCCGCCGACCTGCATGATTAGAACCTGCTTTTCCGGCTCCATACCTAATCCTCTGATCAACGCCCGCGCCGCGACGTCGGAGGCGCTGCCGATCCGGCTGATACCCACGGCTTTTCCCTTGAGTTCCTCCGCGGATCTTATGGATTCTTGGACTACCAGCTCGTAGGGTAGAGAATTCAGATAACAAGCCACCAAAACGATATCAGCTCCGGCCACAGCGGCGCTGGCCACACCGCCGCCCGATGCATTTGCGATGTGAACGTCTCCCGCGACCAGGCTCGAGACGCTGGTCGTCGTGCTCGGAATGAAAAGCACTTCAGCATCCAATCCGTGTTTCTTATAAAAGCCCCGCTCCTGCGCCAGATACCAGACGGCGTTGCTGCTTTCCAGAGCGCTGTGGGCCAACCGGACTTTCTCCTGGCCCAATGCTCCTTCCAGCAAGGCGATATAGGCGATCAGAAAAATTGTGCCGCACAATAAAGAAATCTGCGGAAATTTCATACGCCCTCCCATACTCGTTGGTCTGAGTCTAGCGTCTAGCAGGCTGCTGAAAAAACCTCACATGCTCCGTTGCGCTCGATCGCCTCGTTCCAACGTACTCGTAAATATGCCTGCGCTCGTCGATTTTTCGCGCGCCTCGCCTCTGAAGCTTTTTGAGCAGCCTGCAATCAGGGTTTTCAGCACCCTGCTAGTGTTTCGAGTTAACCCGAGACGCTAGACGCGGCACCGCGCAAGTCGTCGTATTCCGACGATTTGAACGCTTGAACGTTTTGAACGATTTGAACGCCTTCGTCTATCTAAGGTTTTAGTTTTCCTTCGGCGCGCAACTCCGCTTGCGCCTGCTTGAGGATTCGGTCGTTAATGACTCGATCCAAGGTGAATTTTTTGTCGACGACGCCGGCCTTGATATCTTCGTCGAGCATTATTTGAATCCCGTCGTAAGCAACGGAAAGGTCCGTGGCCCAGCCAGGGCTAAATAGATCGTAGGAACGGTTGACGATGTCCGGTTCGCCCGTGAGGCCCGCGGCATAGCCGGCTTTGATTGCTTCTTGCTTGTAATGTTTCGCAAACTGCATGCCCAGGATGGTAGCTTTCAAAAATCGTTTCGTCGTCTCCGGATTCTTTTCCAGCATTTCGCCGGTGGTGACATAAATGCTCTGGGGCACGCGCAGGGCTTCATTGAGGTTGACGATGAGCGAGTACCCTTTGTCGAGAAGTCTGATAGCGTCTTCGGCGGTGAAAGGAGCCGCCGCAATGGCGCCCCTTTCCAATGCTACGGCGCGCACCACGGTCGTGCCAATGGCCCGTAACACGACGTCTTTATCGGGATCGAGATTATTGCGCTTGAGCAGAAGCCGAACCGTAAAGTCGGAAAACGACCCAGCGCCGGTCACGCCGATGACCTTGCCCCGCAAATCCTCAAGCCGCTTGATGTCCTTGCTGCCGATCAAAGTGTAGTTGGTGAAGTTCGACATCGAGGCAATGATGTGCAAGTCAAGGCCGCGCGCGCGGCTACGTATCGGCGCCTGGGCGCCCCCGATGCTCCCAAAGTCGACGTTGCCCGATGCTAAAGCAGCGATAGCGGTCGGTCCGCCGCGCACGAAGATCGGCTCCACCATAAGCCCCTGGTCCTTGAAATAACCTTTGGCAGTGGCCACGCGAAAGGGCAACTGGTTGTTCCACGAGAGGCTGACGAAGACGATGCGCAGGTTCTTTTTCTCTTGAGCGATAACACTAGTCGCGAGAAGCAGTAAAATAAAAATGACGATGGAGATTACAAGGCTCCGCCTCATTGCAGAATTCTCTCTATGATATCTCTTGACACCGACGAGACTACCGACCGCTGAAAAGACTTTCTCGCAGGCTGTTCAAAAGGGTTCAGTTGCGAGGCGCGCGAGAAATCGACGAGCGGAGGCGTACATATGGAGTACGTCGGAGCGAGGCGATCGAGCGCAACGAAGCAGATGAGCCTTTTTCAACAGCCTGCTAGCGTTTACCTTCCAACTCTTCTTTGACTTCGCGTATGAGTCTTAAATAAAGAACCTTTTCCGGCGCCACCTCTTCTTTGATCTTGAGCGGCGCTTTTACGTCGAATTCCATTAGTGTTTGGATGCCTTGCGCTGACGGCAGACCCGGCACGCCATCGGGGATCGCTTTGGCGAAGCGGCGAATGCCTTCGATCGCCAGCGGGCGGGTCGTGTTGCCCATGGGTATTTTTTTCATCGCGATATCCGCCGCCTCCTCCGGTTTTTCGCGAATGAACATGAGCGCGCGCGCCATCGCTCTGAGCCACCTTTTAATATCCTGGGGGCGCTCCGCAATCATTCTGTCGGTAGCGACGAAACCTTGGAACGGATAGGGAAACAAATCGCCGACGAAAGCGAGAGTGCGCAAGCCCTCCTTCTCGCCCAACAAGGATTCATCCGCGTTGACCACCGCCGCGCTGAACGCCCCGGTCTTGAGCGACAAAATCGTCGTCGACGTGTTGCGCGACGGCAATGCGACGCGGATAATGTCCCGCCCTGACACGCCTTCACGTTCGACCAGCATCGTAATTAACGCGTCCTGCGTGTCACCCACAGTGCCGACGGCGACCCTTTTGCCCTTGAGATCGGAAATTTTCTGTATATCCGCCGCCGCCAGTAGATACCATGTAACCTTTTCCGTTTGAAACATAATGGCCTTGATCGGCGCTCCGCGCACCGCCGCGCGCATGCCCGAGCCGCCGGCGCCGCTATAGTCGACATCGCCGCTTACGAGAGCTGCGATGGCGTTGACCCCCGGAATAACGATGGTCTGGTTTTCCAGGCTCTGGTCGCGAAAAAAGCCCTTCATTTCGGCCACTGGCAGGCTGAGATAATTGAGCGTCGCGCGCGGAATGGCGGTTCTGACTAACTCCGCAGCGGCATTGCCGGCAAGTAAAAGCAGTCCTAAAACCGCAAGTAAGATTTTCATGGCGCGAACTCCTCTAGTTTCCAGCCGCTTTCACAGATAAATTCACCGATGCGGCCGATTACCCGCCGGCATGAGCTTTATTGCACTATGTGTTGTCGCCGCGCAAGAGGTGATATCGGCTCATTTTGGTGTCACTGGGTTAAAACCGAAAATTGCAGAAAGAAGGATTCTTCGCCTTGCTCAGAATGACACTTGATGGGGTGATCATCCTGAACGTGTGAAAACTCCGTTCATGGTTCCCTTCGGCGTCGCTCAGGGCAGGCTCGCTCACCACGAACGGATGTCAAACATTACAGATCAAGCATTTAGCCGGTCGCCCTGAGCTTCATCGAAGGGCTCCTAAAGATTTTTCACACAGTCTGACGAAGCGCAGGATCTGAAGCCAATATGAGTCAACACCCCAAGAGGTTGTTTTAACATTTCCTTACTTATAGTATTTTAACGAGGAACGAGGAAGGACGATGAACTTGGTGCGGTCGCACAAAACTTTCGATCCGGTGCTACTCGTGAATCGCTATCCGGCGCCAAAGGGGTAATAATCTTGATCCTCGTATCAAATCGGATTCAAGTTGCCAAGGGCCACGAAAAGGATTTTGAGAAACGTTTCGAAGGCCGGGCGCGTTTAGTCGAGAATATGCCGGGATTCATTCGGTTGGAAATCTTGCGTCCCATCAAAAGCGACTACTATATTGTTCTGACACACTGGGAAGACGAAGCTTCGTTTCGCGCTTGGACCGACAGCGATCAATTCAAAGAAGCGCACAGCAACCGGCCGCCGGCGGAGATTTTCGCCGGGCCCAATGTGTTTGAAATGCATGAGATCATCCAACACGCTGAAAAATAGCTCAGGCGCGGGCACAATTCTGACCTGCGTGGCATGACCTTTTGGCTTCGACCGCGCGCGACATGCCGCAGAATAATGACTCCGGCCATTCGCCCTTTCGCTATCGCGACTTTCGTATATTCTGGACAGGCTCGTTTTTTTCCAGCATCGGCAGCCAATTCAGTACGGTTGCGATGGCGTGGCAGATCTACGAGCTGACCCATTCGCCCTTTCAACTGGGCCTCCTCGGACTGGCACGCGCTCTGCCACAAATGGTTTTGTTGCTGTTCGCCGGACTCCTAGCCGACGCGATCAACCGCCGCAAGCTCATGATATTCACACAGACGGGACTTTGCTGCGTTTCGGCGACGTTGGCTCTGCTGACGTTCGCAGGTAAAGCATCGCCGCAGATGCTTTACCTCGCGACGATGCTACTTGCGTTATTCAGTTCTTTGGAGCTGCCGTCGCGCCAGTCCCTCATCCCCAACCTGGTGCCGCGCCAAGATTTGGCACAAGCCCTTGCTCTCCAAGGCACCCAGCGCCATGTTCCGATGATCGCCGGGCCGTCGCTCGCGGGTATCGTTCTGGCGCTCTCGGGTCCGGCCGCTTGTTACATGATCGACGCGTTGTCGTGGCTCGCGATGCTGCTGGCGCTGGCGCTCATCAGAACTGAAATAGCAGAGGGCGGCGGCCTGCGGACGGTTTCTTTGCGTTCGCTTAAAGAAGGAATCGAGTTCGTTTGGAAACATCGGATTATCATGCCATTGATGTTATTGGACTTCGGCGCGACTTTTTTCGGCAATGTGCGCGGCCTGTTGCCGATTTACGCGCGCGATATTCTGTCCGCCGGTCCCACAGGGCTCGGCGCGCTTTATTCCGCCAGAGCCGTCGGCTCCCTTGGCGCAGCCGCCGCCATGGGTTTTTGGGGACAGGTAAGACGTAGCGGACTGTGGGTTTTTGTCGGCGTCGGCATCTACGGGCTTGCGACGGTTATGTTCGCATATTCCGGTTGGTTTTGGTTTTCCTTCTTGATGCTCACCTTGACTGGCGTCGGCGACACGATCAGCTCCATATTACGCGGCACCATTAACCAGTTGCAGACCCCGGACGAGTTGCGCGGCCGGATGTCTTCCATCAACGGCATCTTCACCATGAGCGGCCCGCAGCTTGGTCAGTTTGAAATCGGCATCATCGCCGCCTGGCTTGGCAGCGAGATGGCCGCCTTGACCGGCGGGCTGGCTTGCTTGGCGATTCTGATCGCCGTCGCCGTTACTTATCCTCACGTGCGCGGTTATCGAATCGAGGCAGAGCATGCTTCTGAGTAGAGTTCAAAGTTCGATGCCTGCGCTGAGCCAGTCGAACGGGTCAAGGCTCACGGTTTCGATCTCGTTCCCAAAACCTAATTGTGATGAACTTACTAATGAGTTCGTTATTTAGAGACTATGTCGCTAGTGTGCGACCGAGAGGCGAGCCCTTCCGATCGCGGTCAATGGTTCTCTGCCTTGCCGGCCACCACCCCGTCCTCTCCATAGGTGGAAATGCCCGCCGGCAG
>DATBLC010000107.1:0-8242 GCA_036555515.1 Binatia bacterium
TTCGGCATTCTTTCGCGACTCACCTGCTCGAAGATGGTTACGATACACAACACGTGTTGAACCGAGGGGGAAGAGGGCTGCGCAGCCCTGCTGACTGCTTGGGCTCGGTGCTAGACTCAGAGGCTTCTGAATATACAGAAGTAGCTTTCAACCGTTGTCGGATCGGGTCCTCACATAAGACTTTACAAATCAGCGTCCCAATTGTAGAAGCAGTCGGGTGACAACGAAATCGGACGGTCTGGTCAGGGCCGCGATCGAGCGGGCTGGGTTACGCGGCGTAGTTGCGGCCCCACTCAAATGATGCTCTCTAACCACCGGCTTGAAGAGCCGCTTTGCGCGACTCAAAACGTTAGGCAGCAAAAAACAACAATAGTAAGAAACGACCAAATATTAAGAAGCGAGGTAGCACATTGATCTCAACAGTTATTAAGGAGTCCACAATTGAGTAACCAAACAGCGACCGAGGGGTGAGACCTGGAGAGCGCGGGCACAGGAGCGCAAAGGTTGTTTCCAGGCCCTGTCGGCGGGCATTTCCACCTATGGAGAGCACGGGGTGGTGGCCGGCAAGGCAGAGAACCATTGACCGCGATCGGAAGGGGTCGCCTCTCGGTCGCACACCAGCGACATAGTCTCTAAAATAACGAACTCATTAGTAATTGATCAGGAAACAAATATGGCTGATGAAGCAACTTCTCCGTACGATGTCTTTTTGAGTTATCGTTGGGTAGAACCGGATCAAACTTGGGTTCGCCAACAACTCGTCCCGGCATTAGAGAAAGCAGGTCTGAATGTACTCTTAGATGTAGATGATTTCGTGCCAGGACGAGATTTAATTCTTGAAATGGAACGCGCCGCTTCGTCCTCTACGAGAGCAATTTGCGTTATTAGTCCGGATTATTTTGAAGGTAATCGAATGGTCCAGTTTGAGAGCCTCATGCTCCGGCGATCTGACCCATCTGGAACGGAATCAAGACTCATACCGCTTATATTGCGGCCTACCAATCTTCCCGAACGTCTCCGCGGCTTAATTGCAGTCGATTGGACGAATCCTGAAAATCACCAACGCGAATGGAAAAAACTTCTTCGTGTATTAAATGCAAAACACATAACTGTTCCAGCGCCTCACAATATAGGCAGAGCTCAAGATATCCTCCAGGCGGGTTACCACGACAGCCGAGTCGAGTTGGTGAGAACCCAGTTGAATCAGCTACACGCGCAGACACATGATCCAGCTACTTTCCTGCGAAGCAAGATCTTTCCGATTCTGCGTGGGCTATTTGTTGGCAGGAATACCTTTATCGAGCCCGCTGGTGACTGCCGAGAGGAAAACTGGGCGGAGCGGTTTATCGCGACGATAGAGACGAGGCGCCTGATAGAGACGTACCGACCAATCATAATTGACCATGCGAAGCCTGGGGATGAAGAATTGGTGCGTTCGTACGACGAGCTGAATCTCCATAGCTACCTGCAGGAATTGACGGGGCTCTTCAATCCCCGTCCTGGGGTCAACAAAATCACAGAACAACTTAGAAAAGGGGACGTTGACGCGGTCAAGCTGGAATTGAAAGGAGCAGAGATTCATCCGAAGGAGAGAATCGATTCCAAAGCGATTGAAGCTTGTAACGGAAGACAAAGTGCAATTAAAAGGATCTGGGAGCAATGGCCGGTCATCTAAAGGGATTAACGTCGTGGAGGTGCGAGCCCGATTGCCGCCTATTAAGGAGTCCACAATTGAGTAACCAAGCAGCGACCGAGGGGTGAGACCTGGAGAGCGCGGGCACAGGAGCGCAAAGGTTGTTTTCAGGCCCTGCCGGCGGGCATTTCCACCTATGTAGAGGACGGGGTGGTGCCGGCAAGGCAGAGAACCATTGACCGCGATCGGAAGGGCTCGCCTCTCGGTCGCACACTAGCGACATAGTCTCTAAATAACGAACTCATTAGTAACCCGGCGCTCCATACGGACGCGGCGAAAAACGCCGTGCCGGTGAGCTTCTCTCGTTGGGCGTCGCAGTAGTACTCGTGTGAGGCCCAAGGTCAGGCTTCTCGACTCGACTAAGTTTGCGCCATGTCGATCAGCATGCTTGCCTGGCCGAAGAGTCGACGCTACGAGGCGGTGATTTCGTACTGCTGGTGGGGCAGTTCCTGGCTTACTTTGATGACGACGCGGCGGTTGATCTCGCGCTCAAGATTTTCCAGGCTGTTGTTTTTCTCGTCATAGAGAAAGTTGGCCACGTCGGGATGCAGCCGCACGACGATATTTTTGCCGTCCTCGATCGCCGCTTGCTGTTTTTTGATCGCGCGCAACACTTCGTAGGCGACCGTTACCGCCGATTTGACGCGGCCGCGCCCTTCACAGTGCGGACAGGGACTGAGCAGCTGGTTTTCCAAACTTTCCCGGGTGCGCTGGCGGGTCATCTCGACCAATCCGAGCTCGGAGATTTTCAAAATATTGGTGCGCGCCTTGTCTTTTTTCAGCGCTTCCTTGAGGGCGTCGTAAACTTTCTTGCGGTTGGCCTCTTTTTCCATGTCGATGAAGTCGATGATGATGATGCCGCCGGCGTTTCTCAACCGCAGCTGGCGCACCACCTCATGCACCGCGTCCATGTTGGTTTTGAGAATAGTCTCTTCCTGGTTGCGCTTGCCGACGAAGCGGCCAGTGTTGACGTCGATGGCCGTGAGCGCTTCGGTTCTCTCGATGATGATATAGCCGCCGGAGCGGAGCCAGACCCGGCGATCCAGCGCTTTTTGGACCTTTTCTTCGACGCCGTAGCGGTCGAACAACGGCTCTTTGTCGCCATAGAGAACGATCTTCGCTTTGAGGCGCGGCATGAACTGGCGCACAAAATCGACGACGCGCCGGTGATCCTTGGGCGAATCGATTACGACCTGTTCCGTTTCGGTACTGTAAAAGTCACGAATCGCCCTGGTGATCGAGTCGAGATCCTGGTGAATCAATGCCGGCCCGGATGACGCTTCCGCTTTCTTCTGAATCCTTTTCCACTGGAGAGTCAGAAAACGTAGATCCCGCTGGATTTCCCGCTTGCTGCGTCCTTCGCAAGCTGTGCGCAGAATGAAACCGCCGGCTTCCGTGCTCAGCGATTGAGCGATTTCTTTGAGCCGTTTGCGTTCCTCGTCGCTTTCGATGCGCCGCGATATGCCGATATGCTTGGTGCCTGGCATAAAGACCATATAGCGACCCGGCAGGGACACATGAGACGTAATGCGGGCGCCCTTGGTGCCCAGTGGGTCCTTGGCGACCTGAACCAATATTTCTTCGCCATGGGAAATTCTTTTTTCCAGCGGCAAGCGGCGCGACGGCGGCGGCGGTTTAGGCGGTTCGGTAAATTCAGCATCGTCGCCGGCCGCGGCGATGATCTGAACGTCCCCTGGGATTTCGTAAAAGTCGGAAGCATGCAAAAACCCGGCCTTCTCCATGCCGATATCCACGAAAGCCGCCTGCATGCCGGGCAACACGCGCGCGACTTTGCCCTTGTAGATATTCCCGGCGATACCCATTTCCTCTTTGCGCTCGATGAGGAATTCGGCGAGAGTCCCGTCCTCGATGATCGCAATACGGCTTTCCTGAGGTGTGGAGTTAATGAGAATTTCTTGTTTCATAAGTATAGAACGAGCCAGTGCACGTCCGAGCGGCGGGTAGGTATGGCAAGAATTAAGTCAAACGGCAAAGGGTGATCAGAAAAAGACCAGCAAGAGAGCCAGTTTGTTTATAGAGTAAAACGGCTATGACTGCAAGTATAATATCGCGGAAAGACCCTGGCTGGGCCGCTGCTCAATTCGTTTCTTGCTCGGCGTAATTTACCGGCTTTGACAATCAAGGCCCCTCTGGGTATCTTAATAAAATTAAGCCTGGAATAAAGCCGCTCTAGGAGATTCAAAAGAAGGCGCGTATGAGTTATCCGGCGACGGTCCCCACCTATTCCATCCTCAACACCAAGGTCTTGATCCTCAATCGCTCTTATCTGCCGATTCACGTTACCTCGGTTCGTCGCGCTTTCGTATTACTGTATCAGGGGATTGCCAAGGCGGTAAACGAACAATACCAGACCTTCGATTTCGACAGTTGGAGCGATCTCGCGGTCTCGGCGCATGACGAGTCGGTGGGCATGGTCAACCGCGTCATCCGGGTGCCGAGGGTCGTTTTGTTGGTGAGTTACGACCGGGTGCCCAAGCGCCAGGTGCGCTTCAGCCGTTATAACATTTACGCCCGCGACAAGTGCACGTGCCAATACTGTGCCCGTCGGCTGCCGAGGACCGACTTAAACCTTGACCATGTGATTCCACGCTCCCAAGGCGGCACATCGGTCTGGGAAAACGTTGTTTGCTCCTGTCATGAGTGTAATCGGCGCAAGGGGGGCAGAACACCGCAACAAGCCGGTATGACTCTGGCGCGATTTCCCTTTAGGCCAAAATGGACACCCTTCATGCAAGAGACCTTCAGTCTATCTCGGTACAAGGAATGGATGCCGTTCCTTAATACGGTTGACGTCTCCTACTGGAATACCGAGCTGTTAGAAAAATAGACACACCACATTCTCGCTCCCATATATAGTGGGAGAACATCAAAATCTCCACAGTATATTGTAACTTCGCTTGACAGCCATTGTCGGCTATGGGATAGTTGTTTCTGATTTCAATCAATTTGCCAAAATCACGGCGAAAGTTTTTATAAGAAGTTAACTATGCGTTTAAAACGCCTTGAAATGATTGGCTTTAAGTCTTTTGCTCAAAAGACGCTGGTGGAATTGGATACCGGTATTACCGCGGTCGTCGGCCCAAACGGTTGCGGCAAATCCAATATTGTCGACGCCTTGCGGTGGGCCATGGGGGAACAGAGCGCCCGCCACCTGCGTGGCCAGCACATGGAAGACGTGGTGTTTAATGGCAGTGAAAGCCTGCCCCAAACCGGCATGGCCGAAGTCTCGATAATATTTGATAACGAAGAGGGACGGGGACCAACGGATTTTAGCAATTTCAGCGAGATCATGATCACCCGCCGTCTGTTTCGATCCGGTGAGTCGGAATATTCGATAAATAAGATCCCCTGCCGTTTGAAAGACGTGGTCGAGTTTTTCCTCGGAACCGGTATCGGCAGCAAAGCTTACTCGATTGTCGAGCAGGGGCGTGTGGACGAGCTGGTCAACTCCAAGCCCGAAGATCGGCGGGTGATCATCGAGGAAGCGGCGGGCACGAGCAAGTACAAGAGCCGAAAGCTCGTTGCCGAGCGCAAGCTTGAGCGGACGCAACAGAATTTGCTCCGCGTCACCGACATCGTGCGCGAGATCGAACGACAGATTCGCTCAATGGAGCTGCAAGCAAAAAAGGCCGAACGCTACCGCGCGCTCAAAGCGGAATTGAAAGAAAAAGACCTGGCCTGCGCGGTACTCCAGCGCAACGCGTTGAACCTGGAAATCACCGAACAAGAGCGCCGCCTCGCTGACACAGAGGCGCGTCTTGCCGGACACTTAAACACGCTTCATGCCAAAGAAGCCGAGAGTGAAGCGGTGCGCCTGACCCTGTTGGAAGCCGACCGGGACATCGCCGCGCAGCAGGAAAACGTTTATCAGAATAAGTTTAAGATCCAGACCCAGGAACAGGCCATCGACTTCATCAGGAAAGACATCGGCCAACTCGGCCAAAACGAAAACGAAACGCGCGCCGCCCTCGTGCAACTGGAAGAAAAAGCAACCTACCTGGCCCAAGAGATCCAAGAGCTGGGCAAGGCCAAAGAAAGTTTTGTGCAACTCTCGCTGTTCGAGCAGAATTTTCTGGAAGACAAGGAACAGGAGCTAAAAACTCTGGAAGCGCGCATGGGCGGGCTCGAGGTCGATCTGGAACGGGAAAAAGCAACGCTCATCGAAGTGGCCAACCACATCGCGTATATGAACAACGACACCCTGGTTAAGGAAAAACGGCGCGGCGAAATTGAGCGCGATCTAGCGCGCGCCAGGGAAGAGCATAAGGCCGCGTCCGTCGAGTTGGCGCAGGCGCGGCGGAAAGGCTGCGCGGCAAAATCCGCCCTCGATACTTCCCTCGACCAGGCTCACGAGCGCGCCATCGAAGCAGCCCGGGTGCATGTCACCGTGCAAAGTCTGAGCAAGGCCAAAGAGGAACAGGAAACGAGAATCGCCGCGCGGAAAGACCGGCTGCAAGAAAACCGCTCGCGTCTTTTGTCTCTCGAAGACTTGCAGAAGAACTACGAGGGCTATCAAGAGGGCGTCCGGGCGATCATGCTGAAGAAACAAGCGGGCGCCACCCCCAACGGCATCTTCGGCCTGGTGGCTGAAGTTATCGAGGCACCGGAGAGTTATGAGAAGGCGCTCACTGCAGTCCTCGGCGACCGCCTGCAATACGTCATCGTCAAAGGCCAAGAAGAAGGCGTCGAAGCCGTAGAGTATCTGAAACACCAGGCCTCAGGGCGGGGTAGTTTCATCCCCGTACAGTTGTCGCGCATACAATCCCAGCTACTGCCGTTAGGCGAAGCCGAGGTTGTCGGCCCGCTGCTCGACTTGATTTCCGTAAAAGAAGGCTACCGCGACGTCGCCGAGTATTTGCTCAATGACGTCGTCCTGGTTCGAGATCTTCATTCGGGTCTCGCGCTGTGGAGTCGCAACGGCTACCACAGCACCCTGGTGACTCCGGACGGAGAAGTCATCGATCCGATGGGCATCGTTACCGGGGGCAGCCAGGCACCGCTCGAAGGGAGCTTTCTCGCGCAGCGCCGCCGCATCAGAGAATTGAAAGACAGCCTCGCCGAGCTAGAGACTCAATTGCGCCACGAGGAGACGGAGCTCACTAAAGTAAAGGAGGCGCTCGAGCAGGCTGAAACTCAGAAAGTTCAACTGGCCTCGGAAATACACCGCCTGGAGCTTGAGCATGTGCGCCTGGAACACGAGCAGCTGGCCGCGGAGGGAGACTCGGGACGCCTGGCGATGACCGTCGATGCGCTCGCGCAGGAAGAGGCCGATCTCGGCGCGGCGCTGCAAACACTCGATGACGAAATTCAACAATGCCGGGCGAAAAGCGTTGCCCTCGCGGACGAGAAAGCGTGCCGGGAAAAAACTCTTGCCGAGACTCAGAACACGGTCAGTGGGCTGAAAAACTCGCTGGAAAGCTTGGCGGCCGCCGTCACGCAATCGCGTATACGCCACGCGGCTTTGGGCGAGAAGCGCGACAACGCGCATCAAAACCTGGAAGACCGGCTCAAGCAACAAAGCGAAACCGCCGGGCAGCTCGGTGCTTTCCAGGCGCAGATCGGGGATCTGCAGCGCCGCAAGGCCGAAATGACTTGGGCGCTCGAGCAAGCGGTAAAAGATTGGGAAGCGGGACGTGCCGCGCTCAAGGAGCTGGAAGAGAAACTCCAAACCAGCCGGCAGCAATATCGGATGATTTCCATGAATCTCGCCGAGCTGGAGGAATCGATCAAGGAGATCAGGCCCCTAAGCGAAGCCTGCCAGGAGGAGAGGAACCGCTTGCAATTGGCCCTGGCCGAAAAGCGGCTCAACTACCAGCACCTCGCCGACACTATCCGCGACAAATACGATACGGACCTGGCTCATTTGGCGGCGGATTTCACCGACAATGCGCTGCTCAAGGACGAACTGCTCGTTGAGATCGACGAGTTGCGCGGCCGGTTGGAGCGTATGGGCGAGGTCAACCTGGCGGCCATCGGCGAATACGAGGAGCTGACAACTCGTTTTCAATTCATGGGCCGGCAAAAAGAAGACTTGGAGAAATCCATCGCCGACTTGCAGCAGACCATCGTGAAGCTCAACCGCGTCTGCCGGCTGCGTTTCAAGGAAAGTTTTGCGGCGATCAATGAAAAATTCGAAGCGATTTTCCCGCGGCTTTTCCGCGGCGGCAAGGCGAGGCTCGTGCTGACCGATGAAAACGACTATCTGGAAACCGGCATCGACATCGTCGTACAGCCGCCCGGCAAAAAACTTCAGTCGATCACGTTGCTCTCGGGCGGCGAGAAGGCGCTCACGGCGGTAAGCCTGCTGTTTGCAATTTTTTTAACCAAGCCGAGCCCGTTTTGTTTTCTAGACGAGGTGGACGCGCCGCTGGACGACGCCAATCTTGACCGCTTCAACGACATAGTCCGGGAAATGAGCGAACACTCGCAATTCGTCATCGTCACCCACAACAAAAAAACCATGCAGGCTGCCAATGTTCTTTACGGCATCACGATGGCGGAACCTGGTGTGTCCAAAGTGGTTTCCGT
>DATBLC010000108.1:0-15022 GCA_036555515.1 Binatia bacterium
GCTGGATGAAGCCTATGAATACGCCGTCAAGTACCTCGACCGCCACGCGCGGGTGGAGCCCGCGGTCATTCAAACGGTGCTCAATTGGGAAGGGAAGGGCGAACTCCCGGTTAACGATTTTTTTGACAATGCGGTCATCGACAGGATTATTAAAGAGGGGTTCGTAGAAAAGTTATATAAGTGACGCCGTTGCTTCGTTTATCGTCGGTGTTCATGCTAATTCGCGGCGTCATCCCGAACCAAGTGACGGATCTGAAATGAACAAACGCTTTAGCCAAGCAATCCAGGAAATGCATTATGAAACAAACTGAGTGGCGGCGCGAGCTCGGTGAAGTTGTCCGGCAGGCGATGCGCTCGCCGGAGTTGGATCATTATTTTCGAGTCAAGATCACCAAGCCGGGCGCTCAGGTCTTGATCACCCAGCTGGGTCTCTTCATTCGTCACCGGCGCGATTGTTGGGCCTATGTTTCAGGGAACTGTCCCCACATGTCGGTAAAACAGAAGATCCTGCAGCATGAATACGGCGAGGTCATCAAAGACAATTACACAGAGCATGGGCATCTGGAATTGATCGTCCGCCAAGGAAAGGCATTAGGATTGAACCCCGATCAGGTTCTGAACGTCGAACCCTTGCCCTCGACCATGGCCACTCTCTACGCGTGGGGCTGGATGACGCGAGAAAAAAGTTGGCTCGAAGGAATGACCTCTTTAACGGTCACCGAATGGGCTAACGATGACCGGTTGCTGCAGGACGTCGGCGGCGGGCTATCGAGCCGGATGGCCAAGCGTTGGATGGACGATCTCGGTTTTGGCTGGGAACAAATGCCCAATTTCAAAGTTCATAGCCAGGCGGATGAAGAACATAGCGACATGTTTTTGGACGACCTCGAGCGGTTCGCCACCGGCGAGAAAGAGCAGATGGTTTTTCAAGCCGCCAGAGAATCCATGGAGCTACTCAAAATGTTCCGTTTTGGAATCGCCAAGGAAATGGAAAAACTATCCTAAATGAAGTGTATCGCCATGAGGAGGGCAAAAGGTTTATCGGATTGAAAATAAAGGAGGGGCGTATGTCGAAGAGTTTGAGGACTTTTCTCGACGACTGTCAAAGAGAGATTCCCAACGAGGTTGTTCGGATTGCCAAGGAGGTCGATCCTGCCCATTACGATGTCACCGCGATTATCAAGCATCTCGGCGCGATGAAAAAATTTCCGATTCTTATCTTCGAAAAACCTTTGAATCTCCATGGCGAAGTCAGCGATCTCAAATTGGTGATGAATTGCGAAATCTCCCAGCGCAAGACCCAGATTGCCCTGGGCCTGCCTAAGGAGATGAGCCGCACGGAAATGGCCGAAACTTGCCTGGAGATGGAAGAGCGTCGAGTTCCTCCGATCATCGTCGACAAAAAGTCAGCGCCGGTGAAAGAAGTCGTGAAAGTGGGGCGCGACGTCGATCTTCTCGATCTCCCTATCATGCGCCACCATGAGATGGACGGCGGGCCCTATATCGTCATGGTGACGATCACCAAGGATCGCAAGACGGGGATTCATAATTGCTCCTACCACCGGATGGAAATCAAGTCGCGCAATACCACCGGCTGTTCCGCTTCGCCGCGCCACCTATGGAAGATCTACCGCGATTACGAAGACAATAACCTCGAATGCCCCGTCGCCACGGTGCTTGGGCACCACCCGGCCTTCAATATGGGCGCATGTTACACCGGCGCTTTTGAAGTCGATGAGTACGAAGTGATCGGCGGTTATCTCGGCGAACCGCTGCGGCTGACGCCATCGGAGGTCTGGGGGGATGGCTTGCTCGTCCCAGCGGATGCCGAGGTCGTTATCGAAGGCGCGCTGCTGCCCGGAAAACGCATCGTCGAAGGCCCCTTCGGCGAGGCGCCGGGTTATCTCGGACCCCAGGGCTACATCCGGTCGCCCCACTACGAAGTGCGCGCGATCACTTACCGTAGGGGCGCGATGTGCCAGTCGGTGATCACTCCTGAAGGCGATAAGCCGTGGATGGATTTGCCGCGCGAGGGTGCCTATCTTAGGCGGGTTCGCGAAGCCGTGCCGGGCGTCACGGCGGTGTGCAAGGCGGGACGCCACGCCCACTACAACGTATTCATCTCGATGAAAAAGATGTCGGAGGGCGATGCCGGCCGGGCCGCCGCCGCTGCTCTGACGATCGATCACACTAAAAACGTTTTTGTCTTTGACGAAGATATCGATGTGTTTAACCCCACCGACATTCTTTGGGCGCTGGCAACCCGGGTGCAGCCGCATCGACAGATCGCCATCACCGAACCGATCTTTCGCGGCAATACGCTGGACCCATCGCTGGTCGATTACATCAAGACTTCCTGCATGATCGTGGACGCGACCAAGCCCCTCGACCGGCCATTTTCGCCGGTGTCGAAATGTCCGGACGAAGCCATGCAAAGAATCAAGCTGGAGGACTACGTGCCCGGCGAGGTGTTGCAGCATATTCCGCTGGACCGGACGACCTACTGGGCATGATAAAGGCCAGGCAAAAATATATCGAAAGCGGAGGTTGGTCGAGGCGAATATTAATCTACGGAAGGAGTAAGCCATGCTACGTCGATGCAGCAAGCTTTGGCCGGCATTATTGGGGTTTGTGGTCTGCTATTTCGTTACTGCTCCTCGGTTGCAAATGGCATTTGCTGAACGAATTATTATCGCGTATCCCAGTCCCTCGACGAGTTTTTTGCCGCTGATTGTCTCGCACAGAAAGGGCTTTCTTGAGGAGGAGAATTTCCAAACGGACTTAGTCCGAACCAATATTTCAGTGATCATCCACGCACTGACGGCCGGCAGCGTCGACTATGTGACGACGTCTACGGCGAGCTTGACGGCTCGAATGCAGGGAGTCCCGGTAGTCGTTGTCGGATTCTACGCCGCGAAACCGATGGATTTTTTGGTGGGCGCGAAAGGCATCGCGTCGGCGAAGGATCTCAAAGGAAAGACTGTGGGCATCAGTGCCGTTGGCAGTGTGACTCACCTTCTGACCCTGCGTGTTCTGGAGGGCATTGGTCTCAACCCGGCCACGGATGTGACCATAAGGCCCATCGGCGGCGAGGATGTCAGACTGCAGGCACTGGAGAGCGGTAGCGTCCAGGCTGCTCTATTAGGGTCCCAAGGCGTGATTCAAGGGGAAAAAGCCGGGCTCAAGATGATGGTTGCAGCGGCCGACGTAATTGATAGTCTCGCCTTTTCCGGGCTTGCCACCACGGTCAAAAAAGTCAAGGAAAACCCGGATCAGGTTCGAAGGATCCTGCGGGGGTCGATGAAGGGGCTGCGTTACGTTTGGGAAAACAAGAACGGCACCGTGGATGTCATCGCGAATTGGCTCAAGCTCGATAGAAAAATTGCCTCGCAGACTTATGATTTGGCGTTAAAGTCTTATAGCCGAAACGGTGAGGTGGATGATCGCGGCGTGCTACTCACCGTGGACATGATTAACGCGCGCGAGAAAATCGACAAGAAGGCCAATGTCAGTGACCTCGTGGACTATACGCAACTGCGCGAAGTAAGAAAAAATCTCGCTTGGCCCTGGCCGTGAGAGGAAAAACTGATCCGGTTCAGCAAGGGGGCTTCATGGATGCTAAAGGTTGGTCCGCGGCTTTCGGTGAACTGGCCCGGCAAACAATGTTATCGCCGGAGCTTGAGCGCTATTTTTCCGTTCCCATCACCCGGGCGCGGGCGCAACTGATTCTCTCGCAGCTTTCGCTTTACGTTCGGCATCGCAGGGACTGCTGGGCCTATGTCTCGGGCAATTGCCCGCTGATGGCGGTGAAGCAAAAAATTCTCGCCCATGAGTATGAGGAGATGATCCGCGACCAGCACTCCGAGCATGGACACTTGGATTTGATTATTCGCCAGGGCAAAGCCATCGGCTTGAACGCCAGCGATATCCTGAATGCCAAGCCGATCCCCAGCACCACGGCAACGCTCTATGCGTGGGGTTGGATGTGCAAGAAAAAAAGTTGGCTCGAAGGGCTCGCGGCCATGAGCGCGACGGAATGGAACCAGGACGATCGACTGCTGGCGGATATTGGGGGCGGCCATGCCTTTCGCATGGGACAACGCTGGGTCGATCAGTTAGGAATTACCTGGGACGACTTGCCTAATTGGCGAGCCCATCGCGAAGCCGACAAGGGACATGTGGATATGTTTTTGCCGATCTGGGACGAATTCGGCAAAAACGAGAATGAAGCGATCATTCTCCAGGCAGCGAAGGAGTCGGAAGAACTCTACCGCATGTATCAAGCCGGACTGGCCGATCAGATGGCGAAGCTGCCGTGAGGAGAGTTTTAGATCTTCAAATATCGAAGGCGAAAAACAAGTATCTTCAGTTCTGGCCGTAAATTTTGCGGTTTTTACCCTCTCCCAAAGGGAGAGGAAGTAAGAAAGTGCGCGGGAATGACCAACCTCGGTTGCAAAGGGCGTTCCTTTCTTTGTGAGGGTCCAATGAAGCGCGTCACACTTTACCTCGGTCATGTATTCTGGATTTGGAGCGTCGTTCTTGCCACAGCGCTAGTCATTCCCTTCTACGCTATCTCCGCGGAGGCTCCTAAAGAAAAAATCGCCTTTGCCTACGCCGCCATCAGTCCGAGTATGGCCGGCGTCTGGATGGCGAAGGAGATCGGCGCTTTCGAACGACACGGCTTGAACGTCGATCTCGTTCATATCAGCTCCGGAGCCACGGCAATTCAGGCACTCGTGGGCGGCAGCGTGCACGCGGCGCTGGGCGCGAGCAACGCGGTGATTGCGGCCACGCTCAAGGGCGCCCCCATCGTTGCGGTAGGCAGTAATACGAGCCGGCCGGGCATGGCGCTATGGGTGCAGCCCGAAATTCAGCGCGCCGAGCAACTTCGGGGCAAAACACTTGCCATCACCCGCTACGGCTCCACTAGCGACTTTGTGACGCGGCTGGTAATACGCAAGCTCGGCTTGGATGGAAAGGTGGAGATTCGACAATTTGGCGGAGTAGTCGAGGCCGATGTAGGGTTTCGCGCCAAACAAGCGGAGGGCCGCGTTTCTTCTCAGGCGCCCGGACCCCAGGCGCAGCTGCTTGTCGATGCCGCAGAGTTGGGGATCCCCTTTTCCATGAATCTGTTAGCCGTCAGTAACGACTACTATCGAAAATCGCCGAAATCGGTGGAAGGAATTGTTGCGGCTTACATCGAGGGGATCGCTGCGCTAAAAACCCGAAAGCCTCAGGCGCTGAAGTTACTGGCGAAGTATATGGGACAAAGAGGCGGCGCGGCGGAGACGCACTATGAGTTTGTCACCAAGTACCTCGACTCCACGCCGCGGGTTGATCCCGCGGCGGTGGATACCATCTTGGAGATGGTTGGCAGCCCGGGGGCGGCCAAGGAGAAGCTCTTTGACAATCGAGTCGTGGACCGCTTAGTTCAAGAAGGCTTCATCGACAAGCTTTACAAGGGAGGCAAGTCATGACCGAGAAGCAGTGGCGGGATCGCCTCGGCGAGATGGTGCGGGACTATATACGCTCGCCCGAGCTGGAATATTATTTCTCCATCAAGGTGAACAAGCCGCGAGCGGCGATCATGGTGCAGCAGCAGAGTCTGTTTGTGCGCCACCGGCGCGACTGTTGGGCGCATGTCTCGGCGAACTGCCCGATAATGGCGGTCAAGCAGCGAATCCTGGAGCATGAGTACGAAGAAATCATTCGTGACGATTTTTCCGAGCATGGTCATCTTCACCTGATTATCCGTCAGGGGCAATCGGTGGGCCTGGAACCACAAGAAATTATCAACGCTCAACCATTGCCCGAAACCCGCATGGCGCTTTATGCCTGGTCGTGGATGACCAGTGAAATGCCGTGGACCGAATCACTGGCCGGTATGACCATCACAGAATGGTGCAACGATGACCGGTTGCTCGCCGACCTCGGCGGCGGGCAGTCCACCCGCATGGCGAAAAAATGGATGGATGAGATGGGGTTTTCTTGGAAACAGATCCCTAACCTCCAGGCGCACAGCCAGGCAGATGAGAAGCACAGCGATATGTTTTTGCCGTTCCTCGCTGAACACGCCACCGGCAAGAAGGAAGCGCCGGCGCTCCAGGCCGCGCAAGACTCGCTCGCTTTTAACGCCATGTACCGCAAAGGGATTGCGGCAGCGCAGGAGAAAATACCAACATGACGAGTTCATTTATCGGATATTCTAGGACAAGTTGGACCAAGGCCTTGCGGGCCGCGCTGGCGCTATACGTCCTGACGCCATCCTTCGCGCTTGCCGACCCAAAAGTCATTGAGGCGGCGAAGAAGGAGGGGGAGTTAATCTGGTGGAGCACTATTGCTCAAGACCAGTCGCAAAAAATTATCGATCAGTTCATGCAGCGCTACCCGTTTGTCAAGGCGAGCTATTGGAGAAGCGGCAGCGTGGGTTTGCACAACAAAGTGATGATCGAGGCGCGGGCCGGACGATCCAATTTTGACGTGGTGTCGCAAACGAGTCCGGAATTTATTTTGGAGCTTAAACAAAAAAAGTTGATTGCGGCTTACCATTCCCCCGAGCGTGACCACTTCAGCGAAGATCTCAAGGACAAAGATGGTTTTTGGACAGGAACCTACGCGCTGCCCACGGGTCTAGGTTTCAACACCCAGCAGGTGAAACGGGAGGACGTGCCCAAAAGCTATCAGGAGTTGCTTGATCCAAAGTGGAAGGGCCGCAAAGTTTCCGTTGACGACGAAAGTTTTGAACTTCTTGCGGGTCTCATTCAAGCCTGGGGACAAAGTGGCGCTGTAGAGTACTTGAAAAAGCTCGCCGCACAGGAGCCGGTAATCGGGAGGGGCCACAGTCAGCGGACGCAACTCCTGGCAGCGGGCGAATTCCCAATGGCCATCGCCTATACGCACACGATAGAGTGGTCCAAGTCTCAAGGCACCTCGGTGGACTGGGTCAATTTGGAGCCGGTGGTCATCAAGTTTGACGGCATCATGCTCGGCTCCCAAGCCGCTCACCCGAACTCGGGGAAACTTTTTATTGACTTTATACTTTCGCAGCGAGGACAGGAGCTATTGCAGAGCTTTCGTCGCGTGACGCTCCGTAACGGCGTGGAGCCCAACCCGCCGCGACTGATTAAAGGTTTCAAGCGCGTCGTCCTCCATCCTGAAAAGACTCAGGACGCGAAGCAGAACTTGAAACTCTACCGGGCGATTTTCGGATTGCCGTGAGTCGCTTTTCTACTGGAGGATGCGGGTCGGATAGAGTGACCAGAGTAGAGTTTTCGAACTTTATACGAAAGATATCAGCGGATCATAAAAGGAGGAATCCATGAGTCTATGGCCGAAAACCAGAGAGCAGCTCAACGAGATGGTCAACCGCCACTTCGAAACTCCGGAGTACCGGCAATTGTTTGCGGTGAAACTCACGCCGGCGCGCCAGAAGATTTGGGATCTGCACTATCCGCATTATATCAAGAGCCGGCGCGATTGCTGGGGCGCGGCGGCGGTGAATGCGCCGCTGGACGTCAAGCGGGCGATTTGGGAACACGAGAAAGACGAGTTGATATTTGACAAGCGCATGGGGTCGGCGCATTTGACCGATCAACAGATGGCCGAGGCCACCGCGGAGACCAATCTCCACCCCGGCGCCCGAGCGGCGATCATGGCCTGGATGTATCTGGCGACGACCAGACCGTGGATCGAGTCGCTCACGGTCAACCACATCACCGAGCGCAAGAATAATCCGGCCATCGTGAAGGGCGGCGGTTTCACCGCTCGCTTCGCCCACAAGCGAGTGGCCGACCAAGGCGGGACGATCGAATCGCTCGATATCAATACTCGAGTGCATATGGTGGCCGACGAAGATCACTCGGATATGTTCGAGCCGATCTACGATCGCTATGTGGTTGACGAGCGAAGCGCGCAAGCGGTGATTCGCGCGGCTCACGACAGTTTAACCATCGATCGGGCCTATCGTTGCGCGCTGGCGACGGCAATGGCGCTGATTCCGGAGTCGGCGGCGGCTTGAACCCGCTTCCTGGGTTCAAGGTTTAAAGTTCAACGTTTAAAGTTTACGTGAACGAACATGATAAGCACCAAAGCAACAATTTTTGCTGGTTTAGTTTCTATCTGCGGAATCGTCTCCCAGTTGGTAGTGGGATCAGCCCATGGTCAGACAGACTGGAAAAGAGAATGGGAGAAAATGCTGGCGGCCGCCAGAGCGGAAGGGCAGGTCACCGTCTATGCCTCGACTTATGAGCGGGTCTTGGGAGCGTTCAAGACCGAATATCCGGAAATCAAAGTCACTTCTGTCGGCGGAAGATCGTCGGAGGTAGCCGCGAGGGTAGCCGCCGAACGCAGGGCCGGGAAATTTCTGGCCGATGTGATTGCCGTTGGCTCGAACACCGCCTTCAACGTTCTTTACCGTGCGAAGGCTCTGGATCCGCTCAAACCTACTTTAATCTTGCCCGAGGTCCTCGATCCTTCGAAATGGTTAGGAGGGGAGTATCCGTTCGTCGATCCCGAACGTCAATATGTTTTCGTATACCTTTCGAATCCCAGTTCGGTATTCGATTACAATAGCAAATTGGTCAATCCAAGCGAATTCAAATCTTACTGGGACGTTCTCAATCTTAAATGGCAGGGTAAGATAGTTTCTCTAACCCCCACGTCGACGACTATGGGTTCGACGTTGCAGTTTCTATACTATCATCCGGAGCTGGGTCAGGATTATTTGAAGAAGTTATTTGGAAGCATGGAGGCAACTTTCAGCGCCGACCCGCGACAGATGCTCGACTGGCTCGCCCAGGGCAACTATGCCATTTGTCTGGGTTGCCGCAACAATGAAATCGCTCGCGCCAAGAAGCAGGGATTGCCTGTGGGCACCCTCGACACGAGCGCCTGGAAGGAAGGGGGACGTATCTCTCTTAGCGGGTCGCTAAGTCTGGCGAATAAAGCTCCCCACCCCAATGCGGCTAAAGTTTTCATTAACTGGTATCTCTCTCGCAAGGGCCAAATCGCCGTGCAAAAGGAAGGGACGTCTGATGATGCGGTTAATTCTCGGAGGATCGACATTCCGAAGGACGATGTCGACCCGGCAAACCGGCTTATCGAGGGCAGACGATACTTCGACGTCAGTCGTCCGGAATGGCAGGATCTGACGCCCGTTTTTGATTTCGTCAAAAAAGTTGTGGAAACCAAAAAAACAAAAGGTTAGATAAGACAAGTCCGATAGACGACGGAATAGAACATGGAAATCAAATACGGCTTAATCAGCTCGGATTCCCACGGCCAGCTCGGCAAGGACGCTTATACGAGCAGGATGTCCAAGAGCAAGTGGGGCGATAGAATTCCGCACGTGGTCGAGGTGCGCGAAGAAAAATTCTCCCACGCCGTAGAACGCTGGGTAGTGCATGGCGAGGTGCAGGGAGGAAATGTCTGCAACTGTCCGACGGCGATGGAAAACCGAAAATACTACCCGCAACGCTGGGAGGAAGTGCCCCTTGAAGTTTTCGATCCCGCGCACCGCCTCAAGGCGCTGGACCGGGACCGTGTCGATGCCGAGGTGCTTTTCCCCAATGGTCCGGGAGCGACGTTCTTTTATGACGACGCTGAATTCGAGCTTGCCTGCGTGCGCGCCTATAACGACGCTCTTGCCGAGTATCGCCGGGTGAGTCAGCGCTTTATCCCGCTTAGCGCAATTCCCTATATGAGTCCGATCGAAACCATCGTCGTTGAAGTCGAACGCGCGGTTAAAGCGGGTCATTGCGGCATAAACATGCTGGCGGATCCCAGCGTAGCGGTGAACGGGCAGAAAAATCTGGCGGATCCTTTCTGGTATCCGCTATGGGAGGCGTGCCAGCAGCTGGGCGTGGCCGTGCATCTGCATGCTTCGGCCGGACTCGCCGGTAAATTGTCATTGCCGCGATGGAAGGGGTATTCCCATCGGCAGGCCCACTGTGTATCGACGCTGCGCAACTTCTGCACGGCGACGCAAATGGTCCCGTATTTGATTTTTTCCGGAACCCTCGACAAGTTCCCCCAACTCAACTGGGTATTCGCCGAAACCGGCTTGGGATGGGTGAGCTCGGTACTGGAGGCGTGCGACTACGAATGGGAAAAGCGCCACCTTTGGACGGAAGGACTTCTCAGCCGGCCCAGCGATCTTTTCCGGCGTCAGATCTTCGTCGATTTTTGGTTCGAGACCGTCGGCATACAGTTGCGCCAGCACATCGGCGTCGACAACATTCTCTGGGAGTCGGACTTTCCGCACATTACCTCCACTTATCCCAACTCCTGGAGCGCCGTGGAGCACTCGTTGGCGGGCGTTCCGCCGGCCGATCGGGAGAAAGTGTTGTTTCGCAACGCGGCCCGGCTCTATCACCTGACCTGATCCGCTCGGCTCCGGAAGAAGACGATGGAACTGAAATATGGGTTTATCAGCGCCGACGACCATGTTCAGGAACATCCTGAAGTCTGGACGTCGCGGCTGTCTAAACAAAAATGGGGCGAGCGCATTCCGCACGTGGAAACGCAACCCGACGGCTGCGAATGCTGGGTCATCGACGGCCGGCCGATGCCTTTGCCTGGCATCGCCCGCGCCGGTGCGCTCATGGCGGATCGGGCGCAGGGGCCAAGACGATGGAGCGAGGTGCCGGGCATGGCCTTCAGGGCGACGGAGCGCCTGAAGGCGATGGATCTTGATGGAGTCGACTACTCGGTGCTTTATCCCATCGTCGGCGGTCTGGCGGGGGAGACCTTCGGCAACCTCGCCGATCCTGATTTGGAATTGGCCTGCGTCGAAGCCTACAACGACTGGTTAATCGACGAGTGGGCAAGCGTGAGCCCGCGCTTCGTGCCGCAGTGCATGGTGCCGATCTGGCCGATGGAGCGGACGGTGGCAGAAATCAGGCGCGCCGTGGCCAGGGGACATAAGGGCGTGATCTACCCAGCGTCACCCATGGAGCTCAGAGAAGTGCCGCATATCAACGAGCCCGCATACGACCTGCTATGGGCGGTCTGCGAAGAGCTTGACGTGCCGCTTTGCTTTCATGCCGGAGCATCAGCCAAGATCCAGCTCCGTCCCGGCGATGGATTTTCCCCCGCTCTGGCGGCGGCTTTCAGCAATGTAGTGCGCCCGGTGAGCTCCATCGCGGTGCTCGCCAACTTTATAATTTCTCGCGTACTGCACCGCTTTCCCAAGCTGAAGGTTATTTTCGCGGAAGGCTCCCTCGGCTGGGGCGCTTATGAGATCGAATATGCGGACTACCAATCAGACGCCGACGGCTTGCCGTCGGAAGGCTACCCGTTGAAGCCCTCAGAGCTGTTCCGAAGGCAATGTTATTTTACCTGCTGGTATGACCGGATGAGTCTTGGCGTGCGCCGCTATCTCGGCACGGCTAATATTTTGTGGTCGAGCAATTTTCCGCTGGCCACGTCTACCTGGCCTAACACGCGCCGGCACGCCGAGCTTAGTTTTGCCGGGATTCCCGACGACGAAAAGCGCCAGCTTCGGTGGCAGAACGCGGCCAAGCTGTATGCACTCTAGTTCTAGGTGATTTAAAGAAATACAGGGAGGTGTCAATCATGCGACCCAAAGTCAGGCACGTAGCGGTAATGACGAAAAATCGCGAGCGGATGGTGGAATTCTATCAGAAAATATTCGGCTTAGAACCCAAACGTGGATTCGGCGGCGCCATTTACATGTCCGACGGCGACGTCAATATCGCCTTGATTGAAGTCAAGCGGGAAGAACAGAAAGAGGGCATCAATCATTTCGGCTTCGAGGTCGATGACCTGGACGATATCAAGCGCCGATTGAAAGATGCGGGTTTTTCCGCGGAGATCGATTCGAAGTCCGATAAAGACTCCGATCATCGGATTCAAGATCCCGACGGTCACTGGGTTGACATGGCGGTCCATCGACGCTGGCCAAAATAACTCGATACAGGAAGCGCGTTAGATGAGAACTGGTTGTACCAAATTTCTCCTGGTGATCTCTGTGGTTGTTGCCGTCTCGGGTGTCGCTCGCTCTCAGGAAGGGCAAGACTCCAAAGTTCTGCAGGCGGCACGCAAAGAGGGCGAGATCGTCTGGTATACAACCATGAGCTCGGATCAAAGCACTGCCTTCATGGAGCGCTTTCAGCGAAAATATCCTTTCCTAAGGCCATCGATCGTCCGAATAGGCGGAAGCGCTCTGCTCAATCGAATCCTCGCGGAGGCCAAAGCCGGAAAACATTATGCCGACGTCGTGCATGGCACGGGAGAAATAGTTCTACCGCTCATTCGTCTCGGATTGCTTGCGCCCTATGTCTCGCCCGAAAGCAAGATGTTTCCAGATGACTTGAAGGATAAAAAGGGTTTTTGGACATCGGTTTATGTTAATTCGGTGGTGCTGGGATACAACACCAACCTCACCAAGGGGCAGGCTATTCCGCGCACCTATGCCGAGCTTTTGCAACCAAAATGGAAAGGGCGAAAGATATCCGTCGACGATAGCTATCCGACATTTCTGCAAGGGTTGATTTCTGTTTGGGGTAAAGACAATGCCGTCGATTACCTGAAAAAGCTCGCCGGCCAAGATCCTGTGGTGGTGCGCGGCACGACGGTACGAGTTCAGTTGGCTGCGGCGGGCGAGTTTCCTCTGGTGATCGGGTATGCGAATATCATTCAATACCTAGCCGAGAAGGGCGCCCCGCTGGATTGGGTGGCTCTGGAACCCGCGGTGGTTTCGGTCAACACGGTCATGGTAGCCGCCAAGGGCGCTCATCCGAACGCGGCAAGACTGTTTGTTGATTTCACCTTGTCCAAAGAAGGCCAGGAGAAACTGTGGGACTTTCAAAGGATTCCTTCACGCGTCGATGTGGAACCCAAGCCGGCGCGGTTGTTTCGCGGTTACCAGCGTTATGTCGTGCATCCTGAAGAGTACAAGGACCTCGACGAAGTTGCCCGGCTCTATGCGCAGATTCTCAAAACGCGCTAGCGCCTGCTGCCTAAAAAGACTATATGCCGATTGCCCTGAGCTTTGTCGAAGGGTGCGCTCAACCGCCTCGCGAAAATCGCGCTCGTTTTTCGACACGAACCACGAACACGAATCACGAAAATTTTGCGCTTCGCCTCTGACATCTTTTTGAGCAGCTTACACGCGTGATATTTTTTCGAAAACTACCGTCAGTAAAGCAATGGGAGAGGCGGCGAGAATTATCATGAAGACGAGGTTGAATCATGCCGGGAACGTTTTCCGTCGTCGCTAAGAACGGAATGGTGGCTTGCAGCCAGCCGCTCGCAACTCTGGCCGGCGTGCAGATTCTCATGGACGGCGGCAACGCGATCGACGCCGCCATCGCGACGGCGGCGGTCTTGGGCGTGGTGGAACCGATGTCGATCGGTATCGGCGGCGATGCTTTCTGTTTGTTCTATTCGGCGCAAGAAAAAGCGCTCAAGGCATTGGATGCAAGCGGGCGATCGCCGTACGCGGCTAGTCTGGAGTTCTGCCGCAAGAACGGATTCGCGACGATGCCGCAGCGGGGGATTCACTCCGTGACCGTGCCCGGCGCAGTGCATGGCTGGACGACGCTGCTCAATTCCTACGGTTCGAAAAGTCTCCGCGATGTATTGGCATCAGCGATTCGCCATGCCGAGGAAGGTTTTCCGGTGGCTGAGCTCACCGCGGAGTCGTGGCATGAGTCGGAATCGAGCTTGCAGGCCGATGAAGGCGCGTCGATCAATTACTTGATTGCTGGCAGGACGCCCAAAGCGGGCCAAGTCTTTAAGAACCCGCGCATGGCGAAGACGCTGCGGCGGATTGCAAACGATGGATCGGATTATTTCTACAAGGGCGAGATCGCCGAGAAAATTGTCCGCTGTTCGGAACGACTGGGCGGGCTCTTTGCGCTGAAAGATTTTGCCGATCATAGGTCCGATTGGGTGGAGCCAGTCACGGCCAATTATCGCGGCTATGATATTTATGAGATGCCGCCGGCCACGCAGGGATTCGTCGCGTTGGAGATGCTAAAGATTCTCGAGGGGTTCGATGTCAAAGCGCTGGGAAGCGCGGAGGCGCTTCATTTGATGATCGAAGCGAAGAAGCTTGCGTTTATGGACCGCGATCAGCATTTAGCGGATCGCGACCACATGAAAGCTTCACTTACAGGTCTTTTGGCGCAAGCGCGATTGGAGAAGCTGCGCGGGCAGATTCGAAAGGATCGGGCGGCGAATGAATACCAATCGATCAGCGCCGGCACAGATACCGAGTACGTCGCCGCGGCCGACGGAGACGGCAATCTGGTGTCCTTTATCCAGAGCAACTTCATGGGCTTCGGTTCGGGTGTTGTCGAGCCCGAGACTGGGATCATTCTGCAAAACCGCGGGCATCTTTTCTCGCTGGATGAAAACCATCCAAACACCATCGGCCCGCACAAACGCTGCGTGCACACGCTCATGCCCGGTATGATCTTGAAGAACGGCCGGCCCTATGCCGCGCTCGGACTCAAGGGCGGGCACGTACAGCCGCAAGTGCAGGCGCAGATTATTTCCAATCTGATCGATCACGGCATGACGCCGCAACAAGCCACGGCAGCGCCGCGGTTTAATCACATCGAGGCTACGAAGGTTGGTTTGGAGTCGGAATTTCCGATTAGCGTCAAAGACGATCTGGTGCGGAGGGGCCATCAAGTCGTCGTCGGAAACCCAGAAAGCTTCGGCGGCGCCCACATGATCATGATTCACGCGGAGTCTGGCGCCTTCGTTGGCGGGTCCGATCCGCGCAAGGGCGGCTGCGCGCTCGGATACTAAGGACGTCGGTTCAAGCAGTTCAAGCCGTTCAAAACGTTCAAGCCGTCAGACCTCGATTCCGGAAGTTTGTAGCCCGGATGTAGCGCAGCGGAATCCGGGACGCCCGCTAGGTGCGCCAAGTCTCACTGAATCAAATTTGCTACTCTGTGTATCAAACTAACTACACCCCCAGTGGCTCTTCTACGATGGATGCCGACGCTCTGCCCAAAATTCTTCGTCATTACAAGTACTTTATCATCTT
>DATBLC010000109.1:0-25243 GCA_036555515.1 Binatia bacterium
CCCTGCCGGCGGGCATTTCCACCTATGGAGAGGACGCGGTGGTGGCCGGCAAGGCAGAGAACCATTGACCGCGATCGGAAGGGCTCGCCTCTCGGTCGCACACTAGCGACATAGTCTCTAAATAACGAACTCATTAGTAACTGCGATAGCTTTTCTGTTCATCAAGGAGACGCAAAAAACGCGCGGTGGTGTAACTCTCGACGTCCAGTCCGCGCAAATCTCGATCGTTCGACCAGATGGGCAAGGTCAACGACCGTGCCAGAGCAAGCGCATGGGCGTCTTCGGGGTCGCGGCGCTTTAGATCAGCGATCGCTGGCGGCAATCGGCTGCGGTAGGCGTCCAAGGGATGGATTCGGATTGGTAACAATTTCCACTGCATCTCTACCAGCTCAGCCTGCAACCCGTACTTACGAGCCATATGTGGAAGATACTCAGCCACCTCATCGGCGTTGAATTCGGTAACGTGGACTACGACCTTAAACTCAGTGAAAACCCGCAGCGCCGCCTTTCCCACCACGGCTGAGAGCAGGACGTTGGCGTCAGCGACGACGCCTGCGATAGGCATCAAAATCCTCTTTGATAACCCGCTCAGTTACTCCTCTGCGTCTAACAACTTTGGCTAGGTGCCGGCCAAGCACGCCGATTAGTTCTCGCCGCAGCTCATCCGGGAGCCGATCTGGTTCGTCCAGTGGAACATAGACTCCAGAAACCTTACCGTGTTTGGTAACTAACACTGGTTCCCCTTTACCGAACAATACGGCGGTTTTAGCCCGCAGTTCCCGTATTCCCGCTACTTTCATTGTATATTTCCTTCGCAGCAAGTGTATGCGTGAGACTGATCTGTGTCAACGTTTGTGTACACATTCATGAGAGCAGGCGTCGAGGCGAACACGAGAGCTAACGCGTACTGGCGTAATATTCGAGCCGTCGCTCGATTACTGCAACGGCCTCGGAAACGGCGAAGGCAAACATGAAAACGATAATCACGAGAGCCCAGAATTCCTCCATTAGAAAATTTTGCGAATAAAGCTCGAATAACTCTCCAACACCGAGAATAGCGATTAAAAGCTGTCCGATAACTACGCCCTTTACGCCCCGGATAACGCCCAGCCGTACGCCGGCGAGGATCTCGGGAAGAGCGCAGAGAAAAAGCACCTTCGTGTAAACCTGGTAAGGTCGCGCGCCGAAACAGCGGGCCATTTCCACCAGAGACCGGTCGGCTTGCTTGAACCCAACCTCTGTATCCAGAATGATCACAAAGACAGCAAAGAGAAATACCGTGACCACCACGGTGGTTTCGCCGATGCCGATGACCGCCATAAGGATCGGCACCAAAGCAGAAATCGGCGCGCTGACGAAGATATTGACCCACATGCCGAGGATCTTGCCTATGCCGGTCACTCTTGCCATGACGGCACCGACAAAAATACCAACCACGAGCGCCAGCGCCATACCGAGCGCAAATGAGCGCAAGGAGATCAACATCGCCGCGCTGAACTTCTCAGTTGGCAGGATCGTGACTCCCGCCACGATCACGCTGGAAAAAGGCGGAACAATCGTCGAGAGCTTGGCTTGTCCGATGATTTCCCAGAGGACAAACCAGATCACCAGCGAAAAAAGGATCGGAATTCTCTTGCCGAACAGAGTCATATCAATGGTAGAATTGGAGTGTTGGAGTGACGGAGTACTGGGGTATTGGAATCAGAGGTCCTTCGTAACCATTTCCAATATTCCAATACTCCATGACTCCATCAGTCCATTTCTTCAAACATAGCGCTTCAGGATTTGCCATATCTCGTCCACCGCGTCGAGGTAATTTTTATCCCGCCGGATCTCGTCCGGACCTCGTCCCTTGCGATCGATGTTCGGGTGGATGATGTTCGTGACCGTACCGGGACGCGGCGATAGAAGAATGATCTGATCCGAAAGATAAGCCGCCTCTTCGATGCTATGGGTAACGAAAATCACGGTTTTTTTCTTATGCTCGAGCAGATCCAATAGTTCTTCCTGGAATTTTCTCCGGGTCTGTTCATCCACCGAAGAAAAAGGCTCGTCCATCAATATAATATCCGCGTCCACCGCGAGAGCGCGGGCGAGCCCGACGCGCTGTCGCATGCCGCCCGAGAGTTGATGCGGATAGCTCGCCGCGAAAGTCTCCAGTCCGACCTCGGCGATATGCCTGCGCGCGATTTCATTGCGCTTCTCGGCGGCAAGACCGCGGAGTTCGAGACCAAAAGCGACGTTGCGCAAAACATTCGCCCATGGAAGCAACGCGAAGTCCTGGAAAACGAAAGCCCGTTCCGGCCCGGGCCCGTTCACTTTTTTGCCCTTCACCCAAATCTCGCCGCGGCTGGGCGGAATCAGCCCCGCGATGATCTTAAGCAGCGTTGTCTTGCCGCAACCGCTGGGGCCCAAAAATGTAGAGATCCTGCCCTGTGGGAGGGCCAAGCTGATGCTCGAAAGCGCCTCGACGCCGCCTTCGTAATTCTTGCCGACTTCCTTCACTTCGACGATTGCGTTGTCAGACACCGTTGGCGCCTCGAATTTCAGGCGGGAAGAGCTTGCGCTCGAGTCGCTCGAGCGCCTGAATGGTCAGGGCCGCAAACACAATAATAGAGGCGATGGCTGCGAACATCTCCGGATAGTCCGCCACTGAGCTGTGGTAGGTGATTAGATCACCGATGCCCGTCGGCGTGATCAAGAGTTCGGCGATCACGATGCCGATGAATCCCATCGCCAGTCCGAGCCGCAGTCCCGCAAAGATCAAGGCGCCGGCGTGGGGAAGGATTATTTTGATCACTTCCTGTTTTCTTGTGCCCAAAAACGCCCGGCACATCTGGATCAGCGACGGATTGGTATTGCGGATGCCCTTGTAGGAATTCATCACGATGACGGGCGCGGCCAGGACAACCACCGCCAGCACTTTCGCGGTGAGCCCAATCCCGTACATATAAGTAAGCAGCGGTATGATTGCCGCCATCGGCGCCGCTTGCAGTACGATGAATATCGGCAGGCTAAACCACTCGACGGCACGGGAAAGCCCCATGGCGATGCCGAAGCCGATCCCGGCGATACTGCAAAGAACGATACCGATCACGAGCGGTTGAAGCGTCGTCAGATAGGCCTTTGGGAGACTGCCGTCGGCGATCATGCGGAGCAACGCGATGAACGTTTTGCTGAAAGGTGGAAAAGCGTAGCTGATCGGCCAACGCCCCGCGACCTCCCACAGGCCGAAGAACAACGCCAAGGAGATAAACTTCCAAAATAGAGGATTCGCAACCCAGCTCTTACGCGCCACGGAATCAACTACTGAGCGGTGGTTGAAAAAATGCTCACCCGTTTTGTCGATCGCGATCGCTCCGCTTTAAGGTCTTGTAAAAAAATAAATTTCCAGTTGCTTATCCTGTCATTCTGAACGCAGCGTAGCGGAATAAAGAATCTCGACCAAGATCCTTCGCGTTGCTCAGGATGACAGACAATCGCGTGACAATGCAATCGTTAACTTTATTATTTCTCAGGCCCTAACGATGCAACAGCTGGGCTGGAGTGACCGAATGGTGAACTTAAAGCGCAATACCCCAACATTCACATACTCCAACACTCATTAGGCTTTTCACTTCACCTTGCCGAGCGCAGCTTTGAGCGGAGCAAAGTGCCAGAAGTCTTCCACCTTGAGGTTTTCTCCCTTCAGCGCGCCGGAGAGGCTATAGAATTCCAGGTCGTTTTTTGCTGCGCTCTCGCCGCCGCCATCGCTTGGGAAGACGCCGTTCTGAGAGGCTTCCTGGAAAAACGGCAGGATCTCGTCCTCCATCTTCGCCGGCAACTCCTTTAACAAGCCGAGTTTCTTGCGCTCCTCGAGCACCGACTTCGGGTTTGCATTGATGGCTCGATTGACCTTGATCAGCTCTTCAAGGAAAATCGCGACGCCCGTTTGGTTCTTGTCCAGAAATTCTTTCGTGGCAAAGAGCGCTTCGTCGCTGGCCTTCACGTTGCCGAGGGGAAGGATAATGAACTTGTCGGGTGCTTCTTTCATGACTCTATTTTTGTTCGGTGCGTCTAGAATCGTCGCCTTGATATTGCCCTTCAAGAGTGCCAGAGCGCGCACCTGAGAACCCGGAACGTAACTCAGGTTCCCATACTTGATCCCATGTTGCTTCGCTGCGAGTAGCATGATCGCTTCGGTCCCGGAGCCGCGCCCCTGCAGGGCGATCTCTTGCCCGTCCAGATCTTTCCAGCTCTTATAGCTATCCTTGTTTACAACCGGGAAAAACAGCAGCGCGCTCAACTGGTAAAAGAAGCGGATCGGCACGTTAACTCTTTGCAGCGCCCCATACGGTGTTCCCTGCCCGACGTCGGCTTGGCCGTTGATGACGGCTTGCGTCGCCACCTCTTCGCTCTTGAATGCCGTCACTTCGACGTCTACGCCCCGTGTCTTGGCTCGCTCCACGGCGATCAAAAGCGGCAGTTCGTCGATCGAGATGACATCGCCGAGTGCGTATCTGATCTTGGTTCTACCCTGCGCCCCCACCCCGCTTGCCGAGACGCCGGCGAGAGCGACGAGAAGCAGTAAGCTGACGGCTGATTTCGCTATTGGAACCATTGTAGCCACCTCCGGTTTTTAGTCGGCACTCGCGGCTGAGTATCGCAAACCTGGGCCGACTGTCAAGTTGTTGGGCAAGATCCCATCCCCGTGCCAGAATCCGCGCGTAAGGTCGTATCTATCTGATCAACCTGGCCGTCGAGAAGGCGGTGGGTGCGAGGCGGAGCGAGGGCTCGCACCGGAGCGTACATCGGCAGTACGTGAGGATGCGAGTCCGAAGTGACAACGAAGCAAGCGCCCCTTATCGACGGATCAGGGCGCCGCTTTGACTTCTCTGCGGCGCGAGTGGAGCACGGGCTCGGTGTAACCGTTCGGCGCCTCGCGCCCATTTAAAACGAGGTCCAACGCCGCCTGAAAGGCGATGCTCGAATCATAATCCGGCGCCATCTTGCGGTAGTTAGGGTCGCCGGAATTTTGCCGGTCGACGACCTGTGCCATGCGCTTGAACGTCTCGATGACCTGAGACTTTGTCACGACGCCGTACTTGAGCCAGTTGGCGATATGTTGGCTTGAAATCCTCAGCGTCGCCCGATCTTCCATCAACGCTACGTCATTGACATTGGGAACTTTAGAACAACCGATTCCCTGATCGACCCAGCGAACGACGTATCCGAGGATACCCTGCGCATTGTTATCCAACTCGCGCTCAATCTCCTCTGTCTTTAACATTCGGTCCGACAACAGGGGTGGCGTGAGAATATGCTCGAGGCTCGCGCGCTCTCGCTTCGCGAGCTCCGACTGGCGCTTGGCGACATTGTTGTAGTGATAATGCAGGGCATGAAGAGTCGCCGCGGTGGGCGACGGCACCCACGCCGTGTTCGCTCCGGCTTGCGGATGGGCGATCTTCGTCCTGACCATCTCGCGCATCTCATCCGGCATGGTCCACATACCCTTGCCGATCTGCGCTTTCCCGCGAAATCCCGTCTCGATGCCGATGTCCACGTTCCAGTCCTCATAAGCCTTGATCCACGGCTGCGCTTTGATCTCTTCCTTCGGGAGCATTGGTCCGAGCTCCATGCTGGTATGGATCTCGTCGCCGGTTCGATCCAGGAATCCGGTGTTGATGAAAACCACCCGATCGTTCGACGCCCGTACGCATTCCTTCAGGTTGACCGTCGTACGCCGCTCTTCGTCCATGATCCCAATCTTGAGAGTTTTCTTTTTTAATCCCAAGGCGTCCTCGATCCGGCGGAACAGCTCGACCGTTGCTGCGACCTCCTCCGGCCCGTGCTGTTTCGGCTTCACAATATAGATGCTCCCCGTTCTGCTATTACGGTATTTTCCTTTTCTCTTGAGATCGTGGATGGCAGCGAGCGCCGTAACCATACCATCCAGGAAACCCTCGGGAATCCCTTCACCGCTCTTTGTGGTTACAGCGTCGGTATACATGTGAATGCCGACGTTGCGGACCAGGAGCAGACTCCTTCCCGGTAGGGTAAGCTTCCCTCCGGCCGGTGTGGTGAAGACCTTGTCCGGGTTAAGCCTTCGGGTTAGCGGGCGGCCATTTTTTTCAAAAGTCGCTTCGAGCGTGCCTTTCATGATGCCGCACCAGTGGCGATAAACCGTGACCTTATCGGCGGCGTCCACCGCGGCGACGGCATCCTCGCAATCCTCAATGGTTGTAATTGCCGCCTCCAGGATCACGTCTTTCACCCCGGCGGGATGGTCTTTGCCGATGGGATGGCTGCGATCGATTTGGATCTCGATGCGCGCGCCGTTGTTGCTAAGCACGATGTTCGACAATTCACCGGCTTTTTGCTGATAGCCGAGAAACTTTCGTCCATCCGCGAGGCCCACCGTACTTCCGTCCTTGAGGGTCGCCGCCAGTTGCTTCTTACGGCCGACGCGCTTTAGATAGAACCGGGTGACCTCCGAAAAACTGCCGCGTTTCAGGGCGGCCACATCGTCTAAGAATTTCTCCGTGTAAGCGATAACCTTGGCGCCGCGTCTGGGATTGTAGGTCTCGCCTTTTTCCGCGCCATCCTCCTCCGGAATCACGTTTGTGCCATAGAGCGCGTCGTAGAGGCTCCCCCAGCGCGCGTTGGCAGCGTTCAAGGCGTAGCGGGCATTGTCGAGGGGCACCACCAGTTGCGGCCCGGCGATCTCGGTGATCTCGGCGTCGACGTTGGCCGTCATTATCTTAAATTTCTTGCCTTCAGGAATGAGGTAACCGATTTGTTTCAAAAAGGCGGCGTATTCCGTCAGATTGAACGGCTGGCCTGCTCGCGCCCGATGCCACTGGTCGATCTGCTCTTGCAACCGGTCGCGCTTTGCCAACAGCGCGCGATTGGTCGGGCCCAGATCCCGCACAATTTCGCCCAGAGATCTCCAAAAACCGTCGGCCCTCACGCCGGTCCCCGGTGCAATTTCGTCGCGCACCAGACGATAGAGCCTGTCATCGATCTTGAGGCCGGCAATTTCAATTCTCTTGTCCATGGTCTCCTCCGTTTCCGCTATTCTACTATGCCTCAAAGTCTTCCCGGCTCGCGAATTTTCACCGTCCGTCCTTGCCCTATAGTTACGCGCGGTTAGGATTATTCTCGCGCCAAGACACGCCAAGGCGCCAAGTGACCGGCCAGAGATCTGTCATCCCGAGCGAATGCGAGGGATCTAGGAAAGATTTCTCTCTTCGTTCGAAATGACAAGGTTTTTCGTGGCATCTTTGCGTCTCTTCGGCTCCGCTCAGCACATGCTTTGCGCTAGATTTTCCGACTTTTGGTTGCGGTGCAGCCGCGCTAGGTTCGACTCGAGCACCAAGCTTCATCGCGAATTGCAACCGCCAGTACTAGTCTTTGCTTGAAGCCGGCGGTTTGTTTACATTCCGACGGACCGGACCCGTTTTTGCTCCGCGTCCACTCGCGCCATGAACCGAGGCGACAGCTCGCGCAAGCGCTCGTCGGTCATGCGCCCGCTGCGCGTCATATAATCATAGGCGAGTTGCCACGGTTCCAGCATCATTTTCTCAGACAAGCGCTCATACCAATACGAGCTCAAGTTGGCCGCGGCGATAATTTTTTCCACCACCGGGCGCCGCTCGCGTTCGAACGCCGCGAGCGCCCGCGGCACGTCGTCGCCCGCCTCGCCGAATGCGCGGTCAAGCGCGATGGCGTCCTCGAAAGCGAGGCGCGTGCCCGAGCCGATGGAAAAATGCACCGTGCGCAGCGCATCGCCGATCAGCACGGTGTTGCCGACAAACCATCGGTGGGCCGCCAGCAAGAGAAACTGGCGCCAGATGGATTTGTTGGATACCAGCGGCTTGCCGTTTAAGTCCGGCGCAAACACGGACTGGCAATAAACGCGGCTCTCTTCGTCCGGCATGCGGTCGAGCCCGGCGCGGCGCCAGCTGGTTTCGTCGCACTCCACGATGAACGTGCTCATCGTTCGACTGTGGCGATAATGGTGCGCGACAAAACAACCATGTTCGTTGGTGCGAAACGTCAAGGACAGGCAATCGAAGAGTTGCGCCGTGCCGTACCAGGCGAAACGGTTGGTGAGCCATTCAAACTCAGGCGCGAACTCGGCTTCCAGCGTGCGGCGCACGAAAGAGTTGGCGCCGTCGGCGCCGATGAGCAGGTCGGCGCCTTGCAAATCCGCCAGATCATCGGCGGACGTGATATTTCGTTCAAATTCGATGCACACACCTGCGTTGGCGCAGAGCTGTTGGAGAAATTGATTGAGCTCCAAGCGCCCGATGGCCGAGAAACCATTGCCATCGATATCCACCCGCTCGTCTCGGTGAATTATGCGTTGCATCGGCCATGATTCAAGGCGCGGCGCGAGCTGCCGGTAAAAATCCGCCACGTCGCGCTCCAGGAACGCCAGCGCGTTCAGGGAGAAAACCACGCCGAAGCCGAAGGTGGCGTCCGGCGGGTTTTGCTCGAGGACGTTAATCTGCCACGCCGGAAAGCGCCGCTTGATGAGCAACGAGAACAAGAGGCCGGCCGGCCCGGCACCAACGACGTTTATACGCATCCGTATATTTTCGCCACCAAGGGCCTAGGGCGGCCACGCCGCAACCAAAGCACCAAAGATTATTTCACCACAGAGGCACGGAGTTCGCAGAGTTCGGAGGATTTCTTGATGAAGAAATTTTTACTCCGCGGCCTCTGCGCCTCTGCGGTGATCCATCCGAATCCTGCATTTGCTTAGTGGTAAATACACCGTAAACCGTTTTCATTTGCCTTCACCATAGAGTCGCTTGACGAAGCCACTGGCCTCGATCTCCCTCAACAAGCGACCGTCGACGAAGTCGCGCGGGTCGGCGCCGCGGGCGCGCGGATTGGTCTCGCTCACTTGAGTCACGCCGAGCTTGAGAACTTCCGGGTCCGGATAAGGGACCCGCTCGAAAGCCAAAGCATAGACGCGCTGTGTCTCCTCCAACATCGACCGGTCGGTAGTCTGGGTATATTTTCCAATGACGTTCATCGTAAAGTTCGCATCAGTCTTGAAGCGGTGCACGGCTTCGATGTGGGCCTCGAGAAATCGCCGGATCGCGCTCTCGTTGCTGCGCAGGAATTTTTGTGTCACCACAACCCCGGATAGCGGATAACGGTATCCCTGCTCGTTGTAATCCACCAGGACGCGGAAACCGGCCGCCTTGGCGTGGAGGACAGCAGGAAAACCAAAAGTGCCGCCGTGAACTTGCCCGGCCTTGAGCGCCGCGACGGTTTCCAGCAAGCCGCCGGTTTGGCGGACCATGACGTCGCGGTCCGGCGCCAGTCCGTTCTGGCGTAAATATATTCGGGTAAAGTAATCCGTAACAGTGCCGATGCGGGTAACGCCGATGCTCTTGCCGCGCAGCTCCTCGACCCGCTGGATTTGCGGGTCGGTCACCGTGAACATAATCACGCGGTTTACCGGAATGGCGACGTAGACTGTATCCGCCCCGGCGAGTTTGGCATCGACGCCCGCCGGACCGCCGATGGCCGCCACGTCGATGCTTCCGCCGACCAACGTCTGGACCGCCCGTGATCCGGCGGCAATATAAACCAGCTCCACATCCAGACCATGGCGTTGAAATATGCCGGCTTCCTTGGCGATCCACGGGATCGAGAAAGCCGCGGTGATCGCCGCGTAGGCGACGCGCAGCTTTTGGGGTGCCTCCGCGGCGTTACTGCGGGTCGTAGCAACGAGGGCGAGACAGCAAACCGCGATGCGAAAAATCGCTTTAAACGGCGACGAAAAGGCTTTCATATCATATCCCTCGCTCTGTAGCGGCGGTTGCCGGGTTATTGCCGGTTTGCGGCACGCGTATCACCTGAGAATCCGGCTGTCAATATTTTCGTTGTCATGGCAATTTTGCATGGTATACTCCCGCCCGTCTCAGACCGATGGTGCAACCCCATAGCCGACACCGGTAAGTACTTACAGCGCAAGGAGGGGACCACAATGACGGTTCTTCGGAAAGCGCTTATATTTAATTTCATTGCGCTCGTCGTTTCTATCACCGCTGTGAAAATCAGTTCGAGCCAATCCCAGACACTCACGGCATTCTACACTGCGCCGGTTGTCTCCATGGCGCCCATCTGGATCGCCAAGGAAGCCGGTTTTTTCAAAAAACAGGGACTTGACGTCAAACTTGTTTTCATCGCGTCCGGACCGGTGGGCACTGCTTCGGTGCTCGGAGCAGAGACGGATGTGGGAATCATCGGTGGCTTCGCTCCGACACGGGCAATCCTGGGCGGAGCCAAAGCTTTGGTAATCATCGGTCAAAGCAAGAACCGCATAACCAGCAAAATCATAGGCAAAAAAGAGATCGCCAGTGTCCAAGATCTGAGAGGGCGGCGTTTAGGCATCGACCGCATCGGTTCGAATCCGGATATGTTTGCCCAGGTCGCTCTTGCGCGTTTTCACATCGATACCTTCAAAGACCTTCAATATGTTCAACTCGGCAATATTGGCCAGGCAATCCCAGCCCTTAAGGCTGGAGCCGTGGACGCGATAATCGCGGGCGCGCCCCACGATCTTTTTGCGCAGCGGCTGGGCTTCAAGGAGATCGTGGATATCGCCGCCATGAAAATCCCGTTTGCCGCCACCGTGCTCGTTTCCGCCCGCGAAACAGTAGCGCGCAAACAGTCGGAGATTTCGAAGTTCATGCGGGCCTATGCCGAAGCGGTTCACTACTTTCTGACGAATTCGGAAGGCACCAGTCAGATTGTCGCCAAATACACTAAAGTCGACGACCGGGATTTGCTCGCTTATTCAATCGAATCTGAGTCGAAGGCCTTGGAGAAAACACTCCAGGTGGATCCAAAGGGAATCGAGCTGATACTCGAATTGATTGGCAAGACCGTTCCACAAGCAACGTCCGCCAGAGTACAAGATTTCTACGACCCGCGTTTCACCAACGATTTAAGGGACAGCGGCTTTCTAAAAAAGCTCTGGGGTGAAAAATTATAAATTGCCCGTTCAAGGCTTGAACATTTTGAACGACCTGAACGGTTGGAACATTTCTATCCCAGCAGCCTGTTACGGGCCGTAGAGTTTTTGCACGAATCCTTCCTTTTCGATTTCGTCGATGATACTCATGTCGACGAAATCCGCGGGGGTTTTTTGCCCGGAGCCGATGGACGCCAGAATATTTTTTATCCCCTCCAGTTCTGTGCGCGGTGATCGCAGCAAACGCTTGGCGAAAAATTCGTACGTCCCCTCGACGGCTTCCGCGTCCGTAACCTGGAGGCGCTTGCGCAGAATTTTTAAACTCCCCTCCTTGTTGGTCTTCACGTAGTGCATTCCCTCGATTTGACCCTTAATGAATCCTTTTATGGCAGCGCGGTTTTGTTGGAGATAGGACCGAGTAACAATGTTCGACGTATTGGTATAGAAACCGAAATCGCCGACGTCCGCCAAAACGTTCATACCGAGCTTGCGTGCCTGGTAGATTTCGGGATACGACTGCACCGTCGCATCGATCTGTTTACTCATCAGAGCCGCCATGCGCGCTGACGTACCTCCGGATTGAATCATCTTTATGTCGCCGGGATCGATTTTCCAGGATTTAATTGCCATCAACACCGCTGCGTCGTTGGAGCCACCGAAGCGATTGATGCCGATGGTCTTGCCGCGCAGTTGCTGTGGTTCTTTGATCTCGGGACGGGAAATCAAAAGCATGGGAAGCTTGTTTTCCAGCGTTGCGACAATCACCACCGGCGCCCCGCGGCTCGCGCCGATCACCGCCGACGAGGCCGCCGTTTGCGTCAGCTGAATGCTGCCGCCGAGCAAAGCCTGGATGTTCGGCGATCCCGCTTGAATCAGAATTATTTCCAGATCGACACCGTATTTCTTGCTGAAACCCAGCTCCTTGTTGACCCACAGAGGAAGCTGGTAACCGGCGGTGCCGCCGTAGCTGACGAGAAAGCGGGTTCCCTCAGCGCTCCAAACGCCGCGCGCCAAACCTGCGACCGTTGCGAAGAAAACGATCAGGCTGAGAACAACACCACGCCATCTTCCGGTCACGTTCATAGGTTTCACCTCCCGTTAAGCAACTGAACACCCTTCGGCTCGAAACCGGAGAGCCCTGACTTCGTTGGGTGGAAGTCGACTTCCTCTTCCGTCTTTCCCGCGCAAGCGGGAATCCAGGTTTTGAGTCTTAGCTCGTCCGCCCTCACACTGGATGCCCGCGTGCGCGGGCATGACGGACTGTCTGTGCGCCTGGAGCAGAGGAATTACAGCCATGGCCAAGAGAGTCATTGACGTCGGCTACCCAAATCACCCGCCGCCTGACCGAAGCGCGGAAAAAGCCTGAGCGCATTGAGCTCCTCGACCGCTGCCCGGCCCGCGGCATCGAAGCCGTCATAATGCTGCCAATGATCGATTTCCTCCTGCAGCCTCGCCCCGTAAACGAACGGCAGGTCCGAACCCCATAGAATATGCTCCGGGTCGGCGAGCTCTTGCAAAGAGCGCAAGGCAAATGCCGAAGTCGTACTGGCGATCTCGTAGTAAAGCGAACGGAGCGTCGCAATCACGCCAGTGACTCCTTTGGCGCCTCGATGCCCTTCCATCATCGCGATTCGCTGCGCGAGAAACGGCACCGCGCCGCCGCCGTGGGCGACGATGAAACGAATATCGGGACAACGCTTGAACGTGCCGGCAAAAACTAAATTCACAATGGCACGGGTGGTGTCGAATACGTACTCGACGACGAAGGGCGGCGCGCCCAGGCGCGTGTGCTCCGGTGCTTCACAGTGCGTCGGATGAATAAACACGACCGCCTTGCGCCGGTTGAGCTCGTCGAAGACCGGATCAAACAACGGATCGCCCAGGTAGCGGTCGTTGACGCTGGAAAAAATGCCAACGCCATCGAGGTGTAAGATGTCGAGCGCATAGGTCGTTTCTTCCAGCGCGCCATCGACGTCCGGCAGGGGAAGCAGGGCGAAGGAGCCAAATCGTGTAGGGTGCTCCAGCAACGTTCTTGCTTGGAACTCGTTGCAGATCCGCGCGACTTCACGCAGTCGATGCATGTTTTTGAGAATCACCCGTGGCGTCAGTGAAGTGATGGCGGCTCGAATATGCCAATTATCCATGGAGCGAAGTTGCGCTTCGGTATCGGGAAGTTTGATTGGCATGGATTGATCCGCATACCGCGGCGGCACGACATGATGGTGCACGTCGATGCGCCAGTTTCCTCCTGTGTCGCGGCTCATAGACTCATGGTTCATTCTGTTGGCCAACGCTATTTGAAAAGCTTCTGTAATGTCAACCGACTCACCTCGATGCCGAGGTAAGGTACATCGCGAAGAAGTGAGGTGCAGTAAAGAAGCTACCCTTTGCCGTTTTTCTTTTGACCCGAACCAACTCGGCTCCCCAAATTTACACCGTTATTATCGCGTATTTCTTTTGATCTCATAGCAGTGAGTCGTGAGCAGAACGACCGGAGAAACCCCGTGAGAAAAAATGTCTTTCGTCTTACGCGCCATGCTCTTTGCGCCTTTGCGCGTCCGCCGAGGCGCAGCAGCCGAAGAAAGTCCGCCGGATAGGATATCTATCCCAGCCAAGCAGATCGGCGCGACGATTCCGCCAGAGGTGCTCGCCCGGGCTAACAAAGTGATCAAGTGAAAATAGGCACGACGGACATTAGGCAATAGCGAGTAGAAATCAGCCCGCTTCGCGGCGTCTGGACATCGTGCTCGGGTTGAGGTATTCGGGGCGAGGCGTTGTCTTGACCATCCAATCATTGCCGAGCGGCGAATCGGGTTGAAAGACCGCAATACTAAGGAGGCGCACGATGAATCGTTTCCAACGGCGGCTAGCGCTAATCGGGATAGGCTTCGTTATTTTCACCGGTACGGCCACAAAGAGCGCCGGACAGTCCCCCAGTCTCACCGCCTTCTACACGGCACATGTAGTTTCCATGGCTCCGATGTGGATCGCCAAAGAAGCCGGTCTTTTTAAAAAACACGGAGCGGACGTTAGACTCGTCTATATCGGCTCCGGTCCCATCGGCACCACGTCGATACTGGCCGGCGAAGTCGATATTGGCATCATTGGCGGCTTCGCGCCGATAAGGGCAATTCTTGGCGGCGCGAAGAACTTGGTGATCATCGGACAAAGCAAGCACGCCATGGTAGGCGCGATTGTCGGTAAAAAAGAGATCAACGGCGTTCAAGATCTCAAAGGAAAACGGCTCGGCATCGACCGCATAGGCTCGAATCCGGATATGTACACCCAGGCCGCGCTCGCCCGTTTTCAAATCGATCCGTTAAAGGATTTGAGCTATGTGCAGATGGGCAGCACGAGTCAGGGCATTCCGGCTCTCAAGGCCGGCTCCATCGATGCATTTACGACTACCCCGCCTTACGATCTTTTCGCCCAAAGGTTGGGGCACAAAGTGATCCTTGATATCACGGCGCTGAATATTCCCTTTGCCGCCACTGTGCTGGTTTCGACTCGGAGCACCGTCGCACGCAAACAACCGGACATCGCAAAATTCATGCGCGCGTATGCAGAAGCCGTTCATACGTTCCTCACCAAGCCGGAGGTCGCGGTCCAGATTGTTCAGAAGTACACTAAGGTCGAGGACAAGGAGGTGCTCACCCACGGGATGGCGGCGGAAGGGAAGGCGATGGAAAAAACTCTCCAGGTAGATCCAAAGGGTATAGAGCTGATTCTCGGATTGGTGAGCAAATCCGTCCCGCAAGCTGCATCGGCCAAGGCGGAAGATTTTTACGATCCTCGGTTCTTCACAGAGCTGCGCGAGAGCGGCTTTCTCAAACGGCTGTGGGGCGACAAGTTATGACTGCCAGCGTCTCGTCACCGAAGTTGGTTGACGAAATGGTGTCATTCTGAGTCGCAGGCAAAGAATCGCGATCGAATACGAGATGCTTCACTTCGTTCAGCATGACAGCCTTTATTTTGATAAGACCGTGCGGTGTCAACCAAGGGATAATTACGACGTTGCGAGAACGGAAAACGTTTTGCACCGTTTGAACGTTTTGAACGATTTGAACAAGAGGAGAATTATATGATCGAAACCGAAGGCCTGACCGGCGCCGATACGCTGCTGCACGTATTGTCCCACATGGGAGTGGATCGAATCTTTGCTTCCCCCGGCTCCGAATGGTCGCCGGTGTGGGAAGCTTTTGCTAAAGCAAAGGCGCAGAGCGAGGGCGTGCCGCTCTACATAAGCTCCCGGCATGAAGAGATCGCCGTGGGCATGGCGAGCGGCTACGCCAAGTCCACGGGGAAGCTTCCCGCGGTGATGATCCACACCACCGTCGGCGCGCTGCACGCCACCATGGCGCTGCGCGGCGCGCTCCATGAACAGGTTCCGATGGTCGTGTTCACCGGCGAATCGTTGGGATTCGGCGAGGAGGCCGGCCCCGACGTGGGCGCGCAGTGGCTTGGCGCGTTGGCCGATATCGGCGGGCCTGCCCGTCTCGTCGACCGCTGCGTCAAGTGGAGCTATGGCGTCAATGCCAAATCCTTGTTGCCATCGACGATCCAACGCGCCTGCCAGTTGGCGATGGGCACTCCGAAGGGACCGGTCTTCGTCTCTATACCGATGGAGTATCTGTTCGACAAAATGACCAAGAACGCGGCGGCGGATAACGTTCCCGTGCCCGCGCCGATGGCCGACCCGGCGGCCCTCGACGAACTGGCGGCGACCCTCGCCGAGGCGAAAAACCCGCTCATTATTACCGAAGAGGCGGGCCGCAGCACCGTGACCGTGCAGAAACTCGTCGAGCTAGCGGAACTTCTCGGCGCCGGCGTGGTCGAGAGCCGCGCATCGAGCTATATTAATTTTCCACGCACCCATCCGCTCCACGCCGGTTTCGAGCCGCAAGAATTTTTACAGGAAGCCGACGCGATCCTTCTTCTCGGAGTCATCGCGCCCTGGCACCCGGCGTCGAAGAAGCTACCCCCGGAAACCAAAGTCGCGGTCCTGTCGGACAATCCGCTGCGCGCTGATCTTCCCTACTGGGGGTACCCGGTCACGCAAATTCTCACCGGCGAGATCGAAAGCTCAATGAAATATTTCGTGGAAGCCGTCAAGAAGCGCGTCACCAAGGGAAATAGTGACGCGACGCGGCGCGCCGAATCCTGGCGCAGCCGTCATGAAAAACGCAAGGCCGAGTGGAAAGAAGAGGCGCTGCGCCGCAAAGAGCAGAAACCCATCGATACCCGTTGGGTCACCTACGAGCTCGCGCAAACCATGCCATCCGACGCCCTTGTTGTCGAAGAGACGATAACGCACAGACTTTCGATTCACCGCTATCTCGACATGCTCAAGCCCGGCACGTTCTTCGCCGGCTCAATCGGCGGTCTCGGCACGGGCACCGGCACCGCGCTCGGCGTCAAAGCGGCCTTCCCCCAGCGGCCCGTTTTGTGTCTCATCGGCGACGGCGCGTTCAACTATGATCCAGGACTTGCGGCCCTCGGCGTCTGCCAGGAACACAATTTGCCCATCATGATCGTGCTCTACAACAACTTCGGCTATCACTCGCAAAAGTCCGGCGTGCCGCGATTTTTCCCGGACGGCTTTGCCGTGAAGAACCGGGACTTCATCGGCATCTCGATCAATCCGAGTCCTGACTATGCGATGGTGACGCGGGCGTTCGACGGCTACGGCGAAAAAGTCGAAGAACCCGGCGAAGTGCGCGCCGCGCTCCAGCGCGGCCTCAAAGCCATCGCCGCCGGCCAAATGGCGTTGATCGACATTCGCCTGGCAAAAGCCGCGGAAACTAATGAACGACCGGACAGAGCAAATTAGCGGGAAACAAAGGACGAGTTATGACCGTGTGCCAACACCTGTTTCGGCGTTGCCTTGGGAAAACGGTCGTCGCGACGGCTTTGCCAATCGCCTTTAGGCGCTCCTGAAATTGGCACATAAGTGATGACCAGATAGACTATAACGAGCGCCACTAATAAAAATTCATTCATAAAGATGCCGACCATCTTTTCGGTCTTCAAGTATCTACCTCTTAGACGGCTCGCTAAAAGAAAAAGATTCAACCCAGATTCCGCAGTTAGACTGAGGCGCCCGGAAGCGAGGGGGAACCCTGGAGTAGCGAATGCGTTCGAATGTGAAATTTCAAAGTCATTTTGCGCTTTCGCACTTCGTTGTTACGAGCTCTAACTGCCGTGAAGCACCGTTGCTCGACGTCGGCTCAGAGGCAGACGGCATCTCCGCCACAGGCGGATCAGCCTTCGGCTGAGACTTTGCTACGGAAGGGTTGCGCCTCGCGCTTCCTGTCGAGCGCAACTGCGAAATCCGGTTCAACCCAGATGCCATTTATTTTCGAGCTCCTGGAAACCAGCCCTGGTGCTTGATCAAGCCGCGCAGATATTCGATCTGGCCGGCGTGGCGCGTGTTGCAGTTGATAACGCTGGCGAGCCGAACGCTCAACGTCGGCAGTGGTTGATACTGCGGTTCATTCAGTACCCGGTTCAGATCGGCGTTCGTAACGGTGGCGAGATAACCCTTCGTTCTCGCGAAAACAGCATCGAGGTAGTCCAGCAGAAGGTGCTTGTCCGTCACAGTAAACGCTTCTACTTGGGCTGGAGTGTGCCTGTGACCGGAGCCGTAGTCCCTCGGATCCGGCGGCATAGCGAAGCGCGCATGCCATCCGTCTTCGACCCATAATTGCGGGCGCTCCATCAAGCCGGAAAAATTCGCATCCTGGACGCGCGACAGATGCCACACCAACCATGCGATATGAGGTTTTGGGGGCGCCAGCAACTCGTCTGGCGACAAATCCTTGAGTGCCTCGCGCACCGTGTCACGCACCCGACCCAGTGCATCGAGCACCAATGCCGCGCTTTCCATGACGTCACCTCCTTAAATTTTCATCGGGGTTTGGTTGAAACAGTCTCGCGGTTGCCTAGATTGGGATAATATCGGATTGTCTGGCATAAGTAAGCCTTATTGGTTGATTGGGCGACCCTGCAAGCTCTGCGCGCCATTTTCCTCATTGACGCTTGTGCTCGATTCGCAGTAGTTATAGGGCAGCTTGTGGGCATTTCGTGAAAACCCCGCCGGTAACCGCCGTTCATAAGATTTTAGCCAGATTGACAGGTTCTTGTTATCCGTGATAGCGCCGCACAAGCAGGTAAGTCCAAATGGCTTCGACTTCAACCGGATTCATCGGCCGCAGCGTAAAGCCAGATAAATCGAGTCGTTTCATCACTGGAAACGGCATGTACGTCGGCGACATACGCCTGCCCAACATGCTTCATGCCGCTCTTTTGCGCAGCACACACGCCCACGCTCGAATCCGCAGCGTCGATGTAACCGAAGCTCTTTGTCTCGACGGGGTTGTTGGCGTGTGGACCGGGCGGGAAATCGAAAGCCGAATATCCCCGTTTCCGGAAAGCTTCGAAATCCACCCTGTTCGTTGGTTGCAAGGGGTCAATCCATTGCTACGGGGTCCGCGGCCGACGGCTTTGGCACGGGAAAAGGTTCACTATGTCGGCGAGCCTGTAGCCATCGTCGTTGCCGAGGATCGGCACAGGGCGGAGGACGCCGTAGATGAAATTGGCGTCGACTATGAGACCCTACCCGTAGTCGTTGATCCGGACGAAGCATTGAAAGCGGGCGCGACCCTGGTCCATGAGGGGTCCAAGGATAACATTGTCTTCAGCTTTAGCGTGAACAAGGGCAACGTCGATGACGCGATGGGCGCTGCGCCCCACAGGTTGCGCGAGCGATTCCGCCATCACCGCTATTGCGCGGCACCTCTCGAATGCCGCGGCGTAGTTGCCTGGGTCGAGCCCAAAACCAACATCCTCACCGTCTGGTCCTCGACGCAGATGCCCCATTTAGTGCGCCGACAAATCGCGGCGCAGCTCGATCTTTCCGAAGAGCGAGTGCGGGTGATTGCGCCGGATATCGGCGGAGGATTCGGCCCCAAGGTCTTTGTCTATCAGGAGGAAATTCTCGTCCCTTTCCTGGCGCTTCAGTTAGGCCGCCCGGTGAAATGGATCGAGGACCGCTCCGAACACTTCATCAGCACGGCCCATGGCCGTGACCAGCGCCACGATGTCGAGCTGGCATTTGATGAAACCGGCCGGATCTTGGGGCTGCGCGATCGCTTCTTGCTGGACAACGGCGCCTACAATCCGATGGGGTTGACGGATGCTTACAACACGGCGGCCCATCTTCAGGGTCCCTACAAAATCCCCAACTTGTCGGTGACCGGCACCTGCGTTTCGACCAACAAGGTGCCCAACGCACCCTATCGGGGCGCCGGACGTCCCGAAGCCGTGTTTGTCATGGAGCGCTGTATGGATCTGATTGCAGCGCGGTTGCGCTTGGATCCTGCCGAGGTGCGCCGGCGCAATTTTATTCAGCCGGAAGAGATGCCCTACCACGCGGGAATCTTATATCGGGACGGAGAACCCATTTGTTACGATAGCGGGAATTATCCTGAGACGTTGAGGCGGGCATTGGAGGCGGCCGGCTACGATGAGCTGCGAGCGCGGCAACAAGAACTGCGTCAACGCGGGCGCTATCTCGGCATCGGCATTGGCTGTTACGTCGAAGGGACCGGTGTGGGTTCATTCGAGGGCACGAAGGTGCGCATTGATAGTTCCGGCGAAATCGTCATCGCCACCGGCGCGACCGGACACGGGCAGGGCCATGAAACGGTCTACGCGCAGATCGCGGCAGACCTGTGGCAAGTGAGCCCGGAAAATATTCGCCTCGTCGAAGGGGATACCGCGGCGATTGAGTTCGGTTGTGGCACCTTCGGCAGCCGCAGCGCCGTCAACGTCGGCTCCGCTCTGTTCGAGGCCTCGGCGCGCTTAAAAGAAAAAGTGCTGCGGCTGGCCGCGCACCTGCTGGAGGCCAATTCGGATGATCTGCAATTGAGCGGAGGAAAAGTTTCAGTCCGAGGAATGCCGCAACGAGCGATCTCTTTCAGCGAGTTGGCGCGCGCAGCGGTGCCGGGGTGGGCCTCGAAGCTTCCCGAGGGCTTGGAGCCGGGACTCGAGGCGACATTTTATTTTGTGCCAGCCACGGTGACCTGGGCCAACGCGGCCCACGTTGCGGTCATCGAGGTCGATATTGAAACGGGAGGAATCAAACTGCTCGACTATGTCGTCTCCCACGATGCGGGAAAACTGATCAATCCCCTGCTGGTGGAAGGGCAAATCCACGGCGGCGTTGCTCAAGGGATTGGCGCCGCGCTTTTCGAAGAGATTTGCTACGATTCCAACGGGCAATTGCTCAACGGCAGCTTCATGGATTACCTTTTGCCCGGCGCCATGGAGGTACCAAAAATCAAGTTGGTCCACCTGGAGTCGCCATCGCCGCTCAATCCGCTGGGTATCAAGGGGCTGGGCGAGGGCGGAGCGATCGCTCCTCCGGCGGCGATTGCCAACGCCCTGGCGGACGCGCTTCGGCCCTTTGCCGTTCAAGTCAAGGACATTCCACTAAGTCCGCACCGGGTGCTGGAGATCATCACGCGCAAGTAACTCAAGGGCCAGATTTTTTTAAACCACTTGAACTGTTTGAACGGCTTGAACGATTGGAACGGAATATTAGATGATCGCAAAGTGTGCCATTGAGATCACCGTCAACGGCAAACGGTATGAAGGACTTGTGGAGCCGCGTCTGTCGCTGGCTGATTTCCTGCGCGACCAGCTTGGCTTGACCGGAACTCATCTGGGCTGCGAACAAGGAATATGCGGCAGCTGCACCGTTCTGTTTAACGGCGAGACCGTCCGGTCGTGCTTGCTTCTCGCCGTGCAAGCTCAGGGTAGCGCGATTCTTACGGTGGAGGGGCTGGCGGCGCAGGCCGACAACGGTGAGCCGCTTCATCCCATCCAGCAGGGATTTATCGAAACGTTGGGATTCCAATGCGGCTTTTGCACGCCGGGTTTTCTAATGACAATCTATGAGCTTCTTCGGGAAAATCCGTCTCCCTCCGAAGACGAGATCCGCGAGCGGTTGAGCGGTAATCTTTGCCGCTGCACGGGTTATCAAAATATTGTTGCCGCCGTCCTGTGGTCGGCAGAGCGTCTCAGGCCAAAGTCGAATCGGTGATGGGCACGATTCTGCGCCTCAAGGATATCGGCAAGGTCTGGCACATCGAGCGGACCCAGGAACAGGTGGTGGCGCTCGGCGGCATCAGTTTGGATGTCGAGCAAGGCGAGTTCTTGGTTTTCGTTGGACCGTCGGGCTGTGGCAAATCGACCCTCCTCCAGATCATTGCCGGATTGGAGGAACCCGCCAGCGGCACGATCGAACTCAGCAAATCTGTCGACGGTCAGAAGCAAACCGGCATGGTGTTTCAGGAATTCGCTCTCTTTCCCTGGCGCACGGTGCTGGAAAATATCGTCTTTGGTCCGGAAGTGAGAAGCGTGCCGAGAGCCCAGCGCGAAGCCAATGCTCAGAAACTGATCGAGTTAGTTCATCTGCGCGGCTTCGAGCATCGCTACCCGCACGAGTTGTCGGGAGGCATGCGGCAGCGGGTCGCGCTCGCGCGCGCTCTTGCCAACGATCCCGCAGTCTTGCTGTTTGACGAACCGCTCGCTTCACTCGATGCCCAGACCCGCAAGGTGTTGCAAGCAGAGCTCGTGCGCATTTGGCAAGAAACCAAACGGACCTTCATCTATGTAACTCACGGCCTGGACGAGGCGGTTCTGCTAGGTGACCGCGTGGTTCTCTTTACCGCTCGACCGGGCCGTATAAAGGAAATCGTGCCGGTCCGGATTCCCAGGCCCCGCAGTATTACTGGTCCTCAGGAGGTCGAGCTGCTCGAATACCTTTCGGAGCAAATCCGCGAAGAGGTGGAGCGTTCTTTAAAGGCAGAGGGCCTCACTTAAAATAAGGCTGCCGTTCAAAGTGTTCAAGTCGTTCAAAAGGTTCAATAAGATGCGCGAACTGCTGATTAACGGCGAGGAGACTTTATTATGTGGAAACGCTATCGGCCGCTGCGCATAGTTTCGCCGATCGCTTTCCTGGTGATCTGGGAAGGCGTGGTGCGGCTCGGCGAGGTCAATCAACTGCTTGTCCCGGCCCCGGCTTCAGTGCTTCGCACCATGGTCGAGTTAACAATGGACGGCCGCCTGCCTTGGGCCATCGCCGTGAGTCTCCATCGGGTGCTGCAGGGATTTATCTACGGTTCGCTTCTCGGGATTGCGTTAGGGCTTTTGGTCGGCTGGTTCCGCACTTTTGAAGATGCTGTCGATCCGCTCGTCGGCGCGATCTATCCTATCCCGAAGTCGGCGCTCTTTCCCCTCTTCATCCTGTGGTTTGGTCTCGGTGAAACCTCCAAGGTGATGACCATCATGATTGGTGTAGTGTTTCTGGTCCTGATCAACACGGTCACCGGGGTGAAAGCAATAGACCCGGTGCTCCTCAAGGCCGCCCGCGACCTCGGCGCAAATCAGCGCCAGATCTTCACCAAAGTCGTGATACCCGGAGCCTTACCCAATATCTTCACCGGCCTCAGGCTGGGCGCCGGCACGGCATTGATCCTGGTATTCATCACGGAGATAGAAGCCACCAAGGCGGGACTCGGATTCCTGCTGTGGGAATCGTATCAGTTACTTCTGGTCAAGCAGGTGTTTGGTTGCACCATTGCCTTCGGCATCCTTGGCATCCTCAGCACCTGGCTTCTTCAGTGGGCCGAGCGCGTGATGTGTCCGTGGCGGCGCACTTAGCGAAGCGCGCTGGTGAAAAAGGCCCATCTACTTCGTTGCGCTCGACCGATTTCGCGTCAACGTACAACAAGAGTACGCCTCCGCTCGTCGATTTTCGCGCGCCTCGTGGCTGGACCCTTTTGACCAGCGCGGCAAGAGATTTTTTGCAAAGGGAATGGATTCGACACTATAACTTCGATTAAAAGCGCTGGATTGACACGCACAGAATGGCCGTGTTACATGCGCGGTGGAATCTGTGTTGGTGACATGGTGGCGGAGTCATTCTCAAGGAGGAAGCTATGGCAAGTAAGCATATGCAGCAGGCGAAAATAGTTGGGCTAATGAGCGCAGTCGTAACGCTTCTCGGGTTAATGCCTGCGCCGGCTAGAGCGCAGGAAACGGTGAAGCTTGGCGATCTGGCGGCCATCTCCAACGCGGCAATTTATATCGCTATCGAGAAGGGGTTTTTCAAAGAGCAGGGAGTCGCCACCGATATTTCCAGCTTCGCCTCGGCGGCAAAGATGGTTCCTGCCCTGGTCGCGGGTGAGTTGGAAGTTTCGGTGGGATCGGCGAGCGCCGGACTGTTTAACGCCGTCGCCCAGCAAGCCCCGTTTCGTATCGTGGCGGACAAAGGGCAAGCGCGAGAAGGGTTCGGATTTTCCCTGCTGGCAGTTCGTAAAGACCTGGTTGACTCGGGACAGGTCAAGACCTTCAAAGACCTAAAAGGAAAAAAGATCGCGATTCTAGCCAAGGGAAACATTCAGCATTATCTGGTGGGAAAGATGGCCGAAGAAGTCGGCCTCACCATCAACGATGTTGAGCTGACCTTTCTGAATGCGCCGGGCCAGGTGACGGCGTTCGAGACTAAAGCCATCGACGCCGCCTATGCAGTCGAGCCCTGGGTAGCTCGCTTCGCAGAGCGCGGGGTAGCCGTCCGTTTTCGCACCCCCGACCAGGTGAAAGGCCTTGGGCCGGTTCAGGTCGGCGTCATCATCTATTCAGGGAAGTTCATCAAGGAGCGCAGACCCGTGGCCCAGCGCTGGATGGGCGCCTATCTGAAGGCGGCCGAATTTTTTCACAAGAACGGAACAAAAAATCCGGAGATCGCGGCAATTCTGGAAAAGTACACCAAGGTACCTGCCAAAGTTATTCAGGCGGCGATTCCGCCCTATCAAGATCCGAAGGGCAATGTACTCGTGGAGAACTTGGCGGATCAAGCCCAGTGGTTCGCCAAGAACGGCATGCAGCAGAAAATCAGCATTGATAGCGCTCTGGATTTGAGCTTTTTAAAGTGACAACCAGAAAGGCTAGAAGAAAAGTTGAATTTGAGTTCAGCGACCACGTTGGATCACGTCGTCGGTATTACCGGACTTCTCGACCTTGGTTGTCACCCTGAGCACAGCGAAGGGTCTAGCTTGCCGACGAGATTCTTCGCCTCGGGCTCAGAATGACACCAGAGCGGAGCCTGACGCTAGCTCCAAACGTTTTCACAGTGTGATCGAATGTTACTTAGAGGAAGTATCGCATGCCAAAGGACCTAAGAGGTTTTTTGAAAGAGCTGGAGGCGGAGGAGCCTGAGCAGGTACTGCGGGTGAAGAAAGAAGTTGATCCGCACTTCGAGGTGACAGGCATTCTCGCCAAATTGGAACAGGAGCGAAAGTTCCCGGTCGTCATATTCGAGAAGGTTAAAGGGTCGGCGTTGCCCGTCGTAACCAACGTCCATGCCGATGCGCGGCGGCTGTTCCGAGCGATCGGCCTGAAAGACGCAGCGCTACCGGAATTTATCCGTGAGTACGCCGCCCGCGAGGATTGTCCAAAGCCACCGGTCATGGTCAATGAAGCGCCCGTACAAGAGGTGGTGCTCACCGGAAAAGACGTAGACATAACTCGCCTGCCCATTCTAACTTATCATGAGAAGGATGCCGGCCGTTACATAACCGCCGGCTTTGGCATCATGCGTGATCCGGACTCGGCGGTGCGCAACGCCGGCATTTACCGGCTCATGGTTCACTCCAAAGATACCTTTGGCATCCAGCTCTCAGAGACAGCCCACGGCCACTATATTTGGCAGACTTACGAGCGGCAAAATCGACCCACGCCTATGGCCGTGGCCATCGGTCATCACCCAGCGTTTTACATCGGCTGTCTTTCTTTCACTTCTCTGGAGACAGACGAATTTTCCGTCGCCGGCGGAATTATGGGCGAGCCCGTGGAGCTGGTGCGCTGCCGGACCTTGGATTTGGAAGTTCCGGCCCACGCCGAGATCGTGCTCGAATGCGAAATTGTCCCCAAGCTGCGCAAGGAGGAAGCCCCCTTCGGCGAATACCCGGGAACGTACGGACCGCAGCGCAACAATCCGATCGTTCAGGTCAAAGCCATCACGATGCGCCGAAATGCGCTGTATCAATCGAGTTTTGTCGGCCATGCCGACAACCTACTGCTCTCTGGCATCGTCCGCTCCACGACGATCATGAAAACAGTGAAGATGGCATCGCCCAAAGTCAGGGCGGTCCATGTGCCGGCCTCGGGGAGGTGTCGCTTCATTTGCTATGTATCTAT
>DATBLC010000110.1:0-5830 GCA_036555515.1 Binatia bacterium
CCTTTTTCCGAACGCAGCCGTCCTTTGGTGATCAGCCGGCATAGATTGGCATAACCGCCGCGATGCTGCGCCAGCAGAACGATGGTCGAGCCGTCCGTCACCGTGACTTCCGACCCGATGATCAGCTTCATGCCGACCTCGTGCGCCCGCACATGCGCGCGCACGACACCGTACACGCCGTCGCGATCCGTGAGCGCCATCGCCGGCAAGCCAAGACGGCAGCTCTCATCGACCAGCTCGTCCGGATGGCTCGCGCCTTCGAGAAAGGAAAAATTACTCTTGCACCAGAGCGGAACGTATAGGTAATGAGACATCCCTACTGAATATATATTCAGTAATAAGGACCCTTCGTCAACAGGTCCCTACCGTAAAATTTCTCTCCTTGACTCCGCCCTCGAGTTCAAGCGAGAAGTATAAATCCGCCCTTAGCAACTAAACACCCAATGATTGTCAACTGCGTTGCCTACGAAAACGGTCGCAAGCTCGCCGACATTTCTGTAGACGATATTAGTTCTTTTATTGCTCGTCCGGACTGTTTTGTGTGGGTCGCGCTCAAAGATCCCGACGACGCCGAGCTTCAGGCGATGCAGCGAGAATTCGGCCTGCACCCACTTGCGGTCGAAGACGCCCAGCACGGCCACCAGCGGCCCAAAATTGACGAATACGATGGCTCGTTATTCGTCGTGGTACATCTGATCGAGTTAGGTAACGGTGATCTCAACCTGGGTGAAGTGGCTATTTTTGTCGGGCCCAAATATGTGCTCTCGGTGCGATCCCGGGCCGAACGAGGCTTTACGGACGTGCGTGCGCGCTGCGAGCAGGAGCCCGAGCTTTTGCGTCACGGTTCGGGCTATGTGCTCTATGCGCTCATGGACGCGGTAGTCGACCGTTATTTTCCGATCCTCGAACAAATCGAATCGGCCATCGAAAATATTGAAGAACTGATTTTCAAAGACCAACCTACGCGTGAACACATCGAGGCTCTCTACTCCGCGAAACGCAAATTAATGATCGTGAAACACGCAACCGAACCGCTGCTTGAAGCCACAACCAAACTTTTCGGCGGACGCGTCCCACCGCTCTCTTTGGCCTTTCAAGACTATTTTCGCGATGTTTATGACCATTTGTTGAGGCTCAATCAGGCAATCGGCAGTTCGCTCGACATGGTGAACACCGGCATTTCCGTAACCATTTCTCTGATCACGATCCAGGAACATACCGTGACCAAGCGGTTGGCGTCTTATGGCGCGTTGATCACCGTTCCGACTATGATCGCTGGGGTTTACGGCATGAACTTTGAGCATATGCCGGAATTGGATTGGATCTGGGGTTACCCTATGGCGCTGCTCCTCATGCTCGGCGTCGATATCTACCTGTTCTATCTTTTCCGGAAAGCTAAGTGGCTTTAGAGGCTCGTCTCTGTGCCGCTAGTGCCGGGCCGTCAGGGTTCAGAGAATATAAATTTGCGCAGGCAAACCTCCAACAGAAACAGTCCAATTGCGAGGATAATAAGGGGACCCTTCAGCGGCTCATAGTTCTTGGTGACCATATCTCCTTTGTCAGCTTCGGCTGCCTGTGGATCTGGATTGATTTCCCCGCCGGTCGCGTCGGCGATCCGGGATAACAAGCGCATATTAAAGTCGGGCCTTGGCCGCTCAGCAGTGGTATCGTATGGCAAATTGTAGCCGATTGGCGGAAAAGAAATCTTTTGCCCACGGCGTTCTTCCACAATATCGACGCGATATTCTCCCGGCTCTGAGATGGGCAAGGCCGTTTGGTAGTGCCCCGGCGCAAGCTTCGTGAGAGTGCCGTTACCTTTTCCGCTCTTACCGGTGATCGTGAACCGATACTGGCTAAGAGCGCTTGATTCATCGTAAATAAATAAATCCAGGATTGATCGGTTTTCTGCAAGACTGATGCTTGCCTCGTGCGCTGGAACGAGATTCTCCTCGGGTGGACTTAACCAATCGACAATCCGTCCCCAAAATCCCTGCAGGCCAGACCATTGGATCCAATTTCTGCTCCAACGACCCTCCATATCGGTCGTGAATGCAACCACATTTCCCTTCCCGTAGTGCCAGGAAGCGAGCAGTGGCACGCGCCGGTTTTGTTTGGTGATCAGTAAATCGAGCTGAGCGCCGCGCTTAAGCTCTGTTTCCATATATCCCCTTATAGACGGGTATGTTCTTGGGCCAAACCCGGAAAGGAGTTCGGAGCCCCGTTCTTGGATCGGCGTCAGATTTTCGTCCTTTGGCGGCTCTTCTTTAGGTTTGTCTTGCAGTTGCTCCAAAACGATCTGAGGAAGGGTGGAGGGATCGACAACATGATGAAACAAACCTCCACCATACTGGGCAATGCGTTTCATGATTCGCACATCAGCCTCATTGCTGATCGCAATAGCTGAGGTAGTAATCTTCGAGTCACCTCGCATCGTGCTTACGAGGTCCACGAGCTCACCCTGGCTCCCCCGGGTGACGCCGTCGCTCAACAACATGATATGCTTGCGGGATGCATTGGCGCGCTCCAACTGGCGCTTGGCCTCGAGAAGCGCCGGCAGAAAATAGGTTTGCCCACCTGGTTTGAGGCGGTCAATCTGAGAATTCACAACGCCGCGAAGACGTGCCATGTTCTCCAAATACACGACGACGAACGCGCTATCGTCGAACCCGACGATCCCCAATAGATCAATGTCTTTGAGCTGGCGCGCCACGGCTTTGGCGGCTTCTTTGGCGAACACGATACGATTGTCATCCCGCATGCTGCCGGACTTGTCGATAACCAACACGAGCGCGCGATTTTTCTCTTCAGGCCTGGGAGGCTCTTTCGGTTCCACCGGCAGGATCTTCTCGATCGGTGTCTGGCGATAACTCGCGGGGGCGAAGCTCTGATCGGCGCCGAGCATTATAAATCCATTGCCGGCCGCAACATGACGCTCGGTACTGGCGAGATAGCCGGCCGGGAACTTTTCGCGCTCGGCATTATTGAAGATAACGACCTTGTAATCCTTCGGCGGCGGGGCATTTTCTGGCGTTCTCACGGTTGTCTCAAGGCCGTGTCTTTTAAAAATTTCCTGCAAGTGCTCACCTGCACCGGAGCGACCCGTGATGAGCAACACTTTTGCCTTGGTACGAACTGAAACCAAGGCTAACGCGTGGTTGTCGGATGGGTAGAGATCGGCGTTTCGGTCGCGCGGAGCGAACGCGGCTTGATAGGCGGTAAGCTCGCCCTCCGTCGGCGTCGCCTGGTAGGTGAAGGCTTGGCTTCCCGGATTCAGCCTTACGGCTTCCTTCTTAACAGTTTTGCCATTACCCGTAAGAGTCAAAGTGCCCTCGACTACGCGGTCGCTTTGATTCTCGACAATGACTTTGAGATTCAAGCTCTCACTGCTGTTGCCCTGTGTGGGCGCCAGAAGTTTCGTTACCGCTACATTGGCGATCGCAGCGCGCTCTGCCGGCAAAATCGGGTAGACTTTGATACCCGCAGCGGCAACTGTCGGCAGCAAGCGCCCAACATCGCCCTGGGTTTCCCAGCCGTCGGAGAACAAATATAGGTTTCTTGGCGCGGGGGGTAGCTTTAGCAGAGCATTGAACAGGTTTTCCAAATTCGTTTTCTCGGGCGAAATCCCAATGGCTGTCTGATCGCCATCGAAAATCTCGCGCCAGCTAGAAACCTTCGCCGCTTCGGCACCAAAGGCGAAAACGTGATCATTGTCGCTTGGAGCCGAAAACTGGCTCGTCCTATCTTTCATCCACCGTCGCATGGCGGGAGTAACGCTCGCCGACAAATCATAGGCAAAAATCCGTTCTTGAATCCGCGTTTGCTCACTGCTCAATTGCGGCTCAGCGAGCACGAGAATCACCACGGCCACTATTATTGAGCGTGCGATCAGAACAGTGACTGGTCGGTAATAACGAAGCCAGAGCAGTGGCAATGCGAGTAGTAACCAAAGAAAGAAAGGCTTAGCGAATTCGACATTGGAGAGAAAGGTATTCATTTTGACCAAATGCAGTTTAAAGAAGTTCGCTGATCACAACCCGCTGAGCCAAGATCTCAACATACTATAACTCAACCGCCCCAATGCTGCACAGGTGCATCAAAGAAACTCTGGTAACAGTTCTGCAAGACCGCATCCGTTGCGGATTTGCTCGAAGCGTGCCGCGTTGCGGCCGATATCAAGATCACAAAGTAGAAGCCAATATCGCAGACAACATGCAGACCATTGTACCCCGTTTCGTTTAAATTATCTGCGTGGGTTGCGCCTTTTCGTTACTTAACTTTGTTGCAGTCGTTGGATCTCTTCCTCTAGTTCTTCGCTTTGCTTCCCAGAAAATGGGATAAGTCGAAATCGTCGTTCCCAAAATTGCCCTTGCAGAGAAGTCGCGGGTATCGTCTTGGCCTATATGCGTCCACCTATCCGACTTATTTTCACGAGCCGGCTGCCCTTTTACGATTCTTCCAATCATGTTAGCGTCTCTCTCGCCCTTGGAGTAATCCCAATGACCCGCTTTTGCGACGGGCTGGTCAAGTTTTGTCTGCTCTTTTGCATCCCATTTCCCCCAAGCACGGGTTTTTCGTCCGAGGCCAAAGTTCAAATCCTCTCTCCGAAAGACGGCAGTCGCATTACCCAAGATCAGCGAACGATCTTTGTCAGCGGTAAAGTCGTCCGCGAGGCAGGGCGTTCAGCAAACGTCGATATTTTCTTGGTCATCGATGTATCGGGTAGCACGGCGATGTACGCTGGCGCGGATTTGCCAGACGCGGACCAGCCTCCGGAGAGTTCCGGTTTTCCGATGCCTCAAATCAGTATTGGCGGCATGGGCCTTGGCATGCCCTTCCCACGCAACCCGAGGAATTCGATCCTGGCCGCAGAGATCGCGGCGGCGCGCCGGTTGTTGCTTCAGCTCAATTCTGAGACCACGCGCGTCGGGGTGTTGACCTTCAGCGAAAATGCCAAACTATTACAACCGCTCACCCACGACTTCGAACAGGTGCGCCGCGTTCTGACAGACATCCTACGCGCTGGCCCTTATGGCGGAACCAACATGGTCGAAGGAATTCGCATGGGCATCCGTGAGTTGATGGGGTTTGGTACCAGCCAGGGGCGCACAGATGCGATTAAAGTTCAATTCCTTTTGACGGACGGATTTCCCAGCTTACCGATCGGCGGCGGCAAGAGAATGACGCCTGAAGATGTAGATTTTACGATTAACGCGGCACGTCTTGCCGGTAAGGCCGGAATTAAAGTTCACGCATTTGCGTTGGGAGAAGAAGCTCTTTCCTATCCGCGGGCGGCCGTCGGGATCGCGAAGGAGAGCGGCGGAACCTATACCCCCGTAATGCGCCCGGTCGATGTCCTCGCGGTGCTCGAGAATATTTCGGTGGTCGGTGTGGATTACGTTCAGCTCGTCAATCAAACCATCGGTCAGAAGGCTACTCATCTGAGGCTCGCCGCGGACGGTTTTTTTTCTGCCGCCGTGCCGGTTACTGAGGGACGCAATCAGATCGAAGCTTTTGCACGCGCCACCGACGGAGCTAACGGTAGCGATTCGATTACAATCTACTACCAGTCCAGCACGCAAAAATCGCTAGAATTGGAAATTTTTCTGGAAAAGGAAAGAAAGCTTCAATTGGAAGTCGAGCGGCTCGGGCGCAGTTCCGCCGAAATCCAACGCGAAGTCGAACGCAACCGCGAAGACGGCTTAAGACGTCCGCAACAACTGCCGCCAACTACCGAAGGAGCGCCGCGCTAAGCACCCAAGACGCACCGCTCACAGCCATTGACCGACCAGTTCAGAGCCCCGATCACTTTGGTTCCATAGGTCGGGCGACG
>DATBLC010000111.1:0-27094 GCA_036555515.1 Binatia bacterium
GCTGGGATTCCGATAACTTCAAAAGCTCAAAAGTTCAAGGCTCAAAGGAAGAAACCATGCGGCGGGGAAAAGGTCTCGCCTGCATGATCAAGGCGACGATCACGCCGTCGATCTCATGCGCCGTGGTGAAATTGAACGAGGACGCGAGCCTATCGATTTATGCCGGCACCGTCGAGATGGGCCAGGGATCCGAGACCACTCTGGCGCAGATCGCCGGCAAAGAGCTGGGAATTCCTCTCAGTAAAATCCAGGTGTTGGGCGTTGATACGGACGTTGTGCCCTACGATCTGACGACTTCGTCGAGCCGCTCGACTTTCCATATGGGTAAAGCCGTTCAGATGGCCGCGCAACATATTCAGCAACAGCTAAAACAGATCGTCTCGACGGAGTATGGCGTCCCCGAAGAGCAGATCAGCTTCGCGGATGGCAGGATTCGCCTGCCGGAATCCACTTTGAATTATGCCGATGTCATGTTTAAGAGGTTCGGCATGCAAGGCGGAACGTTGATCGGCGAAGGGCAACTAAAGACTTCGGTCAAAAACGAGTTCGGGGAAAAAAGCACGTCGGCTTTCTGGTTTTTGGCCGCCGGCGCGGCGGAAGTCGAAGTCGATACGGAAACCGGCAAGATCAAACTCTTGAAATACGCAACGGCGGTGGATGTCGGCAAAGCGATCAGCCCGCTTGGGTGCCGCCAGCAGATCACCGGCGCGGCAATCACCGGCATCGGCCAGGCGCTGTTCGAAGAGATCGCCTACGACAACGGCCAGCTGATCAATCCCAATCTCGTGGATTACGTCTTACCGTCGCTGGGCGATATGCCGCCGGTGATTGACCCGATCGCCGTTGAAGTGCCGGATAAAAACGGCCCCTTCGGCGCCAAGGGCATCGGCGAGAGCGCGCTGATTCCCGTGGCCCCGGCCATTGCCAATGCGATCTACGATGCCTGCGGCGTGCGCATCAAGGACCTGCCGATCAAGGCGGAGAAGATCTATCTGGCGCTCGCAGATGCGAAAGCGATTACATGGGACGTTGATGGCGCGCGTTAGGATCAAAGTGGCGACGGTTTACGCCGCCGTGCTCCCTCTGGCAGTGCTGCCGCTTTTTTCCTGTCTGACGGCGGAGCTGGAGAAGCAGGCGGAGATTTTAAAGGAGCAAGAAGCGGAGATCGCCCGCCAGCGAAAGGAAATAGAGGCGTTAAAATCCAGCCAACAGGCTCAAGACAAGAGGCTGCGCGATTGTAATCGCGCCTTTCGTGAGTTCTTCGAGCGGGCGCAAATCACCGCGGATAGCGACCGCGCGGTTTCGCTTTACCGGGAAGGACTGGCGATTTGTCCAGACGACGACGTCGCTCATTATGAGCTGGGCCGGCTGCTGGCCGCCCAGGGGCGCAACCCTGAAGCGGAAAAGGAATTCGAGGCCGCGCTCAAAATCAACCCGGAGTTCACGGATGCCAGAGCCAGGTTGGACGCGCTGCGCAAGGACCGGTGATAGCCGGCCGTTTAATTCGTTCAAGAAGTTTCAACCGCCCCAAAGGCTTGGAACCCGATTCATCGGATCAATAAGCTCCAGGGTAGTGAGCCTGTCGAATTACGACCGCGATGAGATTCGGAGGATACAAACATGAGAAATTTACTCGCCGTTTTTTTCTCGCTGGTTTGTTTTGTTATTCCGGCCCACGCGCTTGACGAGAAAAAACTCATCGACATGACCTATCCCTTTGGCGCCGACACCTTGCACTGGCCCACGGCCAAGCCGTTCCATCTGGAAAAAGTTCACGAAGGCAGGACCGAGCAAGGGTTCTGGTACTCGTCATACAATTACGGTGGTTCGGAGCATGTCGGGACACATCTAGACGCGCCCTTTCACTTTGCTGAAGGCAAATGGACCACCGAGCGGATACCGCTGGCCCGGACCATCGGACCGGCCATCGTCATCGACGCGCGTCGTCAGGCGGAAGCGGACCGCGATTATCGCTTGAGTGCCGCCGATATCCGCCGCTGGGAAAAGCGCTACGGTCGGGTTCCCACAAGGTCCATCGTTCTCATGCACAGCGGCTGGGGTAAATACTGGGGTGACCGCAAGCGCTATTTCGGTGGCGCTGAAGCCGGCGACACGAGCAATCTGCACTTCCCCGGATTTGGCAAGGACGCTGCGGAGTATTTGGTAAAGCAGCGTCGGGTCAAAGCCGTCGGCATCGATACGCCGAGCATCGACCACGGCCCGTCACAGGATTTCATCGTCCACCAGGTTTTTGGCGCCGCTAACGTGCCGATCTTTGAAAACGTCGCGGCTTTAGATCGCCTGCCCGCCAAAGGCGCGACGGTCTTCGCCATTCCGATGAAAATCAAAGGCGGCAGTGGCGCGCCGCTGAGAATTTTCGCCGTCTTGCCGTGAAAAATAGTTCTTAATCAATTATCGCCAAAACCCCGTGTCCTGTCCGGAAAGCTCGTTGACACAGTCGGAGGTGCCTGCACCGTCATTCTTCCGAGAGAACTGCTCAGAGGCAAGTCTTCCAACCGCGGTTCGACGAGCTGCTGACCACCGAACTTATCAGATAGGCTACCAGAGTTTTTGCTTTTATAGGGGACGCGATATACTGTTTCGATGCTTTTTTACGGGAAAGGGGATGATCATGAAGCAACGGGGTGAAACATTGAGACGCGCCAGCGGGTTCTTGCTGGCATTGTCGTTTGTCTTAATGGGACCATCCTTAGCAAGATCGGCTGATAGTCCGGCACCCGTGCAACAGCCCCTAGCCCAGCCCACCGGCGCGGTGGATCCTAATGTCCTAACCCTTGACGAGGCTGTGCTGACCGCCCTGGCGAATCATCCAAATCTGAAGGCGGCGCGGGAAAGAATCGGCGCGCAGGAAGCGGTGGTGGGACAGCAGATGGCGGCGTATTTTCCTACCCTCACGCTCAATAACCAGTACCGAACATCGCAAACCCAGGACGCCGCCGCCAAAAACCCGGCGTCGGAGACATTCATTAGCCAAGGCATATTCAATTACATGATCTATGATTTCGGCAAGCGCGAAGGTGCCGTTGAAGCCGCGCGCGAGACGCTCAATGCCACCGGGCACAATTATAAGACCACTGTGGACGGCGTCATTCTCGGCGCGAAGCAGGCGTATTACGTCGTTCTTGGGTCTCAAGCTATCGTCAAAGTGAGGGAAGAGACGGTCAAGAACCGCGAGTTGCTGGTAAAGCAGGCGCGTGGTTTTTACGAAGTCGGCACCCGTGCCAAGATCGACGTGGCGCGCGCCGAAGCCAATTTATATACCGCCCAGGCGGATCTGATCCAGGCGCAAAACACCGTAAAGGTCTCCTGGGTGACCCTCAAGAACGCCCTGGGGTTGAGAGAATTGCCGGAGCGCCCGCTGGTCGAAGAAGCCATCATGACGACGATCCCCTTTACTCTGGAGCAGGCCCGTGAGCTCGCCTACGTCAACCGTCCCGAGTTGAAGAGTTTTGAAGCGCAGCGCAAGGCCCAGGACCAAAACATCGCTGTGGCGCGGCGCGGTCATTTGCCGGATCTTAACTTCGATGCTGCCTACGGCAGAAGGCATGAGAGCGATGAGGTGCAACGGTTCGCTGCTGGTAACAGGCATCTCAATACTTTCCCGCTGCAACCGGCTTGGGCGGTTGGACTGGTCTTAAACATTCCCATCTTCGACGGTCTTCGAACTACCTATCGAGTTCAAGAAACCCTGAGCAACTATCACGTCATCAGAGCCCAGGAAGAGGCACAGCGCCAGCAGGTGGCTCTCGACGTGGAATCGGCTTATCTCCGACTCGTGGAGCTGCAAGAGCGCATCAAAGCCAATGAAGCCGCGGCCAACGCCGCCAAGGAAAACCTGGATCTCGCCAATGGACGCTATCAAGTCGGCGTCGGATCCATTATTGAAGTTACCGATGCTCAAACCCTTCACACCGAAGCGCAGACGACCTATGTTCGGGCGCTTTATGAATACAAAATCGCCGATGCTCAACTGGCGCGCGCCATCGGCCAGTAAGCAGAGTATAATCATTGCGGAGCGAGGACCAAACTGGTAGACGTTTATGACCACAACATAGGAGTTATAAGCCCATATGAAGCGCTCCCTTTGGATTGGGATATTGGTGCTCGTTCTGGGTGGTTACGCGGGGTTCCAACAATATTCCTCTTGGTCTCTCAGCAAACCTCAAGATAAATCGGTTGGTCAAATCGAAGAAGGTGACGGGCGCGGGGCCGGCGGTCGGGGGCGCGGCGCTGGCCGGTCGCGCGAAGCGATACCCGTGCTGGTAGTCACAGCATTGCAAAAGTCCGTGCCGGTGCAGATTCGGGCGGTGGGCAACGCCGAGCCTTTTGCCACCGTTTCCGTCAAGAGCCAGGTCACCGGCGTACTCACTAAAGCCCACTTCAAGGAAGGCCAAGACGTCAAGCAAGGCCAACTCCTCTTTACTATCGATCCCCGTCCTCTTGAGTCGGCCATGAAGCAAGCGGAGGCTAACCTCGCGCGCGACACCGCGCAACTGAAAAATTTACGCGAACAGGTGCGGCGCTACGCCGAACTGGTGGAAAAGCAGTATGTCTCGCGCGAGCAGTACGACCAGATTCGCACCAATGCCGACGCCATGGAAGCTGTGGTGGACGCGGATAAAGCGGCGCTGGAGAACGCCAAAGTTCAGCTGAGCTACTGTTATATTTACTCGCCGGTGAATGGGCGCGTCGGCAGCCTGCTCGTCAACGAAGGCAACCTGGTTCGGGTTAACGACGGGGCGCCTCTGGTTGTGATCAACCAGGTAAATCCGATGAATGTTACTTTTTCCGTGCCGGAACAACATTTGGCCGATATCAAACGGCATATGGCCGGAGGTCAGCTAAAAGTTTCCGCCTCCTTTCCCTCGGACGAAGGCCGTCCGGAGTTGGGCGTTCTTGAATTCGTCGATAACGCCGTGGATCGCGCGACCGGGACGATCAAACTCAAGGCGGTATTTACCAATGCTGAAAGACGTCTTTGGCCTGGCCAGTTTATCAATGTTGCGTTGACTCTGACGACCCAGGCTAATGCGGTGGTGGTGCCCTCCGAGGCAGTGCAGGTCGGCCAAGAAGGACAGCATGTGTTTGTCGTAAAGCCTAACAAGACCGTTGAAGTAAGGCAGGTCATCCTCGGCAGCACCAACGAAGGCGAAGCCGTTATCGCCAAAGGACTTGTGGCCGGGGAACAGGTAGTACGGGAAGGGCAATTTTTACTCGGACCCGAGTCGCGCATCGAGATCAAAGATTCCACCAAGGTTGTGGATGAAACGAAAAGCGAAAAGCGAAGGATTCGAGACGGCAAAGTTAAGGGCAAAGCGGACGACAAACGGGGTGAGTCATGAACATCTCGGGACTTTTCATTCGCCGGCCGGTGACCACGACCCTGGTCATGGTGGGTATCCTGATCTTTGGCATTATGGGTTATAGGGTTTTGCCCGTGAGCGACCTGCCGCCTGTTGACTTTCCAACGATTACGGTCACCGCCACCCTACCAGGCGGCAGTCCGGAGACCATGGCTTCGTCGGTGGCGACTCCGCTTGAAAAACAGTTCTCCACTATCGCGGGTCTCGACTCGATCAACTCCGTCAGCACGTTAGGGCGTACGCAAATCACGCTGCAGTTCAACTTGAGCCGCGATATCGATGCCGCGGCCCAGGACGTTCAAGCCCAAATCGCGCGCACGGCACGCGATCTGCCGCCCAATATGCCGGCACCGCCTTCGTACCGCAAAGTCAATCCGGCGAACTTCTCGGTGCTGCTGTTGGCCTTGACATCGGATACCCAACCGCTCTCGACGGTGGATGAATTTGCCCAGACGATTTTGGCTCAGAGGATCTCAATGGTGAGCGGCGTGGCCCAGGTAGATGTCTTCGGGACGCAGAAATATGCCGTGCGCATTCAACTCGATCCCAACCAGCTGGCGGCGCGACAGATCGGCATTGACGACGTGGTCAACGCGGTGCAGCGGGGCAATGTCAATCTTCCTGTGGGCACACTGGATGCCCCTAACCGCGCTTACACGTTGGTTTCCAATGCCCAGCTTACCAACGCGACTGGATACCAGTCTCTCGTAGTGACCTACCGCAACGGCGCGCCGGTGCGAATTCAAGATATCGGCAAAGCCATCGACAGCGTTGAAAACACGCGCATAGCGAGTTGGTATAACGGTAAAAGAGCGATTATTTTGGGTGTGCAGCGCCAGCCGGGCACAAACGTCGTTGAAGTCGTAGATGCAGTCAAAGCAATCATTCCTACGCTAAGCACGCAAATTCCTCAGTCAATTAATCTGGAAATGTTCTTCGATCGCACCCAAGCGATTCGCGAGTCGGTGCACGACGTGCAGCTTACGCTCGTCGGCACGATTATTCTGGTTGTTTTGGTGATCTTTCTCTTCCTGCGAAACGTTTCGGCAACGATTATTCCCAGTCTGGCTCTACCCATGTCCATCGTCGGCACTTTCGCCATCATGTACCTGTTGGACTACAGCCTGGATAATTTGTCGTTGATGGCCTTGACGCTGGCGGTCGGGTTCGTAGTCGACGACGCCATCGTCGTGCTGGAAAACATCGTGCGCCATATGGAGGAAGGCGAGCCTCCCTACGAGGCGGCTGTGAAAGGCGCCAAGGAGATCGGCTTTACCATTGTTTCGATGACGATCTCGCTAGTCGCCGCGTTCATCCCGGTGCTGTTCATGAGCGGCATGCTCGGGCGGCTCCTGCGCGAGTTCGCGGTGACCATCTGCGTTGCTATCCTGGTTTCGGGTTTCATCTCTCTGACGCTTACCCCCATGCTTTGCAGCCGCTATCTGCGTCCGCCTGCTGAGGAAAAACATGGCTGGTTATACCGCTTTATCGGTCGCGGTCTCGACGCGATGAATAAAGGCTACGAAGTGACGCTGCGTTGGACGATGAAGCACCATGTGACGACCATTCTCGCTTCCGTAGTCGTATTGGCCGCCACGATTTACATGTTTGGCTTGGTTCCCAAAGGCTTTATACCCAGCGAAGACATCGGACAGATTGTCGTCAATACCGAAGGAGCCCAGGGCGTTTCCTACGAGCAGATGGTGCAGCTCCAGGAGCAGGTCGCCGCCGAGGTCGCCAACGATGGGAACGTCGAATCCTATTTTTCCAGGATCGGCGGAGGGGGAGGCGGCGAGACGGGCAATACTGGCCGAGTATTCATTAAGCTCAAGCCGCGATCGGAGCGGCCAAAGTATTGCTCTGGGACTTGGATTGAAACCTGTCGATCCCTTAGCGCCAATGAGATCATCCGGGAATTGCGGCCAAAGCTGAACCGTATTCCCGGTATCCGGACTTCGCTACAGAACCCGCCGGTTATTCGCATTGGCGGGCGGATTAGCAGGAGCCTATACCAGTTCACGTTACAAAGCCCGGACTCGGCGGAGCTTTACAAACATGCCTACTTGTTTGAAGAACGGTTGCGAGCGCTGCCCGACCTGCGCGACGTGGGCAGTGATTTACAGCTTAAGAATCCCCAGCTATCGGTTGTCATGGACCGAGACAAAGCTGCAACGATGGGAATTACAGCTCAAGGGATTTCGCCACGCCAGGTGGAGGAAGCGTTTTGGAACGCCTACTCGACTCGGCGCGTTACGACAATTACGACGCCGAATAACCAGTACGAAGTTATATTGGAATTGGATCCCAAGTTCCAAAACGACCCATCGGCGCTATCCTTGCTCTATATACGTTCCACCACCGGCCAAAACTCTGCAGCTCAACCGATGATCCCGCTCGGATCCATCGCCAATTTCAAGTATACAGCTGGTCCGATGTCGGTGAACCATTCGGGACAGCTGCCGTCGGTGACACTTTCATTCAATTTGCGCGAGGATGTGGCCCTCGGCGATATCGTTGACAAGGTTAATAATCTTGCTCGCGACACGCTGCCGGCAACCATCACGACGAGTTTCCAAGGAACCGCGCAGGAGTTTCAATCTTCGATCCAGAGTCTTTGGGTATTGCTGGCATTGGCGGTCTTTGTCGTTTATCTCGTGTTGGGTATTCTTTATGAAAGTTTCATTCACCCTCTGACGATCCTTTCAGGTCTGCCGTCTGCGGGACTCGGCGCGCTGATTGCGCTTTATTGGTTGGGCATGGATCTGAGCATTTATGCATTTGTCGGTCTGATCATGCTCATCGGTATCGTCAAGAAAAACGCCATCATGATGATCGACTTCGCTCTCGAAGGGCAGCGCAACGAGGGGAAGCCGCCGGCCCAGGCCATCTATGAAGGCGCGCTCGTGCGCTTCCGGCCGATCATGATGACCACCATGGCGGCAATCGTCGGCGCCGTGCCCATCGCCATCGGCTGGGGCGCCGGCGCGGAAGCGCGCCAGCCTCTGGGCATCGCGGTGGTCGGGGGTCTGATCGTTTCGCAGATCCTGACTCTTTACATTACCCCGGTGGTTTATCTCTACCTCGAGAAATGCCAGGAGCTGTTGGTGGCGTTGCCTGGCAAATTCCGCCGCGCGTCGAAGCCTGCCGTCGTTACGCCGGAGCTTGGGATTGAGAACCGTGGGCCACGGAGCGCGCCGTAGAAGCGCAGGGTCCGGCTTTTTTCGGTGGCCCATCGTGTAGCCCGGTTTCGGTCTCGCCGGTGAAAGGTTTTATCACCCTGTCATTGGTTCTCGCCGGATTGGCCGGCGGCTATTGGCTGATCTCTTCTCCTATCCGAGACCGGCTCTCCGGATTATTTGCGCTCGATTACGAGATCCCTGTCGAGGTCCGAAAAGTCGAAAAGGGCATCCTTGGCCGTACCCATACTGCCCGGGGCGAGCTTGTACCGCTCAGAGAAGTAAGAGTGGGCGCTACCATCCCGGGGGTCATCAAAGAAATTCGTTTTGGCACCGGCGACAAGGTCGCCATGGGCGCGGTGGTCGCGGTCGTCGAGGCCAAAGACGTCGCCGAGCAGCTCGCCGTCCAGCAAGCTGCCATCAAGGAAGCCGAAGTGCATTTTAAAAGGACCGAGAGCCAGTTGGCGGCGGCGGAAAAACAGCTCGCTGATTTGCACGATCTGTATCAGAAGGACTTCATTGCCCGGCGCGAAGTGGAACAGGCGGAAGCGGCGGCCCAGACTGCGCGCGCCCAAAGAGACGCGGCCCAGTCACAACTGACGCAGCGAACCTCCGTATCGGCGCAAACCCGCTATGTTCTTGGTTTAACGCAGATCATCGCTCCTTTAGCGGGGGTCGTTACTCGCCGTTGGTCGGAGCCCGGCGCCGTAGTGTCCGAGGCGACGCCAATTCTCTCCATTGCCGCCGCCGATAGGGTGAAAATAATCGTCAAACTGCGGACCACGGACGCGGAGAAAATTTGGCCGCGGATGCCCATCAACGTTAAAGTGGATTCGTTACCCGAAAGAGACTTTCAGGGCAATGTTACAAAGGTCGAGGACGCGGCGAATTTCGCCGGTGACGAGTCGTCCGTTGAAATCGAGTTAGCCAACCCTAGTGGCGCGCTCAAGTTCGGCATGCTGGCTACGGTTGCTTTTTCAACCGGTGAACGGCGCGACGGAATTTTCGTTCCCAAATCAGCGCTAGTCGAGATTCAAGGAAACCCCTATATCTATATAATAACCCAGGGCGGCAACGCGCGCCGGAGAAACGTCACGCCGGGCAAACAACACGGCGGCGACATCGAGATCATATCCGGCCTCGAGCCGGGTGACGTCGTGGTTACCAAAGGCGCGGAACGCCTGGGAGATGGCAGCCGCGTGCGCGTGGCCGATTAACATCAGGACGTTCAAGGTTCAAGGTGGGGACGGGTCCTCGAACGTTGAACCGTGAACTTTCTTGGTGAGGCCCGCTACGCTACCAGTGGAACGGATTGAGCAGCTTACCGACGCCTTCCAGGTCCTGTTTTAGTTGATCTAAGGCGTGTTTAGCTTCATCGTCGGGCATGGCCGAAGGCTTTTTCTGCTCGGCGGGTTTCGCCTCGGGCGCAGGTTGCTGAGGCCCACGCACTAGCACCGCCCTGGGAATCTCTCGGGTTGCCGGCTCTTCGGGTTTGTTGGCCGCCTCGGGTTTGGTGTTTTCTCCCTGGGTGCTTTCCGAAGTGGACTTCTCAATGGCCGGAGCTTCAGCGGGGCTTAAGAATAATGGGCCTTTTTCCCCGAGGCGCTTGGGCTCAAGGTTGATTTCCTTTTGCGCTGCCGCCGGCGTGGCTGTAGTTTCGGTAATTACCGGCGCCGGCTCAAATTTGCCGGGCTCAACGCCTTGGCCTTTTAGTTTCTGGTCAATGCTGCTCAAGAGGCTGCTGGTGGCCGCGCTCCGCTCGCCTTCGGTTTTTGGTTGTGGTTGCGCTCTGGCAATTGCCGCCCGCGCGGCTTCGCCGTCTTTGAACACTTCTGCCATTTCCGGAGGAGGCGGAAGCGCAGCGGGGTTCTTGTTTTCTTTTTTCAGGTTGGAATCGATTTGTTCGAGAAGTTTGGCGTTGTCTACTTGCGGTTTTGGCTGGAGATCGTCGACCTTGGGCAGATCGATGGCGGGGGGTTTCAGTGCTGCCGTCTGGGACCTTGCGTCGATCCCCTGTTGCTTGAGAGTGGCATCAACGCGCCCCACCAGGTCGTCGTTTTTGCCGGCGGTCTCTGTGGTTGCTTTCGAGTCGGTCTTTGGCGCCTTGCTGTTCTTGGCGAGAAGAACGACGGCGCTTTCCGGTTTTTCCTCCTCTTTCTTTTTTTCATTGCCCGATGAGGAGAATGGATTGATCTTGTCGACGACGCGGCTGAAAATGCCCTTCTCCACGCCGGGCGCTTCGTAGACCACCTCGGTTTTGGCCACGAGATTATTCGCTTCTTTTAACTTCGCGGCGGTCTGGGTTTCGCCCGCCGCAGGCGCCGCTGACGGCCGCCGGTCGCGCATGAGTAACATGGCGAGCGGGTCTTGCTTGTTCTGCTCTATCTGCGCCAATTGCGTTCTGGCGGGGACGACTAACGGATCGTTGGGGTAGTGTTCCAGCAAAGCTTCATAAGCTAAAGCCGCCTTCACGTTGTTTTTCTCTCTGCGGTAGCTCTCGCCTAGATAGAAAAGACTCCTGCTCGCTACCGGCGTGCCGCGGTACTTGCGCACGATTTCCTCAAAGCGGTCCCGCGCCGCCGGATACTTTTCCTGCTTGAAGTAAAACTCGGCGATATTGAACTCATGTTGGGCGAGGATACCGTTGCATTTGGCGAGTTTTTCTTTCGCTTCCGCGGCGTAAGGCGATTTTGGATGATTGGCGAGCACCGCCTCGAAGTAACTTTTGGCGATCTCGGTATTTTTCTGGTCGCGATTGACGTCGGTGAACTGGTTGAAGTGAGCCTGGCCAAGCCGTAAGACGATGAATGGAATATGCTCGCTGGAGGGATGCAGGGTCTGAAATTCCTTGAAGGCATTGATTGCTTCGACGTATTGCTCGTTGAGGTAATACGCGTCAGCGATTTTAAGCTCGGTTTCAGTGACTAAAGGGCTGAAAGGGTGTTCGGTTTTGATCTTGGTAAAGGCATCGATGGCGCGCACGTATCTTTTTTCCTGAAGGAACCGCGTGCCCTCCTCGTAGAGCGCTTCAGCAGTGGGATCGGCAACCGGCGCCGACTTCGACCACGGCAAAGAAGGTGATGAAATCGATGAGCAACCCGTTGCCAGAACGCTGAGGAGCAACGCGCGAGCGGCCAACATCTCAGTTCTCATAAGGATATCCTCGATGGAATTTCTACAATGTTATACAGGTCGCGGACTTAGAGTCAAGGACAAATTTTGAGTTCACCTAGCGAGGCGACGTGCACTAATACCTGTCACTCGACGTTGTGCTCAGTCGCTCCCATTGCTAATGCGGGAGGACGCGCAGAGTGAATTCGGTTTGGTTCGAGCGGAAAACAAACGGCCATACCGGAGGGAAAATTACATAGGCCGTGGTTTCCAACGCGGCGTAAACAGGGTCCCCCGGCGGACCCTTGTCGTCGTGGATAATGACTTGGTAATCCGCGGGCGGCAGGTCGGGTATTGTGAACTGAAGAACTTTGTCTTCGATCCAAACCAGTTCTTCTCCTGGCACATGCTTTCTGCCGGCATCGGCGGCGATCAATTTGAGCTGGGGCCAGTCCATGATCCGGCCGGCAATTTCAACTCTGGGCCAGCCGACGAGATACTCTATGGAAAGGTTCACCGCGGTTCCCGGCCGCCCGTCAATTATGACTCCGGGGGCTATATTGATGATCCGCGGTGCGCACGCCGAGACAGTCAATAAAATTATTCCGGGGAGAACCGCCGGCAGCGCTTTAATCAGTTTTGTTCCCACAATTTCTTTCCACTCGCCGATATCACGCTTTTATCTCATAAGAGCGCGCATATTCCAATATATTACCAGGGCTTAGCCCTATTGGATGGCGGGTATGCGGCCGATAAAGACATAGCGACAGAGCGGTAAAGAGACCAAAAATTATAGCCTTTGTAGGATTTAGGTCGTAGAAAATTAGGTTGATAAGGTTGTATTTGGCGATTTTTCATACTATCGGCCTATTGTCGTGTTTAGCGAAAATCAAGTAAAAAGTGGAAACATTAATACGTAAAGGAGCGCCCCGATGGCTATTCGTAATCGCCGCGCGCCTTTACGGCGATCTCAGCTTAAAAAATTTTAGCGGTGCGAGAAGGAGGAACACAATGAAGAAGAGGCTACTCGGCTTTGCATCCTTCGCTGTGACGCTTGCCGCATTTCTGTTAGCGGCGATGCCGGCTAGAGCGCAGAGTGTGGATGACAAGATCAAAGCTCTGGAACAGGAACTAACCCAACTCAAAGAGCAGCAGATCGAGCTAAAGAGAGATGCGACCGAGGCGGCAGCCGCGCTGCCGAACTTCAGTTATCGGCCGGGCAACGGAATGTTGATCGAAGCGGCAGACAAGTCGTGGTCGGTGCGACATTCGTTCGAAGCGCATATGCGTTATAATTTTCTCACCGGGCGCGATCAGGTAGGCCGGAGCCAGGGCGAGCTGGAAGGGCGCCGGTTCAGACCTGAGTTTTACCTCTGCATCAACAACTGCTTGTGGGAGATCGACTGGCGCCTCGACCTCGACGGGTTCGGCGGCCAAACCGATCTACAGCGCGGCGTGATCTACTTTCACGCCGAGAATCTACACCCCGCGTTTCCCGCGGTGCAATTCGGCATGGACACCACGAACGCCGGTCCCGCTAGCCGCTCGCGCCAGGGCTCCGGTGCCGTGGGCGCCCAAGCCGAATATGACTTATTCACCGCGAACGTAAATTTTAACACCGGCAGCGCGAGTTCGGGGATCAGCCTTATTTGGGATGACCGCTCGCTTTCCAGCATCGGTATCCCCGGGCGAATCAGCCGGTTCCAAGTCGGCATGAACGCCTACGGCGAAGGCGGCGATGGCGCGCAGCTCAACACCGACCGGAAAGACTTTGCTGCTTATCTGAGCGTCGAACCGTTTCAACAGATCAAGAACAAATGGATTCAGGGTTTGCTGTTCGAGTACGGTGGCTGGTTCTGTAATTCCGACAACCGAGCGGTGGCGAACGGTTGTAGCCTGTATCGAGTGCGGGATAACAGCCGCGGCGGCAGGCAGACCTTGTTTACCTCGGGTAACAACAGCGTCGGCGACGGGTTGACGGTCCAGCATGGGCCGGGCCTCTTGTGGGCCGTTGGTCCTTACACGCTCCGGGCGATGACTGTTTGGCAGAATAGCGAAGACATAGGAACGGGAATTGGTACCGCAGAGGCGGTTGGCAAGGGGCGAAAGAAAGGGAGAGTTTTTCTGATCGGTCATGATCTATTCGTGTGGAGCCCTAAAGGATTCTTGACCGGGTCTGCCAGCCAGACTGGATCGGTTCTAGTGGGCACCCACTTCGAGCGAACGGATGTATCAACGGGTTGTAATGGATCGACGGGGATACCTTGCGCACCAATTGGTGGTCATATGGCGCAGTTCCACCGCAACCGCGTCCTGCTCCGCGAGTGGGATCTCTGGGTCTTCATTGCGCCGCGCATGAGCGTGGGCGCGAGCTTTTTGTGGTACGATGCCTCGAACCTGGACAATCGGCTAAACCAAGCCGGTCATAACCTGGACTTCTGCAGCCGCGCGACAGCGACGACCACTAATTGCCGCGCAGGCGTCGGTGGGGATTGGGTGGATGTGTTCTTAAACTGGCGCTACACGTTCTAAGTTCAGAGTAAGGACAAACTAAAGAGGGAGCCGTAAACGGCTCCCTTTTTTTTTCTCACGAATACGAGTGAGCGATTAGAAGCGAGGGCGATTCCACCGGCAGGATATTTGGCGATGAATCGCTCTGACAATTGTAACCGCCTTGCAGGGCGCAATTGCTTCACGGGCTTTCAAATGCTAAGAAATTTGAAAAGCATTGGACGAAATTGAAGAGGTTTTGAATTTTCTTGGGGATGTTCGGAATTGCTCGCCCCTCAGGGTGCTCAGGGCATGCTTGAGGCCAAGTTAAAGTCCGTCATGCCCGCGCATGCGGGCATCCAGGATCGTTCTCGATTTAGGTACGTAGAGGATTGGATTCCCCGCTTTCACGGGAATGACGGAATCTTAGAATAGTCAAAACAAAGTTGACAGTTTGGACCCCCATTGCTTAATGCAGAAGGAGGTTCAGTTGAGACTTGAACCAGACAAGGCAATTGCGATGCGAACTGCTCAGAAGATTTTTCTACCTGCGGTATCTTTGTTCGCGGCGGCGATCCTAGTTACATCGCTCCTCGGTTGCACCTCTCAGCAGATTCCCAGGTTCGGGGTCGGCGGACGGTACGAAGAGGGGAAAGATCAATTCTTGCGCGGCCGCGGCGGGGATATGGATACGGCTATCGACGCGCTGGAGTTCGTGGTCAGCAAGGATCCAACGTATAAGAATAGTTTGACGTATTTAGGGCGGGCCTATTACCGCAAAGGCCGGTATAAGGACGCATACGAGATTTTGCAGCGGGCATTGTTCGTTAACCAGGAAGATGAATTGGCCTGGCTTGCCTTCGGAGTGACGCAGCTTCGCGTCGGCCAGGTTGACAAAGGGCTTGAATCACTCAAAGGCGGCATCACCTTGGCCAGCAGGGTGATGGTGGACGGGTATCATAACTTCATCTATTGGGACACCCGGGGGCTCATTCGCGCTTCTATTCGGCGTTCCGCTTTCTTGCTGACCAAGGGAGCGGAGGAAAAGGATAACATCATTCAAGCGACGGATCGATTACTGGCGCTGGTCGACGACGAAGATAATTTTCAGAAGAACGTCTACCAGCAAAACGTCCGGCCACTGTACGGTCAATAACAGACGATTCAGGGTCTTCCGTTGTCGCCGCCGCCAGTCTCTCGGAATTGCTGTTTGCTTTCCTGATCGCGCGCTCGATCGACCTCTTCTTCCATCCTTTTTCCCAGCCATTCCGCTTCGGTGATCAGCTTTGACGGATCGGCATCTCGGCCCGCGACCATGGCGAGCTGCGATTCGATGGCCGAACGGATGTCGCGGCCGGGATCCCAAAACTGGCCATACGAGAATCGGTGGGCGTCGGTAAAATAATCGAGCCAATTATGGATTCCCCTCATGGCACCTTCAATTTCTTTCATCCCCTGAGCGCGGTCGCCGGACTTGACGAGCGTAAGGCCCAAGTATAAGCGTGCAACATCCTCCTGTCGGTTTGCCGCCAAGGCTCGTTCGAGAGTTTGGCGCGCTTGAGGTAGCTTGCCGGTTGAATACTCAGTTCGCCCTAGATAGCTCAATATCCCCTGCCGGTACGCAGTGCCGTAAGCATAATTGGGATCTTTTTGTGCGACGCTTTGGAAATAGGCCAGCGCAGTTTCATCATTGCCGCTTAGCATCGCTCGCCGGCCGGATTGGAACTCGCTGCCTATTTGCAGACTGGCGCAGCCGGCGAAGAAAAAAACCAACGACAACAGCGAAAATGGACGTAATACTTTCATCGCATACTCCTTTGCAGAAGAGTTTAATCCCACCGCGCGGCGACAGCAAGATTGCTAGAAGGCCTAATTTTGCCGCCCAATATATAAACAAGCGGGGCCAGTGAAAAATTCCAGTAGCGATTCAGGAGCCCAAAATAGTGGTCCAAATCCGTAGGGCCACGACCGCGATGATGCCCGCATAGGCGTAGCGCAAAACCTTTGGAGACACCTGGCTGTGGCACTTTTCACCGGCCAGGGCGCCCAGACTGGCCCCGGCAATTATCGCGAGGGTCAAAAGCCATGGAATTTGCCCGGTAACCAGCTTTCCCAAAAAGCCGGCAAAACCATTTATGACAAAGATGACGAGACTGCTACCGATGCTAATGCGCGTGGGCATCTTGAGCAGGTAAATCAACAACGGCACAAACAAGAAGTTTCCCGCGCCCAAGAGTCCGACGACCACGCCGACGGCAAGGGCGATCGCGCCCAGGGCAACGGACGGGATGGCAACGGCATCGATATTCGCCGCTTCCCTTTCGGCAGATGGGGCCGGTAGAAACATCATCGCCCCGGCGACGATTGTGACGATACCAAATAAAAGAAGCAGAAACCATTCGGAGGCCCATTTGGATGCGATGCCGCCAAGAAAAGCGCCCGCGCTGGATGTAACCCCACCCACCGCCGTAAGTTTTCCGTGGACCCGCCCCCGGCGCCAGTGGGCGGCGCCGCCGATCAGGCCACCGAAAAACACCTGGGAAATGACCAGGGCCGCCACGGTTTTCGCGTCAATGGCAGTCAGGCCGAAATAGGGCGGAATGTAAATCAAAAGGGGGAAGAGGAGTAATCCGCCGCCGACGCCGATGAAACCGGAGCCAAAACCGGCCACTCCGGCCAGGGCAACAAGGGTAAGGAACAGTTCGCCGCTCACCCTGCCGCCCCGAGACTATTTCTCATCACGATGTCGCCCACGGTTGTGAGAAAATAACCAATGCTGACGTAGGCGTTGAAATCGAAAAAAGCGCGATTAATTCGCGAAAGATCGTTGGGTTTGACGATCCGATGTTCCCAGTAAAGAATCGCCGATACGGCGGCGAAGCCGAGCCAATAAATAACGCCGGTCGCCGCAGTTATCCCCACCAGTAATAACGCGACGGCCGTGCAGAAATGAAAAAAGCTTGAAAGTCGAAGCGCTCCCGCCACGCCGAAGCGAACGGGAATTGAATATAGCCCGTGTATTTCGTCGAAATCACGGTCCTGCAGCGAATAGATAACGTCAAAGCCGGCCAACCAGAAGACCACGGCCATTCCAAGAAATAAAGGTGTTGCGAGTTCGTCGAGAACAATGGGTGGCTCGGCGACGGCCAGCCATGCGCCGATCGGGGCCAGCGACAGGGCGAGACCGAGGAAAAGATGGGAAGCCCAAGTGAAGCGCTTGGTGAGGGAATAAAAGAAGGCGATGGCGAGAGCTAGCGGTGACAGGGCAAAGCAGATCGGGTTTAGTTGATACGCCGCGAATACGAAAACCAGTGACGCCGCGGCCGTTATGATCGTCGCCTCCCAGACTTTTACTTTGCCTTGGGGCAATTCCCACGCGCGCGTGCGCGGATTTAGCGCGTCGAATTTTCGATCCGCCAGCCGGTTGAAACCCATGGCCGCGCTGCGCGCGCCGACCATCGCCACCACCACCCAGAGAAAAATTCGCGGGGTTACCGGATGGCTTGGCCAGGCCAGAGCGAGCGACGCAAATGCGAACGGCAACGCGAAGACGGTATGGCTGAACCGGATAAGGCTGGCGTAGTTGCGGATTTTCAGCAACAGGCTCATGGCCTTTTGAGCTCGTTCCAGTCGTTCAAATCGTTTGTCCCCGCTGCGTCGCAGGACCGTTCTAGCCGTTCAATCCGAATAACGTTTTGAACGTCTTGAACGATTTGAACATCTATTTAGATTCCCAGCTTCTGCCAAATCGAATCGATATATTTCCTGGTCTTTTCGTCCATGACGATGGCGCCGGGCCATTCCCGCTCGAATCCTTCACTGTGCCATTTTCTCGTCGCGTCGATGCCCATTTTTGAGCCGAAACCGAGGGCCGGGGCAGCGTGATCCAGGACGTCAACCGGCCCATCGACGAAGACGGTGTCCCGTTTCGGATCGATGTTATTGCCGACGACCCAGGTGACTTCAGAAAGGTCGTGGACATTAACGTCGTGATCAACGAGGATCAGCGTCTTGGTAAACATCATCTGTCCTAAGCCCCACAGCGCGTGCATCACCTTGCGCGCATGGGCCGGGTATTCTTTTTTGATCGAGATGATCGCCAGGTTATGAAAAACTCCGAGAACCGGCAAATTCATATCGACGATCTCGGGGAGAGTGATTCTGATCAGGGGTAGAAATAGTCTCTCCGTGGCCTTGCCCAAGTAGGCATCTTCCATCGGTGGCCGGCCTACGATGGTCGTCGGATAAATTGGCTTCGTTCTATGGGTGATGCAGGTCACATGAAACGCCGGATATTCATCGGCGAGGGAATAAAATCCGGTATGATCGCCAAAGGGTCCCTCCCGGCGCAACGGCTCCGCGGGATCGACGTATCCTTCGATCACGATATCCGAGTTGGCCGGCACCTCGACGTCAACAGTGACTCCCTTGACCAGTTCCACGCCTTTCTTGCGCAAGAAACCGCTGAAAAGAATCTCGTCGATCTGATCGGGCAGCGGCGCGGTGGCGGCATAGATCATCGCGGGATCCCCACCCAGGCTGACAGCCAGCTCTAAGCGTCCCGTTTGTTCCTTCTGGCGCTGAAAGTGGCGCGCGCCGACCTTATGCAAATGCCAGTGCATCCCCGTCGTGCGCTGGTCGAAGATCTGCATGCGGTAAAGACCAACGTTGCGCGTCCCGGAGCGCGGATCTTTCGAGAACACCATCGGCAGGGTGATGAACGGCCCAGCATCTCCCGGCCAGCAAGTCAGCACCGGTAATATGTCGAGATTAGGCTCGCGATGAACAACCTCTTGGCAGGCGCCTTCTCGGACCAGCTTCGGCGGAATTCCGGCTAAACGGATGAGTTCGCCGAGCAGGTTGAGCTTGTCTCTAAACGACTTCGGCGGTTTGGTCTGAATGAGTTTTTGAATTTCCCGCGCGATCTCTTCGACGTCCGCGACGCCGAGCGCCAGCGCCATGCGCTCGGCCGAGCCGAAGGCGTTGATCAAAACCGGGATCCGTTTGCCGACGACGTTTTCAAAAAGCAGCGCCGGGCCGCCGCTTTTCATCACTCGGTCGGCGATCTCGGTGATCTCTAGTTCGGCTTTGACGGGATGGGTGATGCGCTTGAGTTCGCCTTTGCGCTCTAAAACTTGCACGAACTCTGCTAGGTTGCTATACGCCACTATACTTGTCCAAATCTCCCCTGGCCCAACTTTTGCCAAGAGGGGGAATTGTCCTCATCGTAAACTTTCCCCCTTTGACAAATTTTGACAAAGGGGGATTAAGCAAGATTTTTTTTAGCGGGAGAAAATTTAACGTTGTCCAGGACCTCATATAAAATTCCAAACACTTCAACGTGGCGCAACCAAGTCAATGCTCGGTAACGGAAATTAGCTCTTGAATGAAAAGCAATACTCCGACAAAAACACCGAAGTCAAGTAAGCAGCGCGGCGGTGAAAACGCGACGATACGCGCTTTAGCCGCGAACCAAAAGAAGCCAGCCAGCGCGCGTCGTAAACCTTCCCGCCAACCGTCCCGGCGTCTTGGTGTCGAAACAAAACCGAATTCAGCCGGAGCCACCGATAAAGTATGGTTCCTGATTATCTTCGGTTCGGCCTTTCTGCTTCGCTTGCTCTATCTGAATCAGGTCGAATCAATTCCGCTTTTCCGCGAACTCGCCGGAGACGGTCGGGGTTACGACGAGTGGGCGCAGCGGATCGCTGCGGGCGACTGGCTCGGCACGGGTGTTTTCTATCAGGCGCCGCTGTATCCCTATTTTCTTGGCATCCTGCAGACGCTTTTTGGCCACGACCTTTGGATTATTCGCCTGGCGCAAATCGCGTTGGGGGCGCTGTCCTGCGGGTTGATTTTTCTCGCCGGTCGAAATTGGATTTCGCGCGAGGCCGGGATCGCGGCCGGCTTGATGCTCGCGTGTTACGCTCCGGCGATTTTCTTTGACGGGCTCATCGAAAAAAGCGTGCTTGATCTTTTTCTGCTCTCGATGTTGCTGGCGCTCTTCAGCAGAATGCATGACAAAGCGCCGTGGCCGTTATGGCTCGCCGCCGGCGCCGTGCTCGGCGTTTTCGGATTATCGCGCGAGAACGCGCTGGCGCTGGCAGCGGTCGTACCCCTTTGGATTGCCATTCAGTTTAGCTCCGAATCGCCGGCCGCGAGGCTTCGTTGGAGCGCGCTCTTTTTTGCGGGCTTGCTCTTGGTCCTCTTTCCCGTGGGTCTTCGCAATTTCGTGGCCGGCGGAGAATTTAAACTCACGACGGCGCAATTCGGCCCCAATTTTTTTATCGGCAACAATACCGCCGCCGATGGCACGTATGGCTCGGTCAGAAAAATTATCGGCGAAGCGCAACTAGAAGGAAGCGATGCCAAGCGCCTTGCCGAAAGAGACCTGGGGCGGACACTGACGGCGGGCGAAGTGTCGGACTACTGGTTTAAAAAATCGATTGTTTATCTTAGCGCGCAGCCAGCGGCTTGGTTGGCACTGCTGGGCAAGAAATGGCTGATGGTTTGGAACGCCCGCGAAGTCGAAGATTCCGACGATTTCTATGTTTACCGGCAGTGGTCGTGGTTACTGAATACCCTCGGTTGGTTCGTCAATTTCGGCGTCCTGGCGCCCCTAGCCGCGGCAGGTGTTTGGTTTACGCGCGCGCAATGGCGGCGTTTGTGGCTGCTCTATGCAATGGTTTTGACCCTGGCGGCGAGTGTCGCGCTGTTTTACATATTCGGCCGCTATCGGTATCCGCTGGTGCCCATACTGGCGCTGTTCGCGGGGGCGGGATTGGCGCAATTCGTGAGCTTGTTGAGGGAGCGGGCGCCCCGGCAGTTGTCGGCGGCGGCGGGGATCCTGCTTGCGAGCGCGATAATCGTGAACTGGCCGCTCTACGGCTCCAGCGGCCCCGGCGCTGCGGGTTATAACAACCTGTCCAATGCTTATTACAAGCAAGGCAAGGTCAAGGAAGCGATCCAGACAGCGCTCAAGGCGATCGAATTGGAGCCCGACTACGGCGTGGCCCATTACAATCTCGGCAATCTATACGCGGGCCAGGGCAGGTACGAGGCGGCCCAGCGCCATTTTGAGGAAGCCCTGCGGCTTTATCCGAATTATGCGGAGGTTCATGCCAATCTCGGTCAATTAATCGCCGAACGCGGCGATCTTGCCAACGGCATTCGATACTTTCAAAAAGCCATCGAGCTCAATCCATCGCTCGGTAGAGCGCATGTCAATTTGGGAGTGGCCCTCGCCAAGCAAGGCCGGACGGAGGAGGCTGTTCGTCCTCTGCTGCAGGCCGTGCGGCTCGCGCCGGACGCCGTCGAATATCATTACTACCTGGGCAGCGTTTACGCGGAACTTGGCCGGCTCGATGAAGCGCTGCGCGCCTTCAACGACGCTTTGAACGTTCGTAGCGACTTTGCCCCGGCGCATCAGAGCCTGGCGCAGGTTCTCTCCCTGCAGGGAAAAAAAGACGAAGCCTTGCGGCATTACCAAGCAGCTCATCGGTTGATGAAAGGCCAGTGAGTCAACGGGCGATGCTTTGCACCAATTGCGACCGGGTAAATCTATCGATTGCGCTCATGCGACGCGGTAGCATGGCCGGCGGGGCGCAACTAATCTCCGATTTGGAGGGTAAAAGTGGCAGGTGGTTCAACGATCTTGATGAAGGGAATCGGGTCATCAAGCATCGACACGAAACTCATTTTCGCCGGTGGAACGCTTTTGAGTCCTTCGACCCAGTGATATTTGAGGATTATTTCTCGACTTTTCACGTCACTCACTTTGAGCCGGCCGAGGGCGGCTTCGACTCTGCCATCGCCTTGAAAAAACCAGCTGAGAGGTTGATTCACTTTCATCAAATGCACGGGACCGATGCGTCGATCGAGAGATACTAGGCCGGCAACGGACTGCAAACGTTGAATGGACGCAGGATGAAACGCAACAACGGCGCCGACATTATAGAGGCGAAAATAGTTTCTGATCTCGTCGTCGCCTAGCCGATGAATGTCTCGTTTGAACAGTTTGCCGGAGTGAAATGCGGCGAAATGATGGCGGTCGTTATAAAGATTGATGGGGCCGCCGATAAGCTCGCGGCCGCCCCAATGGGCCGCGAAAGACGACAGGTACATGCCGTCATAGACAAAACCGGTTTCATCGCCGGACTCTTCGAACAAAACCCTCCCATTGGCGGGGGTTTCGGTTTTGATCCAGTCAACGATTTGGTTGATTTCTGCCCGCACCACGGTGCGTAACCGCATTGTGCCCTGAGACTCGGTCGCCGCGAGATTGAACAGAAACGCGGCTCCGGCAAAGATCAATGGCAAGATAATGACGGGAGCCGATACGGAATTTCGACGGCGAGCCCAGGAAGCCACCGCGAATGCGGCCGCGAGTGCCAATAATAAATCATAGGCAACCTTGAAGCGTAGCGGCTGCCAGGCTTTCAGGAGGGGAAGCAGGGAGCCAAAGTAACTGATGCTAAAAAGCGCCGCCAGGCCGGCGGCGAGCATGATGCCAAGAGATTTTTGTTTGCTACCGAGAAGCTGGACGACCCCGACCGCTCCTAGCGCAAGCAACGCCAGGCGCAAGCCCTTTTCCGCCCATGTCGAGCGAAAGCTCCAAAAATTTTGCGGCCCAATATAGTCTTTCAAAAACAACAATGGATCGGCGCTGGCGAATATGGCGAGCTCCTCGACGATGCCCAACGAAACGTCGTCCTTCAGGTGAGAAAGGGCTGGAACCAGCCAAGGCAGATTAACCACAAGCGACAACACTGCCGCGGCGAGTAACCAAAATATGAAACGGCTTCTGAACAATTCAGGTTGGACTATGAGTAACGCCGCAAGCAGAGGAAAAAAAATAATTGCGGTTTGGACATGGAAAGACGGGAAGATTACGGCAAAAACAAGCCAGCCGAGAAACGCCGGATTCCAATCGGCGGTTTGCTGCGCCATGCGATAAACCAGCGAAATTCCCCAGAGAGCCAGGTAGCATGCCACGGGAAAACCGATCATGCCGTAGAAAAACATCTCCCTCGGCAGGGAGTTCCACCAGTAAGCGGTGCCGAATAACGCGGCCATGGGTGGCGCCATTGTTTTGAATTCGTCCTGCTCCCATAGATTGCGCGCCGCGAAATAACCCAGCCACGGCACGGACGCGACGGCAAGAAACGCCAGGAGCTTGAACCATTGAATCGAAGCGAGCGCGAGAGATGAAAGAAATAGGGCAGAAAGCTCGAAGATCTTGATGCTCAAATCTTGAATCGTGTTGGAAGGATAGCCGGCCATGAAAAGCGGATTGTAACCCCAGAGGCGTCGGTCCCCGCGCCAGAAGGCATCCATTGATTGAAGATGGTGAAAGTGAAGACCCCAATCTTGATCGATAAGGGGCGCGCTGTCAAAAATCCCCTGGACTGGATTAAACAAGAACGCCAGACCCAGTGCATGGATCAAAAAAATGGTCCCAGTCCATACCAGGCAGGTTCGATTCCCTGACAGGCCGAAGCCAGCTTTCGCCCGTCCTTGGCCAGGGACGGGTGATTTTTCAAGTCTTGCCTTCTGATCTCGCTTTTTTCTTTTTGCCACGCTGTGCCGTTGAAGATCGATGGTTCGAAAGTGAAGTGCACGATTTGGTGAAATCGTCCAAGCCGTTGATTATCTGATCCGCTCGACGCGAAGGCGCCTCTCATGTTTAGCCATAAATATCCTGCTACACTCGTGGATCGCGTCGTCTCTTCGGTTCTTGCCCCCGGAGGGGAGATTGTGCCAATCAGTCCTTAAGAATAGGTGGATATTCGCGGGCTTGAAGCCCAGGGTCTGAATAATAGTCGATCTGCAGTTTACGCCAGGTGTTTAGGCGTTGCGCCAGTTCCTTGACTAGTTCCGGTTGGGCAGACGCAATATCAGTTTTTTCTCCTGGGTCCGTAGCGACGTTGAAAAGCAAATACTCTCGCTCCGGCTCGTCGTAAATAAGCTTGAGGCCTGAACGAACGATACCGTACTGATAGGCATCGGGAGTTTGCGCAACCAGATACGCTGACCGCTTTGAATCCGGGCGCGTATTGAAGAGATCGATTCCTTGAAAGCTCGGGTGCACAGGGAGCCCGAGCAGGCCTAGAATCGACGGCGCGATGTCCACATGCTGCGCCAGGCGATTATCGAGTCCGGCTTTGAGTCCGGGCGCGCGAATCAAAAGGGGCACCTTCATAACCTCGTCGAAAATCGCACTTGCGTGAGATGCGAAGCCATGTTCATAAAAAGCCTGGCCGTGATCGCCGGTAACGACGATCAAAGTGTTGTCCCACTTATTTTTGTTTCTTAGGTGTTGAAACAAGCGCCCGATCTGAGAATCCACGTAGGCCAGACTATCGGCGTAAACGTCTTTGACCACTTGACTCTTGTCCTTGGGGAACTGGGCGAAGCGGATGGTGAAGTCGAGTTTTGCCGGGCCAAAACGGCGTGGAAAATCCGGCGGCACGGGATAAGGAAGATGGCTGTTCTGCAAATTCATGGCGACGAAGAAAGGTTCGTTGCCGGTGTTGTCGATCCATTGAATCGCTTCATCCACAGTGGAACGGTCGTCAAGACTACCGGCATGCTTGGTTTCCCTCGCCCAGATAGCGAATCCAGTATCTCCTTGCATGAGATAGGTCGGCTTTTTTGAGTTGGCCGCATGAATAAATCGATCAAGCCCACCTGTTTCAAGGTAATTGATCATTCCTCCCCAGTTTTCGTTTGACGAAGAGAAGATCGCCGTGCGATAGCGCAAAACCTTTAGCACGTCGTAGATCAAGACCCGCGGATAGGTCGGATTTTTGGGATAAACGTGTGCGGTTGCCGAGCGCAACGGGTAATGAGACGATAAGGGAATTATCGTTGCATAATTCGTATGGCCTGATTGTGTGTAGGTGTTCAAAAAAACGCGTGCTTCGTTCGCGAGTTTTTCCAGCGCTGGCATCACATCTCGATTGCCGCCATAAGCTCGAAGTTGGTCGGCGCGTAGCGATTCGACCGTGAGCAGCAGCACATTCCATCCATGGGTTTTTTTTTGCTCCGCTAGGGCCTCGTACTGGTGGAAGGATATGACCGGCCGCTGAGAGATTTGAAAACTATTGTCGACGGGCAGATCTCCGGTGGCGTTTCCGGTGAATTTTGTTAGATCGGCGAGAATGTAAGAAAACGGGCCCGTTCTGTTCTCTTGGTTCCTGGCATAAATTATTCCCGCGCGCATGAACTGACGTTCGCCCCCGCGGCTATAAAGATTGCCCAAGAAAGCTCCCATCACGAATAATCCAATCGCCCAGCTCCAGATCCGAATCAGAGTCTCCTGAGATACACTGGATTGGCGCGCCGTCCAGCCCGGGATCAGCATAGTAAGCGCGAAAGCCCCGGCGCCTGCGACCGCCACGATTGTGAAGGCGATGTCGAAGTCAACCCAGTGAAATACTTGGAGCGGATGTGGGGCGACGAAAATGTATACCTGGCGGCCGATAAAACTTCCGGTTTGCCAGAACAGTCCCCAGCTAGCGCCGTAATAGATCAGCAGCAACCACACCGGGAGCATGATGAAGAGACGCCCGACCAAACGCACGCCGTGCCGGCCGGAGAAAAATCGACGGCACCAGGAGAGTGCAACCATTATTGCAAAGCCGACAAAAAGCAAAAACAATGTGAGAACGGTCAAGGAATGGCAAAATAGCAGGAGGCGTGCGCCAAACGGTAGATCCTGGCTATGGAAGGCGGTGCGCGGGATTGAAACATAAAGCGCGAACTCCAGCGTTGCGATCGCGCTCCAGGCAATGGCCAGAATCGCCAAATTAGACCGCAGGAGTTGCGATTCCCTGAAAACCCCGCTAATTGCCCCTTGCCGGCTGACGAGCCAGGCGGCGATGCCGCTCGTTCCGTCACCCCTTTGCCCTTGGATATCTTTGGCCACGGTTTGCGCTATTTAAAACAAATCAAGTCCAGGTCGCGGTCGAGGGTACCCCTAGTGGTAAAGAAAAGGGATCGCTCGCTTCAAGTAATTCAGAACATCGAGTTGAATGTCAAGCATGCCACATCGCCTGATTTCGAGCCTCGATAGCCGAACCAAAACATCGGAGCTTCATATTAGTTGTCTACTTGTCCGGCGACGGATTGGCCCATGAAACTCGACAATGGTTGCCCACCAAACGAACCAGTGGTTTGAACCCGATTCAATAGTATGTTGTGATTTGCAGAGGATTCGGAAAGGCCACGGAAATCCTTTCGATGCTGCACCCTTGTGTGTTAAGCCGGCGATAACAATAGCTTGGTTCATGGCCAAAAGAGAGCGCGATTCTTAGGTCAATATAGACTGTGGTCGTCGGATGTTAGCCCGATATCTGGAGCTCGCGCCAAAACCACATTCGTAACATGGCTGAGACAATCGATCTTCCCGCCGCGCAGCACGTGGGCGAGCGCCATCGCGACCGCTGGATAGCACTGTCCGTATTTGTGTTTTGCTGGCTGCTCTTCGCCGCGGTAGAGCAAATTCCGTTCAGCCTCCAAGGAGCGGTCGTCGAAGCGTTGGTGGAACGGGGGCGCTTGTATTTTGTCCACGGCAGTATGAAAGAGGGCGTGAGCGAAAGTGTCTTCGAAAATCTCGATACGAACACCGCCTCCTTTCGCTATTTGTTCAATGTCTTCCCCCATGGTGGCCTCTACTATGTCAACCATGCCCCAGGACAGTTCCTCCTGGCGGCGCCCTGGTATGCCGCGAGTACGTGGCTCGATGATGAGTCCTGATAATTCGTACCGGGCGATGAGACCGCGATCTCTCTGCCGGGGCGTCTTGTCCTGGATTCCGTTTCACTCCATCCAGGCTACGAACTCGAGAATCGGAGTTATGGAGTGTTTGGAGTGACGGGTCCGGAATCTCCAATACTTCATTACTCCATCACTCTATTTTTCCAATATCCGCGT